>JAFGHX010000302.1 GCA_016929905.1 Kiritimatiellia bacterium
CAGGTATGCGCCGCCTCGCACGCCTTGCTCTGGCACCCATGGCGCTCGCACCATACGTTAGCGTATTTGCGCCGGGCAGTACTTAGATAGCCTCCGCCGTCGTCCTTCCGCCTTCGCCTTTCCGCCTTGAAGTGTCCTCCCTTGGTCCTTCCGCAGTAATGTGTGAAACCCAGGAAGTTGAACTCCGCCGGTTTCTCGCCGCGTTCGCGCGCATCCTCTCGGGCAAAGCGCCCGAATCGGATACTCCGTTCGGTTTCAGTGATTTCGCTACCGGGCGGCTGACCAGGCCTTCCCCAGGGAGTCTTGCTCACTCCGGCGAGTTCCTCCTCGACAGGCATCCATTTCCAGGTTATCCACGCAGAAGCGTGTATCTTCATCGAAAAACCGCTAGAGTATGAGGGATGAAGCACAGAGACCGAGCCCAATTCGAACTGCCCGGCGACGAGAAGATCCGGAAAGGGCGAAAGAACGCCGAGAAACGGCTTGGCGCGCGCGACATTGTGCGGCGAGCGGCATGGCTCGAATGGCCGCTCGTCTACTGGACGGGGTCCGCCGACGGATATCCTCGCGCCGAAAAGGCGGGATACCGCCCGATATCGGAGGTAATGGCTCTGGCGCTCAGGGCGCGCGCGCCCGGCCTCTACGCCGTCCGATTGAAGTACGCGGCACCCGACCCGGCCGCAGAATGCGATCCGGAACAGCGGCACGGCCTCGTGAACCCGACAATCGAGCTCGTCGGCCCGGTCACCGGCAAGCTGATCGCCACGACGGCGTTTGCGGTCAAGCTTGCCGACCGCTATCCCAAGGCGCTGCCTCGCATCCTCGACAATGTCGACGCCTGGCGGGGTCGGGCGGAAAAGGGACTGAATACGGCTGGCGCCCTGTTCCCGACAGTGGCCGCACTCGGGGCACGAACGCCCGAAGCCATGGCCCTCGAAGAGCTTTGCCTGTGGCTCGGACCGGACGACGCGCGGCCGTCAACTCTGCTGGGCGAGGACGCGCTTGCGGACTGGCTTCACAACCCACGCAATACGGGCGGGCCCGGCATGCGTGCCGCAGCAATCGCGTTGGCCAGGAAGAATCCCAATGTGCCTCTGCCTCAAGCTTTGACCGCATGGGCGGCAGCCGCGCGGCGGTTCCCGCAATGGCCGGCAGACCTGCTTTGCCGATGCGGCCCGCAACCGGGCCAACGGCAAGCGACGTTTCAACTTGTGCCTCATGACGCGGCACAGAATGCGAGCCTGATCAGGCTGGTGTTGCTGGAATATGTCTTGGCCGGGGAGAAGCCGGCACTGGCAGCCCTGCTCAGAGCGCTCAGCCCTGTCCTGCACGCCCTGGATCGGTACACGCACGAACTGGAGCGCAGGACGGAAGTCTTCGTAGAGGGCTCGAAGAGACCGCCCAGAGCGCGGCCTGACGCGCGCGAAGCGGCTATGGCGGGTTGGCAGCATTCTGTTGCCGGTCTTATCGCGCGTCATGCCGGCGGCATGCACTTGCCGGAAAGCACGGCTCATTTTGTGACCGTGCTCGATCTGTGCCGGGAACGATGTGCGCCCGGGCCCGACGGTTTCGCGGGCCTTCGCTCGGCGGTCGCCGCCCTGGAAACCGGCATCGTGTTTGCCCGTGAACAAAGCGGCGGCTTGCCGCGTTGCCTTGAAGGGCTGGGACTGCTTGAGGAGTCGATCGTCAACGAGGCGGACGGGGATACCCATCGGAGGCGGATGGCACGCGCCGTTCTGCTGCTGGCTCAGGCGCCTGGCCTCTCGATGGACATGTTCCGGCTGATTCTGGAGCGCGGGCTTGTGAGAGACGCCGCGTCGTTCCTCCCGCGGCGGGTCGGCGCCCTGATGCGTTTCGTGCACTGGCTCGCACGGCTCGAGGAGGCGGGTGCGCTTGGAGCCGCGCATGACTGGCTCCGTATCTTCCAGCGCGATGAGCCGAAGGTCGAGCGCGCCTTGACGCGCTGGGCCGACCAGGCGGCGACTCGCGGACTCCTTTCATGGAACGATGCGAGCGTTTGCGTTGGGGCCATAGACTTTCACCTCTACGGTTCCTCCGGCGAACAGCGGAAGATGTGCGATTTCCTCGCGCGCAACATGTGGATCGCCGACCAACTGGCGGCCGCGGCCACTCACAGGGAAAGGCGGCGACCTACGATTCCGCACCAGATCAAGGGGGGCTGGCCGGAACTGTGCAAGGCCTTCGAAGACAGAGCGGGAATCTTCGAGATCCTGTTTCTTTGGGAGCAAGCCGGCTATGGAGGCAAGCCCCGGCTGGCCGCCGCGATTCTCGAGCATTGCGAGCGTCTGGACGAAGCCGCCATGCGGCAGAGACGAGACGGCCCGCCCACGTACTTCGCGCATGATACTGAAGACCGCCGACTGGCGGCGTTGCTCGCGGGCGGCGACGCCGCACGCCTCACCGGTCTGCTGCGCGCAAAATCCGACTGCCAGCGCTACCCTGACTCCGCGCTCAAGGGATGGCAGGCCTTGCATGAGCTTGACGGCGTGAAGGAATTCCTCCGGGAATGCGCGAAACGCACGGAATGGATCGAGCGCATGCTCGCGCTGCTTCAACAGATAGCGCTCGTGGCGCGGCTCCAGTCCGCTGACCGCCTGAACGAGCGCTTGCGCGCCTGGACGACGCCGGCCGCTGCCGATGCGGCGGCATGGCCCGCCGGGCTCAACCGGGAGATTAGAGGCGCCCTGATTCAGTTGCAGGCCTACCGCAAAATGGGCGGGCAACCGGACGCCCTGCCGCCCGACATTCAGAAAGTGCTCGATCGGCCCCATCTTGCGCGGCGTGAGCTGGATGCCCTGCAACGCCGGGCGGAGAGCGCCGATCCAGGCCCGTCTGCGGCAAAACGCCGCCGCAACCTCGAGGCCTTGCTGGCGGACCCGGCGGCGATGAACGCATCCATCTGCGATGGCCTGGCGAAGGTCTATCCCAAGCAACTGCAGATGGCCAAGTTGACCGCCCTCGAACAGGCGGTCCAAGCCACCCTGCTCGAACACTGGCAGGCCGTGCTGCCGGGGGTTGAGCAGACCGTCAATGATCCCGACTGGCACAACGCCCTCGTGTTGTATCGCAATACGCGGACGAACAAGCGGCTGCTTCGCGATCTGCTGCGGGCGCTCACGACAGGCGACCGCGACTGGGCGGTGCGTCACCCGAAGAACCAAGCCTTTCTCAGGAAGGTGAGCACGGCGCCCCATTTCGAGCCGGCGGTCTGGCTCAAGGGCTTCAGGCGCCGGTATGCCATGAAAGGCAAGCCCTGGACAGCCCACATTGAGACGGACCCTCTGAAGATACTCCAGATGGGCAACCTGTTCGACACGTGTCTCTCGGTCGATCAGTACAACGCC
Source organism: Kiritimatiellia bacterium (assembly GCA_016929905.1). Taxonomy (GTDB): domain Bacteria; phylum Verrucomicrobiota; class Kiritimatiellia; order JAFGHX01; family JAFGHX01; genus JAFGHX01. Next base: position 3,366 of record JAFGHX010000302.1, read on the forward strand.
TTCTCAACGGTGGCCAACGCCGTCGAGATCAACAAACGGGTGTTGTATCTGAAGGACGGCGACGGACGGACCATCGGACGCAAGCTCGTTGCACTCTCTGCGCAAGGCGTGCTGTTCGGCTTCCGGTCTTATGGCGGCGGCCGAAGCGAAGTGGCGGAAGAGGGGTCGCTATGGGTGAAGATCCTATTCGATCTGTTCTGTCTGGAGCTGGCCCGAAAGACCCACGCGCGGTTCCCATCCGAAAAGGAGCGGCAGGCCCTCCTGAAGGATCCGGATGAGCATCTCAAACTCTTCGCCCAATGGTATTTCGACGGGTTGGAGCCGTTCGATTGGTGGATTGAGTTGGAACGAGACAAGCCGGAAACCACTCGCGCTCATATCGCCAGGGCGCTGTGTGTGCGACTGGCGAGAGCGGATCCCGGCAAGCACGTGGATCGCGATACGCTGCGATGTCTGCTTTACCTGGGCGATTGGGCGGCGGACCCGTTGCGCGAGGCGAGAGAACGCTTCACCGTCGACCAGCTTGGCGTGCTGGCTCAGCATACGCACAGCGCGGCCGTGCGCGAGTTGCTGAAGGCCTGAGCACGCCAACAACGTGCGTGCGCAACCGATTCGCACATATGCCAG
>JAFGHX010000303.1 GCA_016929905.1 Kiritimatiellia bacterium
CAGGTATGCGCCGCCTCGCACGCCTTGCTCTGGCACCCATGGCGCTCGCACCATACGTTAGCGTATTTGCGCCGGGCAGTACTTAGAATAGCCGCTGAACTCTGACCTGAGACTTGCTTGAGAACTTACTCGAGAACTTGCTCGAGAACTTACTCGAAAACCCCCGCCGCAGCGGCGGGATCGACGAAGATTACGACCCGCCTTCGCGCAGCGCTACGGAGGGCAAGCGGCGCTCACAACAAGGTTTCCACCTCGTCATATCCGGCGCAGCCGCGGGCGCCGGCCTCGCTGACCTCTGACCTCCGGGTTGCGGGCGAAGCCCGCATTAGCCGCCAATCGCACTTGCCGCGCGCGCAACGACGGCCCGCAGCCGCTCTTCGGTCTTGTCGTCGATGCGGGGTTCCGGGTCGGGTTGGGCCATCAGCTCGTGCCAGATCTCGAGCGCCTTCTCGGCGTCGATCTTCCGGCCGTCGTTCAGCCAGGCCTGGGCGGCCTCGCGCGACCAGATCACGGGCTGCCATTGCGCGTCGCGGAAATTGAGCGCCGTGTGTTCGTCGGCCGTGAAGAAGCCGCCCGGGCCGACCCGGTCGATGACATCGAGCGCGAGCGTGTCGTCGTTGACCTCGAACCCGCGCAGCGTCCCGCGCACGGCGCCGATCAGTTCGTTGTCGAGGATCATCTGGATCGGCGAGTAGACCGCGTCGCCCGCGAGCCGGCCGGCCATGATGCTTGCCCGGCCCGTCAAAATGCACGGCCAGGCGCTGAAGATCTTCTGCATACCCGCTTCGACCGACGGGCGCTTCGCGTCGCTGTGGCCGCAGTGCGGGTTGAACGGCACCTCGTAGTGCCGGGCGAGCTGGGCCATGGCCAGGTTGGCCAGGATCTGCTCGGGCCGCCCATACGGGTGGCTCATCGTCCGCATGTCGAGTGGCGAGATGTTGCAGCGCAGCGTCCAACTCCGGCTGCCGTGCAGTGCCCGGCCGAGGATTCCGAGTGCGATTCGCTCGGCCACGTTCAGCGCAATACTGCCTGCCAGCGTGACCGGTCCGCTCCCGCCCGCGCTGATCATATTGCTGATGTTGACCCGAATCCCGTGTTCCCGGAAGAACAAGACCTGCTCCGCGACGGCCCGGGGAATGACGAGCGGGCTGACCATGTACACGTGCGGCACCTCGATTTCCGTCGCGGCTTTGCCGGTGGCGTCCGCCATGATTCCGTACATGTCGAGCAGGTAGGGGCACAGTTCCGTCCTCTGGATGCAGCCGCCGAGCCCGGTGTTGTACTTCCAGGCCAGGATGCGTGCCTCGAGCGGCTGGGTCACACGCGGCGGCCCAACGGGATTGACTTGGATCCCGACCCGCCCGACGTACTCGAGCAGGCCGGCCAGCTTGATGTAGCCCAGCAGCGTCTCCTCCTGCCAGGGCACGTGCGTATCCGTTTCCGGATCCAGATACAGGCCCAACGAGACGCCGACGCCGCCGCCGACCCGCGGGGTGACGGTCGCGTAGTCCAAGCGGTCGGAATCGGCCAGAAACCGCTCGACCAGCGGTTCAGGGAACCGAACGCGCTCGGCGCTGTCGCACTGAGCGCCGAACGCGGCGAGCGGGTCGCGCAGCCCGTCGTGTTCGACACGCAGGCCCGTGCGGGCCAGAATCGACAGTGCGCCGGCATGGATCTTCTGAATTTCGGTCTCATTCAGCACCTGACACGGGAAGAACGGCCTCATGACGATACTCCTCTGATTCGACGCATCAACCTTCGAGCCACCACGCGCAGCCGGCGGTGCCCTTTTCATCCGGAATAGCGCGAGCGAGGCGAAACGTTACAGGCTTTTCACTCTTCCAACCAGACGCGAACGCGGAAGAACCCGGCATGTTCGTCCGCCGGCGGGGCGTAAGTCACGGCTTGCTCGGCGGCCTCGACGCGCTCGTAGCCCGGCACGATCGACCAACCGCCGGCGCCCGCGGCGTGCGCGCAGGTCTCGAGCGCGTAGAACCGGGCCTGGCCCGCGTAGGAGGCGGCCTGCGGGATGACCGCCGGCAGCGTGAGCGTGAGCCGGCCGTCCACCACCGCCAGTTTGACGCCGAGATATTCGGCGTCCGTGCCGTCCGGGTCGGACCCGGCGATGAATTCCTCCAGGTTCGACAGCCCGTCCCCGTCCGTGTCCGCATCGGGCGCGCCGACCCCGTTCACGAAGTACTGGTACTCCCACAGGTCGTCCAGCCCGTTGGCGTCCGCGTCGCCAGGCGGCGGGGGCGGCGCCGCCGCGCCCGTCGCGACCGGCCCGGCGCCCGTGGCGGCAGCCGCCGCGGCGCCGTACTCCACGTGCAGCAGTGCGGCCTGAGCCGGGTCTTTGTCGAACGCAACGGCCACGCGCCGGCCGCTGCCGGTGACGATCAGGGCCAGATGATTACCGCTCGCCCAGCCCGGTCGATCGACGATCTCCTGCACCAGCGCCGACAGGTCGGGCGTGCGCTGCGCGGCGCCCGCCTCGCCGATCGCCCATCCCGGCGGGCTCCAACTTGCGCTCGCCAGGGTACGTGCGCGACTCGATACCGTTGAGCCGCCGAAACGGCGCGAATCGTCGGCCGCCTCGCCCTGGATCGTCAGGCGGGTTGACTCCGTGTGCGCTTCGTCGGCCGTGAACTGCACGTACGCGGCGCGCACCGTCGCCCCGTACGGAATCGGCACCGGCCCGAACCGCAGTCCGACCATCTGCTCGCGGCTCCCGTCCATGACCATCTCCAGGTCGCTGCTGTTGACGTACAGCGTTCCGCTGCCCACACGCTCCTCCACGTCGCGCGTGCTGGAGTCCACGCGCAGCTCGACCACCGTGTTGCCGCCCGCCCCGTAGGCGCTCAGCATCACGGCGTTGACGTAGAACTTCGGGGCCGTCGCCGACTCGTTGTCGTAGACGTGAAGCTCGAACAGCCCGTCGGCGCCGGGGTCCACCTCCGTGAACCGCGCCACGTACCCGTTGGCCGTGTTGTACCCGTTCGCGATTCCGGTCGAAGCGTCGGCCGGCCCGGAGAAGTCCGCGCCCGCGCTCGCCGCGTTCACAAAGCTGTCCGCCCCGCCGATCCAGTTCTTCGTGATCCGGTCGGTGTACAGGGCGTTGTCGCGGTTGCCGAACACGACCACTTCGTAGCTCAATGCGGGGTCCAGGCCGCTGAAGCGCATGACCAGGTTCGCCGCGTCGTAGGCGATGAGCCCGCGGCAGTCTACGATGCCGTTGAATACCGCGCCGGCGTCCGTGCCGCCGGCGGCGTTCGCGCCTTGGTCGAGATACGGGCCGCTCCCGCCGCTGTCGAGCGAGAGACGCGCGCCGAGCGCCGCGCCGGTACGGTAATCCACCAGCGCACCGCCCTGCCCCCGGCTGTAGGCGGTGATGTTCAGCGCCAGTTGCCCCGATTCCCAGGCCAGATCGTTGTAGGCGGTGAACGCCGTCGGAGCGGGCGTATCGTCCGGCGTGGTCACCTCCACCGGATCGGTGTAGGCCGAGTCGCCGAGCGTCGTATGCACAGCCTTGATGATATACACGTAGGCCGTATTCGGGCTCAGACCCGTATGCGTGTAGGCGCTCGTATCGGCCGGCACGATGATGGCGGTCGAGTTCTCGGGTGCGCCGGCCGGGTTCCACCGGATCTTGAAGTCCTCCTCGTTGTCGCTGTTGTCCGTCCAGCTCAGCCGCACTTCGGAGGGCGACAGCGCCGCGGCCGTCAGCCCGCTCGGTGCGGCGGGCGGCGCGGCGGCCTCGCTGACCGTGATGCGGACGGCAACCGTCACGGGGCTGTTGGCCGCGCCGGAGCCGTCGTCCGCGACGGTGATCGTGCGCTCGTAGACGCCCGGCGCCAGATCCGCGGTGGTCCAGCTGATCGTGTGCGTCCGTTTGTCGGCCGTGCCGGCCGACGTGCCGGAAGCCGGCGCGACGCTCAGCTTGCTGGTGTCGTCGGTGATCGTGTAGCGCAACGTGCCGTCCGCCCCGTTCCAGACCTGGAAGGTCGTGTTGGCGGGGTTCTCGCCCTGCTCGCAACTGACGGAAACGGACGCGGTGCTCACCGCGATTTGCGGCTGCGCGGCGCTTTCGGTGGTCGCGCCCGCCACGTTGGAGTAGGCGGAATCGCCGTTGGCGTTGCTCGCTTTGACCCTATAGTAGTAGGTGGTGCCGGCCGCCAGGCCCGAATCGGTATAGGTGGTCACGTTCGCGCCGGGCGCGGCGATGCGATCCCAGGTGCTCCCGCCGCTGACGCGGCGGTCGATCTTGAACTGGGTCTCATTGCCGCTGTTGTCGGTCCACGTCAGCTTGATGGAATTGGACGATTGGGCGGCGGCCGCCAGGTTGCCCGGCGCGGCGGGAATGCTGGTTCCGCCCGTTACGGTGAACGTGGCTTCCGCGAGCGCGCTCCAGGTCGCGCCGTTCTTACAGCGCGCTTTCACGGTACCGGTCGCGTTCAAGGTCAGCGTGAAGCTGGCGGCGCTGGACGCCGTGCCCGTGCGAACGCCGCCGCCGGACACGCGCGGGTCCTCGCCGTCGGTTCGGTAGTAGATGTCGCCGGTCGTGGCCGGTTCGCTGATCCGAAGCTGGAATCCGGCGGCTACGGTGCCGCCGTTCTGACTGTAGGTCGGCGGGTCGAGCGACGGGTAGAGTTTGTACCCGTTCATCGTCTGAGCCCGGCACTTGTCGCGCAGTCGCGTCGCGTTGCCCGTCATGTAGTTCCGCACCGTGTTCCGCGCGGGCTTCCAGGTATCGTCCAGCGTGGCAACGGGTGCGGGCTGCTGCCACGTATCACCCCAGCGCGCCGACTCGCCGACCATCGCGCGCTCGATGTAGGCGCAGATCGCGTCCCACCGCGCCTTGGACGCCGCATCGGTCAATGCGCCGCCGTTGAAACCGTGCGTGTAGAGCCGATCGGCGAACAGCGTGCGGAAGTCGGCGTTCCGCAACGCATTCCGGAACAGCCTCGAAATGCGCGCGCCCGAACTCGCGTTGTAGGGCCAACTGCTGCCTTCGGCGCTGGTCAGGAACTGCGGCTTGACCCAGGCGCCCGTATACGAACGCCCGGCCACGCGAGGGTTCACGAACCACGAACTCTCGTGGTCCCAGACGAAATAGCGGGCCGGGCCGGCCGGACTGTTGCGGTTGCCGGCGAAATGGTTGGCACAGCCGGGCGACACCCAGTCGCCGCACCCGCTGTACCAATGCAGGAGGATATAGTCGCAGAACTGTTCGACATCGAGATACTGTTTCAGCTCTTCGTACCGGGCGGAGCCGGACAGGTCCACGGTCCCGAGCGTGTTGATCAGGTAGTCCCAGCGGTCGTCGTTCCCACTGAGGTCGCCGGCATGGTGCTGCGCGAAATAGTCGGCTTTGTTGCCCCCGAAGTAGGCGGCCAGGAACGATTCGTCGGGCCGCTCCACAGGGTTGTACACGCCCCAATACAGGCCGTTGATGTACGTATGCATGAACGTGCCGTGCGCGCCGTAGCCCGTCATGGCGATCTGGCTCTGGCGCGCCCATTCGTCCTGCGCGTAGGTCCCGTTGTCGCCGCCCCAGCGGTCGTTGCTCCCGCAGCGCAACACGAGCCGGTCAAAACGCGACGCCGCGCCGCCGGCGTTCAGCGGCGCGTCCTCGAAAATGGGGTAAGTCAACTGCGTCGGCCCGAACGGGCTCTTGAACAGCAGCCGGTAGGCTCGTTTCTCCATCACCCAACTGTGCGGCCGGATCGCGCAATCGATCTGAAAGCCCTTGCTCGGGTTGTCGGCATGGATCAGCTCGACGGAGCAGGCGAACTCGCCGTCGTGCGTGCTGCGGCACTGCACACCGTAGCTGCCGAGCATATCGGCGGTCTTGCCCACGATCGAAAGCGTCGGAATCGCTTTCAGATCGTTCACGATCGTGTTCTTGTACCGCGCGTCGTTCACGACGTCCGGGTCCATCTCGTAGTCGGCGGCGATCGTCTGGGGCGTACCCCAGTCGAACATATTCCGCCATTGGGCGGGGCAACCTGCGGGCAGTTTCGCCTGCTTGATGATGTCGCCAAGAAAGATGTAGGTCGCGGTCGTAACCTTCGAACGCGTCAGCCCGCTCATAAACGCGGCGGCGCGCAGGCAGCGGGTACCGGGGATGCTGACCGCGCCGGTGTAGCGGGTCGACGAGGTGGTGGGCACACTGCCGTCCGTGGTGTAGAACAGCGTGGCGCCGGACGTGGCGGTGGTGACGGTCACACTGAACGCCGAGGTGTAGAACCCATGCGCTTTGTTGAAGCTCGGCGTCGCGACCGTCGCGGCCTCAACGGCATGCCATGCCCAACAACAGGCGGAAAACCCCAGGAAAAAGCGGTGATTTCGAGTCATCATCTGGTGTGCTCCTCCCATAAATCTTTGATCGAACGCCCTGTTTCCAAGGGCTGATAGCCGGAGGTGGGGGAAACGTTACAGGAAACGACGCGCGAGAGACGAATGCGTACGTGGTCGTGCCGTCGCCCAGGCAGGAACGAAATCCGCCCCGAAATCCGGCTCGCGGGGACGCTCGCCACGGACGCTGCTTCCAGCACTCATGGCGAGAGTCCCGAGGCGGTCTCAAAACCGGGGAACAGCCCTTACGGGCTTAACTACAAACGGCAGAAACCACCAGATATGCCGTTTGTAGTTAACGCCGTAAGG
>JAFGHX010000304.1 GCA_016929905.1 Kiritimatiellia bacterium
CAGGTATGCGCCGCCTCGCACGCCTTGCTCTGGCACCCATGGCGCTCGCACCATACGTTAGCGTATTTGCGCCGGGCAGTACTAAGGGACTGCATCCAGTCTCCCCCAATCAGAACCGCGCCAAATCATACAAACTGTATAAAGGCTTCTGCGCCCCGGGACGACGGCGGAAGCGTTGAGCGAAGGCGGGTTCTCGGGCAAGTTTTTTGGGAGCGGGCAGTGGGGAAGACGGGCAGACTTCGAGTGGGTGTAACCGGGCTGGGTGTATCGCGGGGGTACCGTCCGAACTACATCAAGGCACCGGAGACGGAACTGGTCCTGGTGCACGACATCGACCCGCACCACGCGCGCGCGGTCGCCGAGCAGTTCGGCATCCCCCGCTGGACCGCGCGGTTCGAGGACGTCCTGGCCCCGGGTCTGGACATGCTGGACGTGAGCACGCCGAACCCTGCTCATGCCGAGCAGACGATCGCCGCGCTGGAGTCGGGCATGCACGTATTGTGTCAGAAACCGATGGCGCCGACGGTGCGCGAATGCGCGAGCATGGTTGAAGCGGCCCATCGCGCCGGGCGGCAACTCGGCATGATGATGACGTGGCTGAACAATCCGTTTGCGGCGGATCTGCGCCGCGCGATCGCAGAAGGCTATCTCGGCGGGATCGTCTCGGCCCGGGTTCGCAACGCGCACCGCGGCCCATACCGGAGGGACGACAAGTCACACTGGCGGGCGAAGGCGTCGAACGTGGGCGGCGGCTCGTTCATGCAGGTGGGGATCCACCCCATGAACCTGGCGCTGTGGCTGCTGGGCGAGGAGATCGTCGGCGTGACGGGCTATGCGCGCAACCTGCACTGCGGGCACAGCCTGGACGGCGAAGACGTGGCCTGCGGCGTGGCGGAGTTGGGAAGCGGGGCTTTGATGACGCTCGAGTCCGGCTACTCCAGCGTCGGTCAAGCCGTGGAGATCTACGGGACGGACGGGCTGATCCTGATGAGCGAGAAGCGGCTGACGATCGGCCTGTGCCGGGATTTCGGCGGCGAGCGTCTCACCTACCGGCGCGCGGCCGATGACGGCACCTCTCGGCCTATTCCGACGCAGGAGATCGACATGCCGGACATTCGCGGCGACAAGAACGGGGAATGGAGGGGACGGCGAGAGAACCCAATCTTCCATGCTTCCAGTCTTCCAGCCTTCCGCAGGACCATCAGCCATCGGAACCGTGCTATGGGCATCACACTCTGGCAATACTATCTGAACAGGGCGGAGCAGACGGCCGCCCGCGCGCTGCGCACCATTCGCAGCGTGGAAGACTGGCACGCGGTCCGGGCCGAGTACCACCGCAGGTTCAGGGTCTCCATGGGGCTCTCGGCCGTTCCCCAGACGTGCCCGTTGGACACGCGCGTGTTCCAGGAGCGCCGATACCGGGGCATTCAGATCGAGCGGCTCGTGTTCCAGTTCCTGCCCCAATGCCGATCGACGGCCACCGTGTTCTATCCGGAGCCTTCGGCCGTGGCGTGTCTGTATCACGCGGTTTTGAACGACGAGGTCGACGCGGTGCTGCTGGACGGCCGCTATTTCGTGCAGAGTGACGAGTTGAAGGATGTCCGCAAAGCGCCGAGCGGCGGCGCGCCCGAACTGCTGATCCGGGCGGAACACGACAAGAAGGCCGTGTTGTGCCGCGCCAAGCCCATCACGTCCGCCGAACCTGTCGCCGGCTACGCGCACGTCTATGTCACCCGCACGGTCCCGCCGGGCCTGGCGGACATGTGGGAACGCGACACGCGCGTGCGATACCGGCGGCTCAACACGATCGACGGGGTCGCCGCCTACAAAGGGTCGTGTTTCCGCGATTTCACGAAGAACGTCCTCTACTTCCACTGTTCGGACGACCGGCCCCCCGAGACGCACACGCTCTTCCTGGGCTTCGCGCACAGCATCGACCAGATAGGACTCACCGGGCACCGGGACAACGGGATACGCATTCTCCGTCCCAACACGCGGATTCGCGGCATCGCGTTCGAAGATTTCAATACGACCGGGCTCTACATCAACGCCGCGAAGGTGACGGTGCAGGACTGCTCGTTCGACAACATCTCCATCGCCTGCCTGTTCGGCCGCCAGTCGGCCGACGGCCTTATCGAGTCCTGCGCGATCACCGACTGCCGGCGCGGCATTGAGAGTATGGGCAACGCGAACGCGGTGCGACACTGCCGCGTCATCGCCCGCCGCGACGGATTCAACTGGCAGACGGGCGACGCGCTCACCGAGAACAGCAACGGGATCCTGTACTACTTCCCCGCGTGCAAGGGCGAGGTGAGCTTCTGCGTCGTGAAAGGCTACGACAAGGGCATCCGGACAAAATGCTCCGGCGGGCCGTTCCTCCTTCAGCACAACACGGTGCTGGACGCCAAGTACGGGTTCGGCCTGGTCGCGGGGTACCGGGGCAGCACCATCACGAGGAACATCGTTGCCGACTTCGCGTATGTCACGCAGGGCAGCACCCAAGAGGTGACGTTCGACCATAACGTCCTGTGGAACCGAACGCTGAACAAGAAATTGGAACCGAGCGAATACGGCAGTCACAATGTGCACGCCGACCCGTTGTTCGCGGATCCCGAGAAGGACGACTACCGGCTGCTGCCGGGCAGCCCGGCCCTGGCCCTGAAAGGGCCCGACGGCCGGCCTGCGGGCGCGCTGGGTATGGTTTCGCCCGCCGAGCTTCCGGCCCAGGCGCCCCGGCTGACGCTGGATTTTCTCCCGGACACGTTTCCGGCCGGTCCGACCGGCCGGCTGACGTTCTACTCCGGCCTCAATCTCCAGAAGCACGACGTGCTCCAGGAGAAACTGTCCGCCCCCGCCCTGAATAACCACCGGCTCAGCGCAAACCGCAAAATCAAGGTCCGGCTGCACACGAACGAAGCCGCCGGCCCAATTGACTACCTGCGCTACCGGATCAATGCGGGCCCCTGGCGCCGCGAGCCGTACCGCGCCGTCCACGAACTGCTGCTGCCGGAGCCGAGCGGACTGTACGAGGTCATCTACCAGGTCCAGACCAGGCGCGGCGTGGCGAGCAGCGGCGCGCACGCGACCCTGCGCGTGGTGCGGGAACCGCCCGAAATCCTGGGCAGGCCCGTCATACGCGCGACCCCCCGCGGTCTCGCGGTCTCGTTCCAGGCGAGTACGCCGTGCTTCGCGACCCTTGAATACGGAAGCGGAACCGGCTACGGCACCACGTTCAGGAACCCCACCCAAGCGACCAGCTTCTACGATCTGGAGACGTACACCGTCTGGACCGAGGATTGGAAGGTGCCCGAGTCGAATTTCAGAATCGCCGCGCTCGGCCCCGCGCCGGCGTCCGACCGCGAACGGCACATTCGCATCCGCCTCGAGGACCCGACCGGCCGGTCGAGCCTGTCGGGGGACTACGCCGTACGCCTGACCGAAGAGCCTGCGGCCTGGTACGTGTCGCCCGCCGGCCAAGACCAACCCGACGGCGGCGCCAAGGACCGGCCGTTCAAGACGTTACAGTACGCCGCGGACGGCGCGCTGCCCGGCGACCGGATCGTCCTGATGCCGGGCCACTACGCGGAAGCCGTCGTGTTCCGGCACGGCGGCTCCGATCCGCACCATCCCCTGACCGTCGAGCCGGAGACGCCGGGAACCGTGACCCTCGATCTGGGCCAGAGGGGCCGTGTGCCGATCACGGTGCAGCAGGCCCCATACCTCACCCTCCGCAACCTCCGCCTGCTCAACTACACGGGCTGGGCCGTCTACGTTCACTGTTCCCCGCACGTCACGATCGAGCGGTGCTTCATGCATCCGGGCGATCGGCTGGGCGGCAGCGGGCCGATGCTGTTCGACTCGCCGCACGCGACCATCCATCGTTGCCTGATCCTGAACGGCGGTTGCGGGCTGCGGTTGGCCGCTTCACCCCACGCCACGATCACCCACAATACGATCTCGCAAACGCTCGGTACCGCGATCGGCTACAGCGACAGCGCCAAGGGCACACGGCAGCTGAACAATTCGCTCTGTTTCCCCGGCAACTTCGCGTTGAAATTCCTTCGAGAAACGCCCGAGGATCTGGCCGCGTTTGTGAGCGACTACAACAACTACGGCACGCGCGTGCGCAGCGCGAACAAGCCCATCAAGAACCCCAATCCCAACCTCTACAATCCCTCGGACGAGGAGACCCTTACGCTCGTCAACGAGGAGGCCTTCCGGCTGAAGGACTACCGCAAGGGCGTTCACCGTCTGGAGTCGACGACCAAAGAGCTCATCAAGATCGGCAACAAGAGATCCTATTTCAGCCTGAAGCAGTGGCAGGAGGCGACGGGCAAGGACCCGCACTCGATCTTCGCCGACCCGCTCTATGCGAACCCGGCCGACGAGATCGACGCCATGGACTGGCGCGTCGAGCCCGGCAGCCCCAACATCGGGGCCGGCGAGAACGGGCGCACGATCGGGGCGTTGGAGGCCGTTCGAGTCGGTTCGAATCAAGTGGGGAGGAGGTGAGTGAGGAGCATTCACACGAGGGGCTTTGGCCAGTCGGCGAGGACGGCGGCAAGGGGTTCGCGCTGCTGCGTTTCCGCACGGCAAATGGAGGGCGAGCGTCCCCGCGAGCCGGGGTCACGGGATAGGTCTTGATTGCGCTGAGAAACCCGTGCGGCCGGCACTGAGGCCGGCCCTCCATTGGATCAACACGCAACATGTTGGGTTTTTGGAGGGCGCGGCTCTGTCCGCGCCGGGTTTTCCAGCGCAATCAGGTCTTGGAGAACAAGGTCAGCTCCCGGCCCTTGACCCGGTGCCGCGTGATGCGCGGCTTTTCCATTGACCTATCATTCCGTACAGAAGAGTACAGAAGAGCCGCCGGAAGAGCCAACCGATGAAGAAAACGGGTCCTGCACCCATCACGGCCCGGGGGGCAGTGTATCGGCTCGTCCATCCTGCACCGCTCCCAGATCGGGCGCCGAACCCGAGAAGCAGCCGGGCTTCATGCCGGGCAGCGGGTCATAGGTCTTGCCGTCGATGGTGAACGGTTTCGACAGGTCGAGCCCGGCGTTCCGGGCCGGGCTGTCGGCGGGCAGCCTGAAATCGGGCATTGTCTTGTCGTCCCACATCTTCCGGCCGTCGGCCAGGACGTTGTGGCTGCCGAACCACGGCGGGATGCCGAACCGACACTTGCCGCCAACCCAGTTGTAGTCCCACGCGCCGATCATGTTTCGGTTCTCCCAGAACGCTTTGTCGAGTTGGAAGCAGGACGGCGAGGAAAACACATTGTTCAGAAACAGAGAGGTCGGCAGGCCGCCGCTCTTCGCTCCGGCCGCATTGATGGCAATCGCATATTGGGCGCCGCAGAACGTATTGTGGTACAGGTGGATTTGCGCAAAGCTCTGCGTTGCCGACTCCTCCGCAGGGTTCCAATGGAAGTGCGTGTTCTTGCCCACGCCCGTCGTGTTCCAGAATCGGTTGCGGTAGACATACACCCGTTGATCCCGCAGCGTATGCGGGCGCAGGTTGATGTTGCATTCATAGACGGCGTTGTCGTAGAGTTCGCCGCTTACACCCCCACCGATTACCACGCCTACGCTGTGCATGTTGTGCACCCGGTTGGCATGCACGCGTACGTCCGGCACGTGCCAGAGGAAGATCCCGATATCCCCCTCGAAGATGTGGTTGCGATACACCTCATTATCCGTGCCGGCTCTCTCCACTCGCACCGACCACTCGCCCGACATCGACGTACTGCGCCCGAAGAGATACTTGTACTGCCGATACATCTCAGCGCGTACGCCGTAGTGGTGAGGCGGGTTCTTCCAGTAGTTCCCCCAGGGGCCGGGGGCGCAGGCGCTCAGCGGCGCCAACGTCATTGTGTTGTCCCGCACGTGGTTGCCGAACGCGCCGTCGGAAACGGAAACCTGGCTGCGCCCGTTCATGAGATGGTTCCGTTCGACAACGTTGTGGCCGGCGCCTTGGCCGGCTATCTCGACCGAACACGCCGCACCGCGGATCAAGAAGCCCCTCACGACGATATGCCCCTTGTCCTTGATGAGCACGCCGGCCCGCGCGGGCGCCGTGCGTACCCGCAACGTGTTCGGGTCGGCGCCGTCCCGAAAGCGCAGGTAGGTGATCCCGTCCAGCGAGCCGTACATCGCTTCCGCCGCGTCCCAATAGTTGACATCGAGCTTGCCGTCGAAGCAAGAGACCGTGTTCGTGGGCGAAATCGCCAGGCTCTTGATCCCTTTCTTCGGCATGTGGCCCGGACAGATGCGCGGAACGGTCCGGTGTTTCTCCCCCGTCACCATGCCGTGCGGCTCATAGCCGATGTCGCTTGTCTTCTTCTTGTAGACGCCGAACCCGATCTCCGGGGCGGGCGCCCAGCCCGAGACCGGCTCACTCGGGTCGATGATCGTCTTCCACTCGCCGTTGCGGCCGCGATCCCCTTCAAAGACGATCGGCTTGCCGGCCATCCCGGAATGCTTCATGGTCACGGTCTCGTGATAGACGCCGGCCTCCACCCGCACCACGTCGCCGGGCGCAACCGCGTTCGCCGCCTCTTGGATCGTCCGGAAAGGACGTGTCGCGCTGCCATCGTTCCGGTCGGAACCGTTGGTGGCCACATGGTAGGTGGTTGCGGATGCGTGGAGGGTGATGATGAGAAAAGGGATCACGCTACCCCTCATGTGACGTTCTCCTGTCTGTGGGCGTGAGCTGCTCTGAATCGTCCGTAATCGTCGCGCGTCATCGTCGACCGATCTCCCTCGACGTGGAATTCACGGTTCACGATTACGCGCGACGATTACGGAATACGATTCTCAAATCTCGCCATTTCGCACCAACGATCCTCAAAACCGAATCCCCATATCCGCCCCACCCTCGCCCTTGCCCTTGCAGGGACTATCGTCGCTCAGCGCGAAGTCCGGCAGCCACGTCCTGTCGCGCTGCGGGCTGAGTTTCTCCAGGATGGAAACCTTCAGCCCTCCGTTCTCTTCGGTTCGGAAGCCGGGCGTGTCGACGATCAGGGTGTGCGTGTCGTTGCCGGTGTCCGTACGCCATTGTGCGAGCCCGTCTGCGCCGCCGCGATACTCGCGTTGCGGGCCGGCCTCGGACTTCATGACCCGCGCGACCCATCGATACTCCGTATCATAGGGCTGGTACCAGATGGCGTTGTAGTCCGAATCGATCCTCGCGCCGGCCGGCGCCTTGACCATATAGCCGTGCCCCCAGAGCTTCATCTCGATGCAGCTCGTGAAGAGGCAATTGCGGATCGTGATCTCGGCATCCGGATCCTGTACGTCGATGTTGCCCCAATAGGAGCCGGGAAAGACACAGTTGCGCACGGATGCGCGCTGCCGTCGAATATTGATCGGCCATGCGTTCATGACAAACGCGCAATCTTCGACGGTCAGCTCCCGCAGTTTGTCGTCGGTCGGCCGGTTGCTCCGTATCCCGGCGGTGTAGAAGCTACTGCCTGAGATGAGGCACTTACGGATCTCGATGTGGTCGGCGTTGTAGAGCCAGATCACGCCGCAGTAGTTCGCGCCCCAGCAGTAGCCGCCGTAGTCATGGCGGCGGATGCCCAGGAATTTGAACCCTTCGAGCGTGATGTACGCTTTGCCAAGAATCCGCACGCCCACGGGCATGACGCCTCTGCCGTCGATGACGACCGGGTCGGCGCCCGCGGATTTGAACGTAATGCGCGCGTCGGGTCCGACGCCGGAATTGTACGGCACGAGCGTGTCCACATACGTACCGGGCTCGATCAGCACGGTGTCGCCCGCGCGCGCGGCGCGGCCCGCTTTGGCCAACGTGCGCCACGGTTGTTCCTTTGTTCCGGCCCCCTCGTCGTCCCCGTCCGGATGGACATAGAGCGTGCGTGCCGGCGGTGGCGCCGTGAGAGTCGTGAACGGCAGCAGGGCACTGCTCTGCCGGACGCGCGGCCGGGCCTCATCCCACCGCACGAAGATGGGGTTATCGTGCATCTGCAGCCAGGGATACGCGCTGTGTGCGCGGCAGTGATAGGTTCCACCGGGTTTCAACCCGGTCAGCGTGACGCTGTGATGGATCATGTGTTCGTGGACACGGTCGACCACACGGCCCAGCGCCGGCGTCTCGCCCCATTCGAGGCGGGTAGTCGCCATGAAGCCGGGCGTCTTCCACCGGATCGTCGCGGTCGTGGCGGTCACCTCATGCACGGCCAGCGCGGTGAGTGCCAGCTCCGCCTCCTCGGCGCGGTACTCGCCCGCGCCGATCGGCGCCCAGTGTTCGCCGCGGCCCAGACACGGCGAGGCGAGCGGGTAGTTGAAGTTGCCGTTGGCGGGGTCAAGCAGTGCGGGCGTCTCGCTCGCATTGCCGCGGCCGAGCCTGACCCGCTCGTTAAGTTGCGCGACCGATGCGGCCGGGGCGCCCGTCACGCTCACGGCCGCGCCGCCGGTGCCGGGGAAGAGGTTGTTGAACGCCACGTAGGCAGTCGCCCCGGCGGCGGCATCCGCCAGGTTCAGTTGCGCGCCCCGGTTCTCCGTGCACAGGTTTCCGACGATGTCCGCACCTTCCGCCCCGGCCTGCACGACGATCCCGTCGCCGGCGTTCCGCCACAAGGTATTGCGGACGAGCCGCACGGCGCGCGACGGCCCGAGGGCAATGCCCGCACCGCCGTTTTCGTGGACGACGCAGCGCGTCACCGTCGCCTCTTCCGCCCCGCCGCCGATCGCCACGCCGGCCCCGGTGAACCCTCTGACCCGGATGTTCTCGGTCAACACAAAACTCTTCCCGCTCAACTCGATTCCCGCCTTCAAGCGGCCGGCGCCGTCCAGGACGATCTTCTCCGTCCCGCGCCCGCGGAACACGATCGGCTTCTCGCGCGTCCCGGCCGCCGCGGGGGCCAACGACTCGTTGTAGGTCCCCCCCAGGATGTAGACGGTGTGCCCCGGCCCGGCGCGCCGCGCCGCATGCCCGACCGTTCGCCAGGCCGCGGCGACGCTCGTGCCGGCCCGGCTGTCGTCGCCCTGCGGCCCGACGAAGAAGACGTCGCCTTCGTACGGGTGTGCGCCCAGATCGGTGCCGGCCGGCCCCTTGCCGCGCGCCGGGCTGTCGGATTGTAGCCGGAAATCGCCATGCGCCGGATCCGCGAATTTCCAGTCGACATCCGGGCTCTCAGAGAACACGCCAAAGCTGATCGAGGTGTCCGCACCGTGCTTGCCCGGATCCCCGCCAACGGTGTTGTAGCCCCCTTCCCAGCACCGCATGCCGTTGTTGATGCCCCAGACAACGTTGCGCGTGCCGTCGCCGTACTTCTCGCCGCGGCCGCTCTTGTAGCGGATCCCCAGGTTCTCGCAGTCGTAGACCTTGTTGGCGATGAACCGGGTGCCTTTGAAGTTCTCGTCGATCTTCTTATCGCCGCCGTAACAGGAGAGCGCCGTACCCTCGGTGTCACGAATGATGTTGCCCTGCGCCAGGCAGTCCAGCGTCGTACCGGACCAGAACATCGCAATGCCGGAGGTCTCCCGGATCCAGATGGAATGGACCTGATTGCTCAGCATCCGAGAATTGACGGCCTTGTTCATACGGATGGCCGTACCGCAGTGGTGAACCATGCAGTCTTGCACCGTGGCATGATTCGGCCGGTTCAGGAAGATGCCGCCTCCGTCGAATCCGCGCACCTCGAACCCGTCAATGACCAGATGCTCGGCGCCCGTGCCGACGTCGAAGCCCATCTCGCCCACGCACGCCTGGATCTTGTGCGGGTCCGGGTCCCCACTGTCCGAGGCGTGCGCGTAGAGCCGCTTGCCGGCCTCGTCATGGTAGAAGCTGCCCACGACCTGTTCGACGATTTGCGGGCCGGCCACCTTGCAGAGGATCTTGCCGGTCCCCTGCTCCACTAATCGGTTCACCGCGCCGGCGTAGGGCGCGACGAACGTGTGGTCCGTTCCCGCCACCTTCTCGAAGCCTGAGACGGCCCGGAATCCGTCCAGTACGGCGCCGCCGCGCCGGCTGGAGCGGATCGTGATCGTGGATTCCGGCGTCCCTTTCAGACCGGGCACGCGCACGCGGCCCCGGTAGATTCCGGGGCCTACCGTAAGCGTGTCGCCCGGTTCGAGCTTCTTGACGCCGGCCTGAATGGATTTGAGCGCCTCGCCCCAGGACGCGCCGGAGTTGGCGTCGTCGCCTGTGGGCAGGACGAAGTATTCGCGCGCGGCCGCAAGTGTGGCCAGAAGGGCCAGCCCACACGCGAATTGGACAGCCCTGCGTGTGAGCCGGTCGTGGACAATCGGTTTCGCCGCTGCGTTCAGATCCGGCCGTCTCATGTGTGACCTCCTCCTATTCGTCGCCTTGACCTCTGTAGACGGGCACGCACATCCGGTCAAGCATAGTGCGCTTGCCGGGAGATTCCAGGGAGATCCGCAGACATCTTCCCATTCCTTGGAGGACGAGCGTCCTGAGGCTGTCTCAAAACCTGGACCACACGTTGCCACACGCCTTACGGCGTTAACCACAAACGCCACATCTGGTGGTTTCATCCGTTTGTAGTTAAGCCCGTAAGGGCTGTTCCCCGGTTTTGAGACAGCCTCTCCTCGCGAGCCGCTTCCGCGGAACAGCGCATCGGACTTCCGAATCGGCGCCTCAGAAATCAGCGCCCGGCTTACCGCTGCCTCGCCATCCCCACTTGACGTCATGGCGCGCCCTCCTCTCAGAGCGGCCGGCCGCCGCAGTCAGACGTGTTGTTCCGGAGTGCCGGCGTCATGGAGCATTGGAGTACTGAAAGACGCAGCTTTGACTTGACGAACGGTTATACAGCAGTATATAGTATCATATAG
>JAFGHX010000305.1 GCA_016929905.1 Kiritimatiellia bacterium
GCGATGTGGGCGGGACCTATGCCGACAAGGTTATCGTCCACCACCAGGACACGTTTTTCGTGGATCGACTGGAATTCCCGTATAACATCCGAAATGGGGCGCTGCCGATAGCGGGCCCCGTTGAACGCCGTCACGCTGCAGAAACTGCAGTTCAATGGGCAACCACGCGTGGTCTGGATGGCTCCGAATGCATATTCCGAAGGCAGCAAATCATGACGGGCGGATGGAACATTGTCTATCTCGGCCAATCCCCCGTCGTATCGACGCTTAAGACAGCCGCGCAGGGCGTCTTCCAGAACTTGCGCCCAGACACCCTCGGCCTCTCCGGTGACGACCGCGTCCGCGTACAGCATGGCTTCGTCCAGGCACATGGTCGCATGGATGCCACCCAAAACCACCGGGACGCCCAGACGCCGGCAGTACGCGGCTATCTCGTAGGCGCGGACCGCCTGCGAGGTAAAGGCGGTGATGCCCACCAAGTCCGGCCGAGGCAGCGTTGAGTAATCCGACGCACCGAGGTTCTCATCCAGGATGGTAACATTCCAGTCCGGCGGAGTCATTCCTGCCAGGGCCATGAGACCAAGTGGTTTCCACACGCGGTAGCGGTTCCAGCGGCTCTCCCTAACCTTGGTGATGCTCACCAGCGGGTTGGATGGGTTGATCAGGTACAGTCTCATGGCATTCGCTCGCTCATGTACACGATGAATTGCGAACGGCTTCCTTGACCGCCGGCACCAATGGCGGAACGACGCTGAGCGTTCTTATCCCGCACCGCAGAAGCTTGGAAAGGTGCGCGGGTCGCCCCGCAAGCTCGCCGCACACTGAAAGGGGCACATCGGGTACGTCATCATGTGTCATCCGCAACAGCCTGAATATGACATCCGCAGAATCGTTGAAGTATCGTTCCACTGCCGCATTTTCCCGGTCAGCTGCAAACGCGTATTGTGTCAGGTCGTTTGTGCCGAAGCTCAGGAAGTCAACATGCTTGGCTATCTCTCGCGCCGAAAGAGCCGCCGCCGGAGTCTCTATCATGGCTCCCAGCTTGGGGAGGGAGGACGTCTGCATTTCCGAACCAAGTCTTGAGATGCGTTCCTTCACCGCCGAGACATCATCCGGCAGCGCAACCATGGGAACCAGAAGGCTAACGTCGAACTCCCCGGCAAGTTTCAACACGGCCCGCAGATGCGCCTCCAGAAGCTCGGGATAGTCGCGAAGAAAGCGGATGCCGCGACGCCCCAGCGAGGGATTTGTCTCCGCCAAGAACCTCATGAAGGCCAGGGGCTTGTCGGCGCCGATATCCAGAAGGCGCACGCAGACGGGGCGGCCCTTGGCCGATTCCAGTGTCCGTCGCATCTCTTCGAGCAGTTCGTCGATGCTGGGCGGCACGACGCGTCCAAGGTAGGCCCGCTCCATACGATACAAACCGATTCCATCCGCACCGTTCAACATGGCCCATTCTGTATCATCATTGCATCCTACGTTGGCGAGGACCGAAATCGTGACGCCATCCCTTGTGACAGCGGGGCTCTGAGCATGCTCCAAACCCAGGTGATGGGTGCGCTCTTTGTCGCGACTATTCTTTCGGAAGTCGGCTTTCTGTTTCTTTCGGGGATGGATGGTGACAGTCCCTGTGTCCCCATCCACTAGAGCCGATGCGCCATCGGACACCGTGATCAACAGATCGCGCAGCCCCGAGATGCATGGCAAGCCGATTTCGCGGGCAAACAGAGCCGCATGGGAACCCTTGCTGCCGTACTCCAAAAGAACCGCCGATGTGGATCGGTTGGCGAGAAAAACAGTGTCGGATGGCAGCAGACGCGAGGTCGCCAGTATGCAGCCGCGAGGGATATCATCCAGCGCGTGGACCGTAATCCCCGCAAGGGCATTGGACAGACGGTTCGAGATGTCTCTAACGTCGTCACCTCTGCTCCTGAATACCTGCGACTCCATCAACAGGAATTTCTTCTCCCAGCGCAGCATCACCGCCTTCACGGCGCTGCCCGCACTTACAAGATTGTCCGCGATCTCTCTTCTCATTTCCTCTTGCAGGGAAGAATCCTTCACTATGAGTTGATGTGCTTCGAAGACACCGGCAAGTCTCGAATCGATTTCCTTTTCCACCTTCGCGGCCAGGGCGAAGAGGTCGTTCGAGACCCTCAATGTAGCGGCATCCAAACGCGAAACCTCTTCGTCGACCTCGTGTTGATTTATGTCCGCTGGGGCGTCTACGGGGCCGAAGGGGGCACGGTGTACATGGATAATTCCCTCCGCCAGCCCCGGCGAAATCGGGACCCCATGGATTATCAATGTTGTTCCTTTGCCAGACACGAATCCCTCCTCGTCACACTACCACTACCCGGTTCTTGCCGCCATGCTTGGCCTGATACAGGGCACGATCCGCCACTTCTACAAGCGCATGAGCGGTGGTTGTCGTCTCGCTGCACGATGCCACTCCCGAACTGACGGTCAGCGTGCGGCCGCCGGTATGAATCTGCATCGCCTCCAACCTCATCCTTTCCGCGATTTCGGCCGCCGCACGAGCATTTGTCAAAGGCAGGATTACGGCGAACTCTTCCCCTCCGTAGCGACAGCACATGTCCGAATCCCGCGTCGTATGCTCAATAGTTGCCGCAAGCTCCTTCAGTAAGTGGTCTCCTTCCTGGTGCCCGCACTCATCGTTTATCACCTTGAAATCGTCGATATCCGTAAAAATCAGAGATACGACCGTCCCGTGCCTTGCATAGCGCTTCAGTTCCAGATTGATGAGTTCGTGACAGCTTGTATGGTTGAAAAGCCCCGTTAGCCCGTCGCGCATCGACTGGTTCACGATCGCGGCAATGTGGTTTTCGTTGACCAGCGTGGGCAAATGGACCGCGCTCTTGAGATTTGCGAGGTAATCCAGGGTGGCCACGACGATCTGAGCGTTCCTGTTCAACGCTTTCGACATCTCGTACTTGTGTCGAAGGATCTCTTCCCACAGCTTCTTGGCCGCTACCGGCGAGAAGTACTGGTGCGTTATCGCATACAGGAGATCGGGAAAAAACAGTTCCCCCCGGCCTTCCTTCAGCTTGGAGAGCGAAGATTCCTCTGCCTCGGTCAGCGGCCGATCCCCGGCGAGCGCCGACACCAAGCCTACAGACAATGCATCGAGTGCAAGGATTCCTCGCAACCGATCGGTATCGGTTTCATCGTGCAAACCCCGGGTGCCGTTTGGTACACTTGAATCAGGCATTTCCCTGCTTTTCCTCTTTAGATATCCTGACCTTCTCCGCGAGCAGCCGGAGGGCTTTGATCTCTCCGGCGCTCCCCTTCGTGGCTACCGAAACAGTGTGGCGTTCGCCCGTCTCGCGGTGCTCCGCCGTTACGACGAGCGGACCGTCCCGGCCATCTCCGATGGCATCCCGGCATCCCGTGACGCCATACCCCGCCGATTCTATCTGTCGCAAGACGCCTTCTTGTTCCGGCATCGCTCTTCCCTTCCGTACAGCCATAACTGCCTGTGCGGAAAGAGGCCGGTAGACCGTTGTATTCGAGGTTTCGGGGATTGCGTGTGAACCACTTTGCTGCAAGGTCTTACCAGCATGGACATCCCCTTGTTCTACTCCGACCCGATCGCATACAGGACAATCAGAGCCGCCTTTCGGCCCGTGTTGTTTTCCGGGTGGTGCGGAATCGAACCGTCGAAGTACAGGCTGTCGCCCGCGCGCAGCGTGACGGTTTCGTGCTCCAGCACGAAATCGACCTTCCCGGCCGTGACGTAAACGAACTGCTCCCCGTTCGTCACCACGTTGCGGCGTGTCGAGCGCGGCGGCATCTCCAGCAGGAACGGTTCCATGCGCTTGGCGCTCTTCTCGTGAGCGAGCGCCGTGTACACAAATCCGCATGCCGGCGCTTCCCGCTCCACGCGGACGCCGGCCCCGGCCCGCGTCACCACGTAAGGCTTCATCTGCCGGCGGCTCTTGAGCAGCGCGCCCGGCTCCACACCCAGCGCGGCGGCGATCTTGCACAGGGTCGCCACCGACGGCATCGTGCGGAAATTCTCCACCTGCGAAATGTAGCCCTTCGTCACCCCCGCCGCCCTGGCCAGCGCATTCAACGTCATCCCCTTCGTCTTTCGGGTTTCCTTGATGTTGAAGGCGATATCCACAGGCTCCACGATCGTCTCCCTGCCGGCCGCTGCCGGCCCGCGCCCCGTTGTATACGCTTGCTAAACCCGATTCATATGTAGTAAACTGCGGGCGCGGTGTCAAGAGGGACGCCGTCTTCGGCGGACTCGGGGCAGGCTCAACGCTCGTGGGCGTTCGAAGTGCAACCTAGTGTCGAAGAAGTTTCCAGCGGATGAATGGACGGCAGCGGATGGGATTTGGAATAGTATCTGCATCCGTTGCGGTTCATTCATCCGTTGGCGGAACTCCCCGGGCGGCCGGTTGGCGTAGGGTGTACCGGGGCTTCGAACATCGGGCTGCAGGCGACGCGGCAAACCGCGCGCCTGAGCCCAGCGTTCGGCGCGCTGCGCGGCGCCGGACATCACGGGTGGAAAGTTCGTCTGGGGCGTATCGCCCATAGTAGAAGAGCCGTCCCTGGCTCGCCATAGCCCGCAGGGCGACGGCGGCTCGGCTCTCTTCCTCCCGGCTGCACGGAGTGCAGCCGGGAGCCCGGGTCTTCGGCCCGGAGGAAGCGGCGAGACGCCGCTTCTACTTTCAAGTTTGAGGTCAGATGTCCCCCGGCAGGGCTGCTGACCTCTGATCTCCGACCTCCGACCTCTGGGTTGCGGGCGAAGCCCGCATGGGTGTATCTTCGTCGGGGCGCACCTAGGCGTCGTCCCATTGGCCGAACACCAGGCCGGGCAGCTGGGGATAATTCGGGGGCGGGTCCACCATGAGGCGTCTGTCGAAGTAGTAGTTCTTCCTGAAGCCCGTCTGGACGCCGCTCGAGGGCGAATAGGTGCCGATCGTGCCCCGCCGCTTCTGCACGATACCGCCGAAGAGCGTGAGGTCACCCTTGCTGTCGCCGTTCCAGTCCTCGTTATAGACATAGCCGCGGTCGTCACGTTGGCCGGTGGCCATCAGGTGCCCGTGAACCTGCAGGTTCTTTGGCGCGGAGGTGTAGATCGCGATGTCGCGCTTCGCGATGAGTCCGAGCATGTCCTCCGAATCCGCCTTTTCCCAGGGCGGTTCCTTGTACGTGAGGTGGTCCATGATTCGGATGTCACCGTCGGAAACGAGTGTCACCCGGCCCGAAACCTGGCCCCGGACTTCCACGTAGATATGGGGATTGCTCGTGTTGTCCTGCTTGACGTAGACGACGGCGTTGGGCGGCAGCGCATTGCTCACGTAGCCGGGCACGGTGTAGTAGCTGTTGCCGGTGAAGTAGACCTGTTGGCAGCGCGAGGCGTCGCCGTTTATGATGATGTCGGCCTGCGTCCTCAGGTCGTTGAAATCCACGTTGGCGATGTGTTCCTCGGGCTCGTTGAGCGAGAAGCCCTGGCGGAAGATGCATTGGTTCGTGGTTCCGCCGAAGCCGTCGGCCGCCGAGGTGACGGCCCCGTAGAAGTCCGGCGCGCCGCTGAAATAGAGCTTGTCGTTGCCGTGGGTCGGCCCATAGACGCGCTCGCCGTTGACGAAATAGACCTTCCCGTTGATGTCCATCCACATGGCGTATTTCGCCCAGGAGAGCTGTTCGCAGCCCGAAAGCCTGACCTTGCGCGTGACGTTCTGCAGCGTGCCCGAGGCAACGATGGTGTGCTGGATCGTGTCCTTGGTCGAGGTGTTGGTGGTGATGGTGGCGTAGTACTTGCCCTCACACTCGCCCTCTCCGAAGGTCCCGGAAAGCTTGTACGGCGCCGTCCCTCCGGAATACAGATAGGCGGCGGCGAACTGCGTGCCCGCCTCCGCGAGGTATTCGGCCTGTTCGATGCGATGCAGGTTCTGGGCCATCAGCAGTTGGGAGGCCGCCGCCTTCCAGAAAGAGGCGACCAGCACGCTGAGCAGCATCACGATGCACAGCACCACGACAAGCACCATACCCGATTCACGTTGGCGCATTGTTTCTCTCCTCAGCTTGGGCCTATTCCCATTCATTCCTCAAGAGGACCTTGGCTTCGACCTGGTTGGTCGCGCTGAAGCGGTAGTGCGTGTTGCGCACGCGCAGCCGCACGGTCAGGAAATCGTCGTCGTCTCTCGTGAAGGAGAGTTCCTCCACGTCGCGGCACACGATCCGGCCGGTTTCGTCCACGATGGTGTCGTCCTTGAGCTGGTAGCTGCCCGTGGTGCCGTTCGGCCTGGTGAAGAAGACGGCGCCGTTGGTCGTGGTCGTGATGTCGCTGACCGCGCGCAGCCCCGAGCGCCCCCCGCCGCCGTAGACGATGTTGAACAACGCCAGGCTGGCCTCGCGGGTCGCGTCCACGTTGGTGCTCTGCCGCAGCCAGAGCCGCTGAGAGAAGACGATGACGGACAACGCCGCGGCCCCGACGAAGCTGAGCAGCCCAAGCACGACAAGCACTTCCGTCAGCGTGAAGCCTCGCTGGTGACGCATCTTTCTCACAGCCGTCTTCCCCCGTTGGCCTAGCCGTGCATGGCAGCCGGCCAGGCCTTACGTGTTTACGCGATCCCATCCAAACCGTTTGTAGACCCGCGTGGTCACGTAACTGCAGTTGTAGCCCGGTTTGTAAGCCCGCGCCCGCACCACGCAGTACGGCGTTACCACGAAGGCTCCGCCGTAGACCGGCGATGCCTCGGTCGGGTAGGAGCCGTCCGTGGTGTAGTGCAGCACGGCGCCGCTCGTCCCGCAGCCCATGGTCACGGTGACGTCGCCCCCATAGTAGCCGGTGCGCGGATTGATCCACGGCGTGGCGCACCGGGGCGTTACCGACGTCGATGTCGTGCTGGACACCGGTTTCGGCGGCGTGCTCGTCGGCGGCGGCTTTGGCAGCTCGCCTGGAAATGGCGGATCCGTGATCAGGTGCGTGTGCATCGCACGCGCCACACACATCCACATCGAAAGCGATTGCTTCTTGCCGCCCAGCACCTCGTCCCTCCATTCGATCACCACGTGAACGTCCTTCGCCTCCTTCACGTGCGGATTCGGCGTCACCGTCCAATAGCCCCCGTTGTTATCAATCTTGTGCTTGCCGTACTCCAGGCGGTTGTCGAACCAGCTGCACGAAGTGAGTTCCTCCAGAAGGGCACGCGCGTCGTTTACCGCCTGCACCCGCCGGCGCGCGATCGCCGCGGTACGCATGCTCACTACAAACACGCTCATCGCCGTGCCAAACGCCACCACCAGGATGAAACTGGCCGCCAGAACTTCCATCAGCGTGTAACCGGCACGCGCTCCTGCCGCCGCGCGCACGCGCGGTCTCGTCTCTCGTGTGCTGTCCATCGCAGGCTCCTTTTCGGCAGTACGAAACGTCCAAATTTCCATTCGTTACCCTCGTCTCAATTCTGCAGCATAAGTTGTACCAAAATCCTCACCGTAAAGCCAGTACTTTTTTTTTGGGCAATATATGGCTTTTTACCATAAAAACCATCCCTCTGTCTACCAGGCTTCTCTCAATTCTGCGAAGATCCTCTCTCACATTTGCGAGGATGATATTCTCAGTTTTTAGAAAGTGGGAAGCGTATGATTCTTGGAAATAGCTTGTGAATAGGTGATTCAGTTTGGGGAAATTGGCACGAAAACCAGGAGAAGTGCGTCTATCCGAGAGGCCCAGAAGTTGCGGGCAGGTTCTCGGGCGGACTTGACACGGGCGTTTGCGATTCTGTACCGTCGGCGTCAATCGCTTGGCGTTTCGTATGGATGTGATGAAGAACACTGAACAGATACGTCAATTTCTCGAGCGGGTCTCGGCCGTGCCGGTCAGTGTTTCCGAGGGCGGCACGGGCCTGAACGGGGTGTGGACGGTTGAAGTGGGCGGCAAGCGTGTGATACTGAAAGTGTACTCGCGTCGTCGTTCTCTGCTACGCGCGGTGTTGTGCGACATTGGCTACCGGCTTCGCGGGCTCACGTCCTTCAGCGCTTCCGGCCGTTGTCGCGCGGAGCGTATGAATCTGGAGGCATGGCGCCGTGCCGGCTTCGAAACGCCGCGGATCATCGAAACCCCGTTGCCCGAACCGCTCCCGCCGAACTGTCTGTGTCTGGAGTTCATCGACGGCCCGCTGCTCTCGTCTTTTCTTCTTGATGCCGCGGTTCCGGCCAGGGACAGGAAGCGGGTGTTCCGCCGGTTCGCGGAGCAGTGGGCGCGCCGCCACGTCAGAGCCGAACAGACCGGGGACGGCCGGCTGATCCACGAACGATCCACGTTCGATCACGTGTTCCTTTGCGGCGACCGGTTCGTGACGTTCGACCTCGAAGCCGCCTACGTGCGGGTCGGCAACATGCGCGCGGTGATCGCGCGCGAGATATGCGGCTATCTGCGCTCGGTTCTGAAGCGCTGCTCGGAGGAGCAGATCGGCACCTTTTTGGACTGGCTTGTGGACGTCTACCCGAACCGGGCCTACCTGGCGTATATCCACACGGCGCTCTACAGAAACCCCTCGCTTCCCGCCCGCCTGGTGCACGGTACGGACCGCGCTTTACGCCGGCTGCGCAAGCAGAAGATGCCCAAGTTCGAAGTGGCCCAAAGGCTGCGCGCCGCGCTGCTTCGGGCCGACGCCGTGACGGTCTCGTGACATCTCGCGCCGGCGCGCGGAGCGTGAGCAGGCGGTCGGGCATGGACGACTGTTGATCACGGGGCCGGGCAAGGGCCCCGGTGTGGGAGGACGAAAGATGAGCATGCGCTGGAACCCGGGATTTCTCGCGGGCCTGGTATTGCTGGCCGGTGCGTGCCGTGCGGCACGCGCGGAGCTGCGCCGATTCGAAGTGAAGGGAGGGCGGAACGAAGGCGTCTGGCGTCTGACGTGCGACGCGGCCGTACGGGACGAGGCGAACTATCACAACGTTCAATGCTGGAGCCCGAACGGGCGGTACACCTGCTACACGCACTGGGGCGGGAACGACGGGGCGGGGGGCAAGGCCTCGGCCGAGGTGCACGTGGTGGATCTTTCGACGGGCGAAGACCGGCTGGTGGAGAAGGGGATCAACCCGCGCTGGGCGAACGGGCACAACTGGTTGTTCTTCTGCCATTTCACGGGTGACGGCACGAAGCCGTACGAGACCGGGACGCAGGTGATTCGGTACGATGCAGACACCGGCGAGAAAGCGGTGATCACGCACGGGATGGAGACGCCGGGCGGGCTGGACAGCACCGACACCTGGTTGTACGGCACGCAGCGATTCCGCGGCCAGAAGCCGCCGCACGTGGCGGTTCGGGTCCGGAACGAACCGGACAGCAAGTTGGAGGTGCTGGCAGGCGCCCCCAACTCGCACCCGTCCGTGCAGGTCAACCCGAGCCACCCGGTGCTCATGATGCGGGCCAAGGACAACGAGGACCCGGTGTACGGCACGAACCGGGCCTGGTTCGACATGACGGGCGGCAACGTGCGGCAGGCTACGGTGATGGCGGAGGCAGGGCACCAGTCGTGGAGCGGCGACGGCACGTACGTCCTGGTCGGAAACGGGCAGGTGCGGGGCCGGCTGTGGAACGAGCCGTTTCCCAGCGAGCTGCACGTGCTCTCCGCCGCCGGAGTCGGCGATGTCTGCCCCGGCGACCGAGCGGGCCGGTTCGCCTGCGGCGGAAACCTGAACATGGTGGATCTGCGCAGCGGCGACGGCTGGCACGTGCTCAACCCCCATTCCTACATCGTCTACCCCATGGCGGGCGATTTCTCGACGCGTTACGATATCGATCCGAAGGGCAGCCCCGACGGGACCAAGATCCACTTCCACTCCACGCGCGATCTCGAGCACCCGGTCGTGACCCGGATCACCGGCTACGACAAGGACAAGCCGGACAGCATCGAGGTGGAGAGTACGGACGGCTTCCCCGCGGCCGGCGACATCGTCTGCGGGTGGGAAGTCATCGGGTACGCCGCCAGGACCGCAACCGCATTCGAAGGGTTGACCCGGCAGAAGTACGGCACACGCGGAGCGCCGGACCTTGTGCGCAAGGCGCGTTACGCCTTTCCGCTGTCCGCCTTCGTGCTGTCCGGCCGGGACAGGGAACGGGCCAAGCCGGACGCGGCTATGCTCGGCGCGGGCATTCCGGAGGACAACCCGCTTCTGTATCAGCGGCAGACGGACTGCTACGTGGTCGTCGTGCGGCGGCCTTTCCCGCCGTACCTGCGCTGGGAGAACGGCGTGCTGGAGGTCGTTCCCAGCGAGCACCATCGGGAGCTACGCGGCTATCGCGTGCTGAAGGACGACCGGCCGCTGGACGAGAAGCTGTTTGTGCCTGGCGATGCGTTCACCCTCTCCGACAGGGGCGAGTACAGCGTGGCGGCCGTGGAATGGAGCGGGCTGGCCAGCCGGCCCAGTGCGCCGATCGAGATCAAGACGCCGGAGAAATGCCGGATTCTGGCCGCGATCCCCGAGGGGTTCTCTCCCCTGAAGGAAGTCTGGCGGCGGAACGGCGTGCCCACGCTGCGCGAGCGTGCGCTTAACGCCGCGCGCGCGTCGATGTCGCTCATCCATACCTATGAAGGCATCATTGCCAGCGAGGACTGGCGCGAGGGGCGGCGAGTCTCACACGTCGACATCAACGACTTCGGCAAGCCGATCCGCCATCTCGAGTTCCACGACAACGGCAAACTCAAGAAGCGCACCTACAAGACGGCTTCAGGGGCAGTCGTGAGCGAGGAGCACTTCGGCGAAGACGGCGCCCGCACCGAGTCTATCACCTACGATACGCGCCCGGACCGGCTCGGGCAGCTCAGCAGCCGCTGGTGGTACGATCACGGCAAGCCGGTGAAGAAGACCGACGGAAGAGGGAAGGTGGTTTTCGACAAGACGGGCGTGCCGGAGTGAGTCGATTCCGTGTTATAGCGGCCCGCGTTCGGCATAATGATGTACAGTGGAGGAAACGCATCGTCCCCGGCGTCTCCTTCTTCTTTTTGCCGGACAACCGAGGGACGAAGGAGCGTGGTCGACGTGAATGCGCGGGCGAAATCAGAGAAGGGCCAAGCTGAGCGTGGTGCGGGGTTTGCGGGGCCGTTGCGGGTTCACCCGGGCAACCCGCGCTATTTCACGGACGACAGCGGCAAGGCGATATACCTGACCGGCTCCCACACCTGGGCCACGCTGCAGGAGCGGCAGTTGGAGGAGACGCCGGAATTCGACTACGCCGCGTGGCTTGACTTCATGGAGAAGCACGGCCACAACTTCCTGCGCATGTGGACGTGGGAGCATGCGGCCTGGATGCAGTTCACGGACCGGAAGATTCTGTACGGTCCGAACCCCTACGCGCGGACAGGGCCCGGCAAGGCGCTCGACGGCGGGCCGACGTTCGACCTCACGAAGTTCAACGATGCGTTTTTCGAGCGGCTCCGCTCGCGGGTCGTCGCGGCCGGCGCGCGCGGGATCTACGTCAGCGTGATGTTCTTCCAGGGGTTCAGCGTCAGCAAACTGTCGCCGCGTTGGCCGATCGGCGGCAACGCCTTCCGCGGGCATCCGATGCACAGGGACAACAACATCAACGGGATCGACGGCGATCCGAACGGCAGCGGGACCGGCCGCCAAATCCATACGCTTGACGTGCCCGCGATCACGAGGCTGCAGGAAACGTACGTCAGGACTGTCATCGATACGCTCAACGATCTGGACCACGTGCTGTGGGAGATCGGCAATGAGATTCACGAGAGCTCCGTCCGGTGGCAATATCACATGATCGACTTCGTGCGTGAGTGCGAAAGGGCGAAGCCGAAACAGCACCCGGTCGGCATGACGGGTGCGCCGATCCGGACGCCGGCGTTGCTGGCGAGCCGTGCGGACTGGATTTCGCCGGCTGGCGACGCGCGATACCGCAACGACGGTTCGGCGGCCTGCGTGGACAAGATCGTCGTGGTCGACACCGACCATCTCAACCCCACCTCCGAGGATGCGACCTGGCCGTGGCGCTGCCTGACGCGCGGCAACCACTTCATCCTCATGGACTCGTACATGGACGCGCGGGTCGGTTCGCCGCGCGCGCCCGCCACGACGGCCGACAACGTGCGCCGGCAGATGGGGTATGCGCTCAAGCTCGCGCGGCGCATGGATCTGGCCGCCACCGCGCCACGCAACGACCTGGCTTCCACTCAGTATTGCCTCGCCAATCCCGGCCGGGAATACCTCGTCTACCTGCCCGAGGGCGGCGAGGCGGACGTGGATCTTTCCGCCGTGTCGGGCACGATCGCCGCCACCTGGTTCAACCCGTCGACCGGGGCGCGGCTCAACGGGGATCGCGTCGGAGGCGGCGCCCGGCGCCGGTTCACCGCGCCCTTTCCGGGTCACGCGGTGCTGGTCCTGGTGAAGGGGTGATGGTCGAGTCGGATGAGCGGTCCGTGTGGGGCCGGGCCGGGGCTACACGCCAAGCTCGTCGAGCTTCGCGCCGATCAGTTTCAGCGTCGCCTCGATAAGCGCCTCTCCAAATTCGGCCGTCGCGTCGCGCGGGTCTTCGCCGGCGACGCCTTGCGGCCAGGTGCCGCGGTCGGCGGGCAGCTGCGAGAGGTCCACCAGCTCGGGCGCGACGGCCAGCATAACGGAGGTTTCGTTTCGGCCGGCATGGTCGCACTGCGTCCGCCATTGGCCGGGGAAGTCGCGTTTGGCGGAAACCAGCTTCAAGCCGAACTGCTTTTCCCACGCGTCGGCCATTTCCGCCCACGCCGTTCGGGACGGACCGTGCCCGTCGGCCACGATACACCGGAACCCGGCGCGTTTTGCCTGCGCAAGTGCGGCTTCGATCATCGCCAGGAACAAACCCTTCGGGACCCAATAGCAGCTGCCCGGCAATCGCCTGTGCGGGGTGGTGCTGTTCGCGGTGTCCATCCCGATCAGGTCCGGCCCTGTCTCCTGCCCCGTTATGCGGTCCGGCGCCAGCCAGACGGGCGGCAGCACGATCCCGCCGAAGCGCCGTGCCGCGCGTTCGAACAGGCCGCGCGCCTGCAGGAAGTCCGCGCCCAGCGCGTTCTGCACACCGTGCCACTCCAGCGTGCCGATCGGCAGGTAGCCGACCGGGCGCCGGGCCAGGCGCGCCTCGAACTCGTGTGGCAGCAGTTCCTCATGGCGTACTTTCTCGGTCATGCTCGTATCCCTCCGGTAAGCCGGGCCTACTGTCAAGATACGCGCGCACGCGTGTATCTTCGTCGGATCAACGGCCAACCACACATCTCAACTCGCGGCGCCAAAGTCAACTCCGAATGCGGGCCACCTCGCGCGGCGCCGCGTTTCTCGAGCCACCTCCCGGCCGGTTCGCGGCCGCAGATTCGTGCGTCCACCTGCTGTTAGGGTTTGACCGCCCGGTTGCTCTGCATTACGCTGTTGGGCTGACACGAGT
Organism: Kiritimatiellia bacterium; assembly: GCA_016929905.1. Taxonomy (GTDB): domain Bacteria; phylum Verrucomicrobiota; class Kiritimatiellia; order JAFGHX01; family JAFGHX01; genus JAFGHX01. Next base: position 13,409 of record JAFGHX010000305.1, read on the forward strand.
TGCCGCGCCTGAAAAGGGGGGGAGGATGAAGGAGTCTGCGGTTCGGCGGGATTCGCATGCGATCCAACCATACGGGGCCAATCCGTTCTACTGGCAGTACAAGGGCAAGCCCCTTCTTCTGTTGGGCGCGAGCGACGACGACAACCTCTTCCAATGGACGGGCGAGGCGCTTACCGATCAGCTCGACCTGCTCAAGTCCGTCGGCGGCAACTACCTGCGCAACACGATGAGCGACCGCGACCGGGTCGGCCTGGCGCACGGGCTGAACGTGGACAACGTGTTTGCGTTCAAGCTGGCGGAAGACGGCAAGTACGACCTGGACCAGTGGAACGACGAATACTGGGAGCGGCTCGAGTTCTTCCTGATCGAGACGGTGAAACGGGACATCATCGTTCAGCTTACCCTGTGGGACATTCACGATCTGCGCGGCGAGATCCAGAAGGGTGCGACGGGCGGCTGGGACGCTCACCCGTGGAACCCGAAGAACAACGTGAACTATACCGCGGAGAGCACGGGCATTCCGGAACAGGTCGACACGTCTTCGCCGGAGAAGCAGGCGGAGCATCCGTTCTTCCGGACGGTGCCCGCCCTGAACGACGTGGGCAGCGTGCTGGAGTTGCAGCAGAAGTTCGTGCGCAGGATCCTCACGACGACACTGTGCTGCGAGCACGTGCTCTACAACGTCGAGAACGAGGCGTTGACGCCGACCGAATGGATGGATTACTGGGCCGATTTCGTGCGCCGCGAAGCGGCCGGTGTCGGCCGCGCCGTGTTTCTCACGGGCATGCGGCGCGATACGGGGCTGCTGAGCGCCGACCACAAGCACGTGATCGAGAACGACGAGCTGTACGACTATGTGGACATCTCGCAGAACAATGCGAACAGCGGCCAGCAGCACTACGACAACGCCATTCGCATGCGCTCGCTGGTGGAGGCGGCCGGGGCGCGCCCGATCAACAACGTCAAGATCTACAAGGGCGGCGTCGATGAGGCGGATGCCGTTTTCGGCGAGGGCGCAAAGAGCGAGCAGATCACCGAGACCGCGCGCCGGTTCTGGCGCAACGTCTTCGCCGGCTGCGCCAGTTCGCGGTTCCATCGGCCCGTGCTCATGGAGGACGGCGTGCGGTTCGGCATCGGCCTGAACAGCACCGCCCGGGCCCAGATCCGCGGCATGCGCATGGTGGAGGAGGCCCTGACGGTCTTCACGATGACGCCGCACGACGACCTCGTCAGCGGGCACGCCGACGACGGCGCCTACTGCCTGGCCGAACAGGGCAAGCAGTACGCGGTCTACTTCCCGAACGGGGGCGCCGCCAACCTGAACCTGAGCGCGGCCACCACCCCGATGAGGGCACGGTGGTTGAACGTCGACGCCGGCGAATGGGGGCCGGAACAGGAACAGGCGCCCGGCACCGCCGCCGAACTCGTTTGCCCCGCCGCCGGCCAGTGGGTCGTCGTTGTGCGGGCGTAGTGCGCCCCGGCGCATCCGCGTTGAGGCGGGCGTTGCCCGCGGGCCGCCCAACGCCTTCGCCTTTCCGCTCTTCCTCTCTCGGGGGATCCGCTTCTGCGCCGTCCGGGCTCTTACGGCGTTTCCAATGCTTTGAGCGCGGCGCGAATGCGGTCGGCCAGCGCCGTATTCCCGGCGCGTTCGGCGTGGGTGAGCGCGGTGCGCGCCGCCTGCAGGGCGTCGTCGCGCCGGCCCTCGGCGGCAAGCCGGGCGACCTGTTCCACGTGCACTTTCGCGAGGTTGTTGTGCGCGGTCGCCGAGCCGGGACTGGCCGCGAGGCCCTGCGAGAAATGCGCGATCGCCTCCTCGGTTCGCCCCTGCTGCGCGAGCAGTGCGCCGAGGTTGTTGAGCGCGTCCGCATGGCCGGGCCGGATACGGATGGCCTCCGAGTAGTGCCGCACGGCCGCGGCCAGGTCCCCCATCCGGGCGCGGATGGCGCCCAGGTTGCTGTGCGCGTCGGCGGAGCCGGGCGAGAGTTCGAGCGTGCGCGAGAAGTGGCGCGCCGCCTCCTCGGTCCTGGCGGCCTGCGCGAAGAGGACGCCGAGCCGGTTGTGCGTGTCGGCGTCGTCGGGCCGCGCGTTCAGGATGGCGGAGTAGTGTTGGGCGGCCTGCTCCACCATGCCCTGCCGGCCCAGCGCCAGGGCGAGTTGCTGATGCGCCGGCAGCAGGTCGGGCGCGGCCTCGAGCGCACTGGAGAAATGGGCGAGTGCCGCCGCCTCGGCCCCCCGTGCGGCGAGCAGGCGGCCGAGCCGGTAGTGGGCCGGGCCGGACCGGGGCTGGCGCTCGATCGCCCGGGAATAGTGCAGGCACGCTTCGGCCGGCCGGGCGCCGGCCTCGAGCACGCGCGCCAGGTTGTAGTGGATCTGCGGGTAGTCCGGATCGAGCCGGATCGCCTCGGAGTAGTGCGTGATGGCGTCGGCGTGCCGATTCAGCTTCGAAAGGGCGGCGCCGAGATTGTTGTGCACGTCGGCGGCGTCCGGCAGCAGGAGCAGCGCCTGCGAGTAGTGTTGGGCGGCCTGCTCGTATTTCGCTTCTTCCATCAGCACGTTGCCCAGATTGATGTTCGTGGCGGCCGGCAACCGTTCGACGGGCACCATGCGCCAGTTGGCGCCCAGCGCCGTGAGAACGAGCAGCGCGCTGCCCACGAGCAGGACGCCCCGGCGTTTGGCTTTGAGCAGCGCCGCAGCTCGCACGACGGCCGCGGCGGCGAACAGCACGAGCACGGGCACCATCGGATAGCGGTACCGGGCGAACACATAGAACAGCGTGACACTGCCTGCGATACCGCCGAGGACCAGGTACAGGATCCAGAGCCGGTCGCGCCGGTCCCAGGTGGCGGCGAGCCCGAAGAACGCCAGAGGGCAGATGACCCCGAAGTGCAGGACCCAGGACAGGGCGCGCAGCAGGCACGAGGCGTTGCGATAGGTCTGGATGTCTTCGGCGTCCGACAGCTCCGCCGCGTTCCAGACGAGGAACCACTTGCGCACCATGAGCAGGACCCAGTCCGCGGGTTGAGCACGGATGTAGGCCAGCGCCTTGCCGGACCAGTACGCGGACACTTCGCCGGGCCGGAGTTTCCGGCCCAGTGCGGCTTCCGCGAGTTCGGTGGCGTCGCGCCGCTCGAATTCCGGGCTGCCGCGACCCGGCTTCAGCGGTACATACAGGCCGGTCGCCTCTTCGTTGTTGCCGATATAGACGTTCGGTCCGAACTGCGCGGTGGTGAGCAGGAAGTCGCCGCCGACCACTCTGTTTCGCACGGCGACGGGCAGGAGCACGAGCGCCATGCCCGCCGTGAACAGCGCGGCTCGTGCCACACGCCGCCGCCAGGGCACGGCCCGGCAACAGAGCGTGAGCCAGAGCAGCACGAGGAAATAGAGCACAAGCGCATTCTCACGCGTCAGAGAAAAGGCGCCCAGCACGATACCGGCGCCGAGCAGGCCGGTCCGGGCCATCTCGCGTCGGTCCCGCGCCAGGCGGGCGAGCGCAAGGAGCAGCAGCGTCGTGAACAGCAGCCCCAGCACCGCCTTCTGGATGAGGCCGTCGAAAAAGACAGCCGGTGGGTAGAGGGCGAGCAGAAGGCCCGCCACGATGCCCGTGCGCCGGTCGAGAAACGTGCGGGCCGCCGCGGCCAGAAGCACGCAGGAGAACGCGCCGATCACGATCTGGACAAGCCGCGCGGTGAACAGGCCGCGGCCGAAAACGGTGTAGACCAGGCCGAGGAAATACGGGTATAGCGGGGCCTGATAGAACGTGTCGCAGCCCAGCCAGTCGCCGGCCGCAATGCGTTGCGCCCAACCGTCGTAAGCGCGTGCGTCCACCATCAGGGCGGAGAAGATGGGCGCCTTTCGGATCTCCAGCAGGTAGATCAGCCGCACCGCAAACGCGAGCAGGAAGATCAACAGCGGCGCGAGCCAGGCCCGCGCCGGCCGGGCATGGCGTTCCGCCGGCGGCTCGGCCCGGGACGGCTGCGCGGGTTTTATTTCTTGCCCCTTTTTTTTCATCCGAAAAAAGTGTAAAAACGGCCGAAACGCTCCCGCATTCTGTCGTATTCGGCGGGGAAATGCAACCGGGATGGTTGACGAGGAAGAGCGCGCCATGAAGAAACGAGACGGGGCAGCCCTGGCATCGGCCGCGGCTATCGTCGTGTTGGGGGTGCTGGGCTACAGCAACACGTTGCGGGCGGAATTCCACTTTGATGACCGGCCCTCGATCGTGGAGAACCCCGGCATCCGCAGTCTGCGCAACGTCACGCGGCTGTCGAAGGCGTATCCGAGCCGGTTCATCGGCTATCTGACGTTTGCGCTGAATTACCGGTACGGCGGGCTGGATGTGCGCGGTTACCACGCCGTGAACCTCTTGATCCATATCGTGAACGGCCTGCTCGTCTGGCGGCTTGTGCGCCAGTTCCTGCGGGTGACCGGCCCGCCGCCTGCCGGCGATTCGAACGGCACCGTCGCGTCCGCCGGCGATCCGCGGCTTCAGGCGGGCCTGGCGCTGTTCGCCGGTCTGCTCTTCGTGGCGCACCCGGTCCAGACGCAGGCGGTCACCTATGTCATCCAGCGGGTGACGTCCCTGGCCGCCCTGTTCTACCTGCTGGCCATGACGCTGTATATGGACGCGGCCGCCGCGCGTGCGCGATTGAACGCCCGGTTCTTCGCGTGCACCGCGCTGGCGCTGCTGGCAACGCTGCTGGCCATGTTCACGAAGGAGGCGGCATTCACGCTGCCCATCGCGCTGGTCCTGCTTGAGCTGTGTTTCCTGCGTTCGTCCGCGGCCGCCCGCCGAAAGCGGATCTTCTTCCTGCTGCCGTTCCTGTTGACGCTGCTCGTCATCCCGCTTACGGGCCTGATCTCCGCCCGCATGCCGATCGGCCTGGCCGCGGAGCACCGCTTCATCTCGCCCTGGCAGTACCTGTTCACGCAGTTCAATGTCGTGCGTACGTATCTGCGCCTGCTCTTCGTCCCCATCGGTCAGAACCTGGATTACGACTACCCCACGGCCGAGTCGCTGCTGGAGCTGCCGACCGTGTTGTCGATGCTGTTGGTCCTGGCTCTGTTGGCGTTCGGGCTCGCGGCCGTGAAGCGGAACGCGCTGGTCGGGTTCGGGATCCTGTTCTTCTTCTTGGCGCTGGCGGTGGAGTCGACGGTGATTCCGCTGCGGGACGTCATCTTCGAGCATCGCCTCTACCTGCCGCTGTTCGGCGCCGTCACGGCGTTTGCGGGCGGAGCGGCGCCGTGGCTTGCGCGGCCGGCCGGCGGCCGCCTTCCGACACGGCGCCGCGCCTGTGCCGCCGCGTTGGGGCTTTTGCTGGTCGTCGCCGCGGGCGCGGGCGCCTACCTGCGCAATCGCGTGTGGAAGGACGAAGTGTCGCTGTGGACCGACGCGGTGACGAAATCACCTGCGAAACCGCGGCCCCATTACAACCTGGGCGTGGCGCTGATGAAGGCGGGCGAGACGGAGCAGGCGCGCTACCAATACTCCAAGGCGCTGGCCCTGCGGCCCGACTACGCGGAGGCGCACGTGAATCTCGGCAGCTCGTTCGCGCTCGAGCAGAAGTATGACCGGGCCATGTATCACTACTCGCGCGCACTGCGCGTCGATCCGTACTATCCCGACGGGCACAACAGCCTGGGCGCGATCCTTTACCAGCGCGGCCAGACCGAGCGCGCGATCCAGCATTTCTCGAAAGCGATCCGGGCCAATTTCTACTTCCCCGACGCGCATTACAACCTGGGCGTGGCTCTGGCCGCCGCCGGCCGCGCGGAGCAGGCGCTTTCCCACTACTACGCGGTTCTGCGCCTGGACCCGACGAACGTCCATGCACACTCCGGGGCAGGCCAATGCCTCACGCAGCTCGGGAAACTGGACGGGGCGATGTGGCATTATTCGGAAGCGCTCAGGATCAAGCCCGATTTCGCCAACGCCCGCAACAACCTGGGCGCCGCCTTCGCGCAGCAGGGCAAGACGGCTGAGGCGAAGCGGGAATATTCCGAGGCGCTGCGGGTCGACCCGAACTTCGCCGACGCGCACAACAACCTCGCCATCGTCCTGGCGCAGACGGGAGAGCCGAACGCCGCGCGGTATCACTACTCCGAAGCGCTGCGCATCCATCCCCGCTTCGCGAAGGCGCACAACAACCTGGGCGCCCTGTTCGCGAACCAGAAAGCCTACGACGCCGCGATCGCGCATTTCCGCGAGGCGCTCCGCATCGATCCCGCCTACGCCTCCGCCCGGCTGAGCTTGAGCAAGGCCCTGCAGTTGAAGAAGGAGCGCGAGGAGAAGGCAGGCGGCACCGGCGACGCAGAGTAGAAGAGCCGTCTCGTCTCTTCCTGCCGGCGGCACCCCGTGCCGCCGGGGTATCCGTATCCGGGGAGCGGCCGGGCCTTCGGCCCGGGGAAAACGGCGAGCCGCCTTCGCGCGGGCGCTTCGGCGCGCCAGGGACACCGCTTCTACTCTCGAGTCTCAAGCAACGCCTACCGGCTTCTCAACTCGAAGGCGGGTATCGCCGCGCTGAGTTCCCGGCTGAGCTTCGCTTTGATCTCTTCCTCGTGCTTGGCCAGCATCTCGTAGAGCTTGTCATACACGTAACGGATGTCCACCCTCACTTCCAGAATACCCCATGCGGCCGTCCGTTCGCCCGGATCGGCGGGTGCATCGAAGGCGAGCGTCAACTCGGGTTGTGCCGGCCAGCGGGCGCGGAACGCCGCCTCGAAAAGCGGGTCCCACGTCCCCGCGCCCTCGATGGAGACGTAGAGGGTCCGCGGAGCGGCGCGGGGAAATATGGGGTCGACAGCACCGGTGCGAATAGTGTACCAGAGGAGCATTGCGGCTTGCCCCCGGACACGCAGGTCTTCATGCGTAGGCACAAGACTCGGCAGGAGCCATGAACACGTTCATCGAAGATGTGCTCGTCAGTACGGATTTCTGGACGACGGGAGTGCGCAGACACTATTGCGACGAGAGTTGGCAATGGGAGAACCGAACCCTGGACGACTACGACATCTGGCACGTGGCCGATGGGGCCGGCGAGATACGGATCAATGACGGCACCTGGCCCATGCGCCGGGGCATGCTGTTCATCTTCGCGCCCGACGACGTGGTGACCGCGGCCCAGGACCTGTCTCACAGGCTCGTTGTGGACTACTGCCACTTCAGCGCCGGCGGGAAGACGACGCTGTTCAACGCCTGCCTGCGCCTGCCGTCCGCGTTCGGCGCGGAGGACGGCGTCGTGCCCCGTCTTTTCGAGCGCGCGCTGGCCGACGAGGAACGGGGGCCGGCGCGCAAGCTTGCACGGAAGGTCTTTCTGTTGCGCCTGCTCCGATACCTGCTCGAGAAGGGCGCGATCGGCATGCGCGCGGATACCTCCGCCGGCAACAGCAGTTACCGCATGCTCAGGCGGCTGACGGAGTTCGCCGAACAGAACCTCTCGCGCCGGATCCTGCTCGCGGATCTGGCGCAGGCCGTCGCCAGCAACAGAACAACGGTCACGCGCCTGTTCAAGACCTACCTGCGCCAGACCCCGCACCAGTATGTCAGTCGGCTGAAGATCGAGCGGGCCCGGGAGATGCTGGCCCGCGGGACACCCGCCAAGGAGGCGGCCGACCGGCTCGGGTTCAGCGATGTCTACGCCTTCAGCAAACTGTTCAAGAAGATCGAGAAGGTGACCCCCGGCCAGTTTGTCCGGGGCTTGAGCGTTCAAGGTTGACCCGGCCCCGCCCCCCCGTATTGCCTCTCTCCGATTTTTTTGCTTGCATTTGATCGCAAAAGATCATATATATTCACAATCAATCATAAACCGTCACTCATGAAAACGGGATATCCCAAGGATCTGGCGCCGGAACGCTCGGAGAAGATGCGGCGCATTCTGAAGCAGCACCGCATTGTGCGGGTGGAACAGTTCTGCCGGGATCTGGCGGTATCGCCGGCCACGGTGCGGCGCGACCTGGCGCGGCTGGAGGCGAACGGCGAGCTGCGGCGTGTGCACGGCGGGGCGGTGCTGGTGCAGAGCCGGCTGGACGAGCCGCTGTTCGAAGACAAGGCACACATGGCCCCGGACGAGAAGCGGCGGATCGCGCGCGGGGCGCTGGCGTACATCAAGCCGAGCGACACGATCTATCTGGACGGCGGCAGCACGGTACTGGAACTGGCGCGGCTGCTTCACGATCTGCCGACCCTGACGGTGACGACCAACTCGCTGCGCGTGGCGGTGGAATTGGCCGGCGGCGGCCCGCGCGTCATCCTGGTCGGCGGCGAGCTGCGCCGGTTGAGCCAGACGTTTGTCGGCGCGCTCACGGAGTGCACCCTGGAGCGGCTGCACGTGGATACCGCGTTCATGGGCACGGTGGGGCTCTGCGCCGAGCACGGCATGACCACAACCGATCCCAGAGAGTCGTTCACCAAGAGCCTGAGCATGGCGCATGCCGGGCAGGTCGTCCTGCTGGCCGACAGCAGCAAGATGGGCAAGGTTTCGTTTGCCAGGTTCGGAGATCTGTCGAACGTGCATGTATGGATCACCGACCGGGGCGCGCGCCGCAAGGAACTTGCCGCCTTGCGCAAGAAGGGGTTGAAGGTGGTGCTGGTGTGAAGGGCGTGCCGGGTGCCGGACCGTGTCCGCCGCAGCCCCGGCGAAGGCGGATGCCGGATGCCGGATAACGGATAACGAATAACGGAGGGGCGAAATGCCGGACTATCTGAGCGACCGGCGGCCGGATTTCAAGCCGTTCAAGGTGAAGATGGGCGAGATTCCGGCCTACGGGTTCAAGGGGACGTTGAAGACGGAACTGGCCGCGCGGCGCATCACGAAGAAGCAGGCGGTGGCGCTGCTGGAGGACATGCTGACGATCCGCGAGTTCGAGGAGATGATCGTCAAGCTGCGTGCCGGCGCCTACGAACCGTTGGCGGGTTTCGACTATCGCGGGCCGACGCACGTCTCGGTGGGCCAGGAGGCGGCATCGGTCGGCAGCTGCGCGGGGATCGGGCCGGCGGACTACATTACCAGCACGCATCGCGGGCACGGGGACAGTGTGGCGAAGGGGTGCCTGGCGCTGCGGGCGATGGACGAAGCGGCGCTGAAGCGGCGCGTGCCGGAGGCTGCAGGCGAGGCGGCGGACCTGCTTCTGGAGGCGGCGTTGGAGGATCACATCTACCGCACGGCGGCGGAGCTGTTCGGCAAGGAGGACGGCTACTGCAAGGGGCGCGGGGGCGGCATGCACATCGCCGATTTCGCCGTGGGGCATCTGGGCGCCAACGCGATTGTCGGCGGCGGCGTGCCCATTGCGACGGGCGCGGCGATGGGCACCCGCTACCTGCGGGACGGCAAGGTGGTGCTCTGTTTCGCGGGCGACGGCGCCTACGGCAACGGCGTGGTGCTCGAATCGTTGAACTGGGCGGCCATGGGCCAGTTCACCAACGCGATGGCGAAGGGCCGTGCGTTCGGCCTGCCGATCATCTATCTGCTGCTGAACAACCACTACGGGATGACCGGCCGCGCGGACGGCGAGGTGTCCGGTGTGCGGGCGTTGGCCCAGCGCGCGGCCGGGTTCGCGGACGACCTGATGCACGCCGAGCTGGTCAACGGCATGGACGTGCTGGCCGTGCGCGAGGCGGTGTCCCGCGCGGCGACGGGCTGCCGCGAGGGGAAGGGCCCCTATTTCATCGAGGTGGACACCTACCGCTACTACGGCCATTCGCTCAGCGACCCGCGCAGCGAATACCGGACGCGCGAAGAGGAGGCGGCCTGGCGCGGCGTGGACCCGATCGAGGTCTTCAAGAAGCAGCTGATCGCCTGCCGCGTGCTGCAGAAGAAGGAGATCGAGGCGCTGGCGGAGAAGGTCCGCGCGCGCAACGCGCGCGCCGCCAGGCGCGCCGCGGACTCGCCCGATCCTGCCCCGGCCGACGTGGTGAAGTACATGTACACCGACACCGTCTGCGAGACCGTGCCGCCGGAGTTCAGCCAGGTTGCCGTCGTGAAGGAGCTCCCGCAGATCAAGCGCGCGAACGGCGAACTGACCTACCGCGACGCGATCAAGGAGGCCCTGGTCGAGGAGATGCGGCGCGATGCGCGGATCCTGTTCTATGGCGAAGACTGCGCCGACTACGGCGGCGCGTTCAAGGTCACCAAAGGCCTGCTCGAGGCGTTCGGCCGGGACCGCGTTTTCAACGCGCCCATATCCGAGGCGGCCATCTGCGGCACGGCCGTCGGGGCCGCGATGATCGGGCTGCGGCCGGTGGCGGAGCTGATGTACATGGACTTCACGCTGATGGCGTCGGACCAGATATCGAACCAGGCGGCCAAATGGCACTACATGTCCGGGGCGCAGGTGGAGGTGCCCCTGGTGTATCGCGTTTCCGTCGGCGGCGGCAAGGGCTACGGCGGCCAGCATTCGCAGACGCTGGAGTCGGTCTTCGCGCACATTCCGGGCCTGTACGTCGTCTACCCGGCGACGCCCTACGACGCGAAAGGCATGCTCAAGTCCGCCATACGCGACAACAATCCGGTCATGTTCGTCGAGTCGCAGCTTCTGTACGGCAACAAGGGGCCGGTGCCGGAGGACGACTATCTCGTCCCGCTCGGGCTGGCGGACGTCAAGCGTGCCGGCAGCGATATCACGCTTGTGGCCTGGGGGCCGGCTGTACTGGACGCGCTCAAGGCGGCGGAGCGGCTGATGGCCGAGTCGAACGTCAGCGCGGAGGTGATCGACGTGCGCAGCCTTGTGCCGCTGGACATGGAAACGATCCTCGCCTCCGTTCGCAAGACAGGCCGCTGTGTTGTGGCCAGCCAGTGCATCAGTATCGGCAGTTTCACCGGGGAGATTGCCTCCACCCTCATGGCGGAGGCGTTCGACTATCTCGACGCGCCGGTGGTGCGGGTCGGCGCCAGGAACGGCATTGCGCCGCAGTCGCACGTGCTGGAAGCCGCGTTCCTGCCGAACGCGGACGACATCTTCGCGGCGGCGAAGCAGATTCTGTAGCAGGTGCGGCGAGGGGGCTCGCGGGCGCGCGTCCAAGCCTTGAGCGCCGCGGATCGAGAAACATGACTGCCCGATGCCGGGTTGAGGGGAGCGAATATGGCACAGCCGATCACGATGCCCAAGTTCGGCCAGACGGTTGAAGAGGCGACAATCGTCAAGTGGCACAAGCAGGAAGGGGACGCTGTCCGCAAAGGGGATGTTCTGTTCGAGATCGAGACGGACAAGGCGGTTCTGGAGACGGAAAGCTATTTTGACGGGACGCTGCTGAAGATCGTGGTGCCGGCCGGCCAGACCGTACCGGTCGCGGCCACGGTGGGTGTGATCGGCGAACCGGGCGAAGACGTTCCCAAGGAACTGCTGGCGGCGCCGGCCGTGCCGAAGCCCGCGGTGCCGCCGGGCCCGCCGGCTGTCGCGCCGAAAGCCGGTTCTGCCGTGCCGGCCGCGGCGGCTCCGGCGGCGCGGGGGGCGGCGCCCGTTCCGGCCGCGCCGGCCGCGGAGGCTGCTGGGCGGTTCAAGATATCGCCGCGAGCCCGGGCGCTGGCGAACCGCTGCGCGATCGATCCCGCCGCGGTGCGCGGCACGGGACCGGGCGGCCGGGTCGTGGAGCGCGACGTGCGCGAGTACCTGAAGGCGAAAGGGTATGAGCGGCTCCGCATCAGCCCGGCGGCGAAAGGGTTGGCCCGGCGTGAGGGCGTCAACCTCCTGAGCGTCGCGGGCACGGGCGACGCGGGCCGGATCGTACTGGCCGACGTGCGCCGGGCCGTGGCCGAGAAGCCGCGTGCCATGAGCAAGATGCGGCAGGTCATTGCCGAACGCCTCACGCACAGCTTCACCTCGACCCCGCATTTCTACGTGACCGTTTCGGCCGACATGACCGAGCTGCTCGCCTACCGGGCGCAGCTCAAAGCCGAGGGGCTTGTCTATTCGGTGACCGATTTCATTCTGGAAGCGGTCGTCCTGTCGCTGCAGGAGTATCCCGCCGTCAACAGTGTGACCGACGGCCGTACGGTGACCTGGCACGGCAAGGTGCATCTGGGTGTGGCCGTGAGCGTCGAGGACGGGCTGGTCGTGCCGGTCGTCTTCAACGCCGACGACCTGACGATGCGCGAACTGAACGAGACGGCGGGCGCGCTGGCACGGCGCGCCCGGGAAGGGAAGCTGCTTCCCGACGAGATGAAAGGCAGTACGTTTACGGTGTCGAACATGGGCATGATGGACGTCGAGAATTTCACGGCCATCATCAACCCGGGCGAGAGCGCCATCCTGGCGGTCTCGAGCACCGTGCCGACCCCCGCCGTGGCGGACGGGGCTGTTGTCGTGCGCTCGATCATGAAGATGACGCTTTCGGCCGACCACCGCATCGTCGATGGGGCGGTCGCCGCGCAGTTCGTGAATGCCGTCAAAACCAAACTTGAGGACCTGGGACTATGGAAGAGTTTGACGTAGTCGTTATCGGAGCGGGGCCGGGCGGGTATCCGGCCGCCATTCGCGCCGCGCAGCTCGGCGCCTCGGTTGCGGTCGTGGAGAAGGAGCAGCTCGGCGGCACGTGCCTGAACTGGGGCTGCATTCCGACCAAGACCCTGATTGCCTCGGCCGATCTGTACCACAGGGCGGTGCACTCCGGCGAACTGGGCCTCAAGATCGGGGCGGCAACGGCCGATTTCGCCGCCATGGCCAAGCGGAAACGGGAGGTGGTGACCGGCCTGCGCGGCGGGATCGGCCAACTGCTGAAGAGCAACGGCATAACGGTTCTCGCCGGGCAGGCCTCGTTCCGGGGCCGGAACCGGCTGGCGGTGCGCGGCCCGGAGGGGGACCGGGCCGTGCAATGCGGCCGCACGATCATCGCCACGGGCTCCGAACCGGCCATGCCGGGTTTCCTGCCGAAGCACGACCGGATTCTGGACAGCCGCCGGTTCCTGGACCTGACGCGCCTGCCCGGCGCGCTGATCGTGCTGGGCGGCGGCGTGATCGGGTGCGAGTTCGCCTGCATGGCCGCGCAACTCGGCGTGCGCGTGACGGTCGTGGAAATGCTGGACGACATCCTCTTCACGCTGGACCGCGACGTGCGGCACGTGCTGCGGCAGCACATGGAATCGGCGCTGGGCATCGACATGCTCACGGGCGTTTCGCTTGCGGACGTCACGGCCGGCGACAAAGGGGTCACGGCGTCGGCCGGGAGCAAACGCATCAAGGCCGACCTGTTGCTTGTGGCCGTCGGGCGCAGGCCCGTAACGGCCGGGTTGAACCTGGAGGCGCTGGGTTTTTCGCCGGACGAAAAGGGGTTCATCCCGGTGGACGCCGGCTGCCGCACGCCGGCTGCGACGGTATACGCGGTCGGCGATGTGACCGGGGTCTCGCAGTTGGCGCACGCCGCCACCTCGCAGGGCATCACCGCGTCCGAAAACGCCTGCGGGCAGCGGCGCCTGCGCGAGACGTGCGTGCCGGCATGCATCTTCACCTCACCCGAAATCGGGAGCGTCGGGCTGACGGAGCAAGCCGCCAAAGCCGAGGGGCTTCCGATCCGAACCGGCAAGTTCCCCTTCGCCGCACTCGGCAGGGCGCTGGCCGCCGGGGCGCCTGCCGGTTTCGTGAAATGGGTCGTGGATGCCGAGACGGACCAGTTGCTCGGCGCGCATGCGGTCGGTGCGCATGCCACCGAGTTGATCGCCGGGGCGGCGCTGGCGATTCGCGCGGAACTCACGGCCGAAGCGCTCGGCCGCACGGTCCATTGTCACCCCACGTTTGCCGAGGCCTGGATGGAGGCCGCCCATGCGGTGCACGGGCTGTGTATCCATACGGCGCCGAAACGGCGCGGCTGAATTCCCGCGCCGTGCGGGCGGAAAAGAAGTGCACCCGAGAGGATTCGAACCTCCACAGCCTTGCGGCCACAAGGACCTGAACCTTGCGTGTCTGCCAGTTCCACCACGGGTGCAAAACTGAGTAGCAGGCGATACCCTAACAGAAACCGGCCCGGCGCGCAATCGGAATCTACTTCTCCTCGCGCGCCGGCGCATCGGGCTCCGACTCGGCGGCAACGCCGCCGGTGACGTCGACCAGGCCGTCCGGCGCCCGGTACAAATTGATGCCGGCGCTGCCGGCGGTATACAGCTCGGAATGCAGCCTGCGGCCCAGCGGGTTGACGACGGAGTAGGTGTAGTAGTCCGGCGACGACTGATGCAGCACATGGATGTTGCCGTTGCCGTCGATCTCCGTCACGGGTGTCCGCAGCCGCACGATCTGGCCCAGCCGCGCGACGCCGTAGCACTGCGTGCGGTCTTCGTCCTCGGCGCAGAGCAGCAGGATTTCACTGTTGTCCCGCGTGAAGTAGCGCAGCGCATACACGCGTAGGTTTCGCGCGTCGCCTTCCAGCCGCGCCGCCACCTTGCGGATGGTGAACCCGCTGTGGACGCGTACTCTGGCCTCCCGCGAGAAGACCATGTCCTGGCCGGCCGCCAGCACGGCTCGAATCTTGTAGCCGCCGGGCGAGCGAATCGCGTAGTAGGGCGTCAGATTCACGGTGAACGCTTCTGCCTTGCCCGGCGGCACAACGACCGGTTGCTCGCGCATCGGGTCGCCGAACGCCGCTACCGGTTCGCCGGCCGTCTTCCCGATATCGAAGAAGCATCGCACCGTCGCGTTCGAACCGCCGAGGGTGACGGCTTGTTGCTGGAAGTTCTTGACCGTGATGTGCGCCACGATCGGTTCGTATTGCAGGACGTCTTCGTCGGGGATCTCCATCGCGAGCTGCCACTGCGCGACGGCGGCCAGCGGGCAGAGCCACGCGAGCAAGCCTGCGCCCAGCCGGGCGGCGGCGGGGGCAGCGGCGATAGGGTATCGAGCGTTCATGTCTCTCCCGCAAAGGCGTCCTCGACGATTTCGAGCATGAGATGCACCAGCACCTGGTGCGCTTCCTGGATGCGGGCGGTCGCATCGCCCTTCACGATGATCTCGAAATCGCCCAGGCCGGCGAGCGGCCCGCCGTCGCGGCCCAGGAAACAGGCGACCGTCATCTGCTTGCGGCGTGCCGCTTCCAGCGCGTTCTTCAGGTTCGGCGCGTTGCCGCTGGTGCTGAACAGCACCAGCATGTCCGCCTGGTTCCCCAGCCCTTCCACCTGCCGGCTGAAGAGGCAGTCGAACCCGAAATCGTTGCCAATGCAGGTCAGCGCGGTCGGATCCGCCACCAGCGCCACCGCCGGCAGCGAACGCCGGTTCGTTCGGAACCGGCCCACGAGTTCCTCGGCCATGTGCAGCGCCTCCGCCGCGCTGCCGCCGTTGCCCGCCGTCAGCAGTTTGCCGCCCGCGCGCAGGGCCTCGACCAGCCTGTGCCCGACGGCCGCGATCTGTTCGGCCTGCTCCGCGAGAGAGGCGACCGTCAGGCTGCTGGCCGCAATGCTTTCCCGCAGCTTGCGGCCGGTGGATTCCCTGTTCATGGCCCGGATACTACCACACGTCCCGCGGATAGTCCATGCTTGTTATTCCCGCCGCGCCGCGCGGCAAAAACAGGAGGGTTCTTCTTGACTATTGCGGGCGTTGGCGGCAGATTCATAGGCCATGAAAAGGAAGGAGACGCCGATCGACGCGTTCATGCGTCAGTTCCCGAACGAAGGCCTGACGTTCGATGACGTATCCCTGGTTACGCAGTACGCGGATTTCCTGCCGGAGGAGGCGGAGGTCAAGAGCCGGCTCTCCCGGCGTGTTTACGTGAACATGCCGTTTGTCAGCGCGGCGATGGATACGGTGACGGAGGTGCGCATGGCGATTGCCATGGCCATGCTCGGCGGCATCGGCATCATCCACCGCAACCTCAAGAAGGAAGACCAGGCGCACCAGGTTCAGACGGTCAAGCGCCATCTGCAGGGGTTGATTCCGAACCCGGTCACGTTCAGGGAATCGGACACGCTCGAGACGGTGATGCGCACGCGGACCGAGCGGGGCTACAATTTCAAGGGGTTCCCGGTCCTGGACGCGGACCGGAACGTGGTCGGCATTCTCACGTCGACGGACATCAAGTTCGCCAAGCACACGAAGGTGAAGGTGTCCGACATCATGTCCAGGGAGGTCATCTGTGCCCCGCCGGATACGAGCCTGCGCAAGGCCTACGAGATCATGCTGCGGAACAAAGTCGGCAAACTGCCGCTGGTCAAGGACGGGAAGCTGGTGGGGCTGTACAGTTTTACCGACGCCAAGACCCTGATCGAGAAAGCGGAGCCGCTTTACAACCGGGACAAGCGCTACCGCCTGCGCGTGGGTGCGGCGATCGGCCCCGACGACCAGGATCGCGTCGCGCTGCTGGCGGAGCAGGACGTGGACGTGCTGGTGGTGGACACGGCGCACGGCCACACCAAAGGCGTTCTGACCATGGTGAAATGGGTGAAGAAGCACTACCCGCAGATTGACGTGATCGGCGGGAACGTGGCCACCGCGGAGGGGGCGCTGGCCTTGCGCGAGGCGGGTGCGGACGCGGTGAAGGTCGGCGTGGGGCCGGGCTCGATCTGCACGACGCGCGTGGTGGCCGGGGTGGGGGTGCCGCAGGTGTCGGCGATTTGGGGCTGCGCGCGCGCGCTGCGCGGCGGCATCCCGATCATCGCCGACGGCGGGATCCGGCAGACGGGCGACGTGCCCAAGGCCCTGGCGGCGGGCGCGGACACGGTGATGATGGGCTCCGCGCTGGCCGGCACGGACGAGAGCCCCGGCGAGAAGATCATTCACCAGGGGCGTCAGTACGTGGCCTACCGGGGAATGGGCAGTCTGGGCGCGCTGATGGAGGGGGAGGGCAGCCTCATTCGCTACAAGCAGAACAACGTGGCGCGCGAGGAACTCGTCCCGCAGGGCGTGGAGGGCATTGTGCCCTACGCCGGGACCGTTCAGCAGGTGGTGACGCAGTTCATCGGCGGGCTGCGCGCCTCGCTCGGCTATTGCGGGTGCCGCAACCTCAAGCTGCTGCGGCGCCGCGGCCGGTTCGTGCGGATCACCTCCGCCGGGCTGCGCGAGGGCCACGCGCACGACGTGCGCGTGATGAAGGAAGCGCCGAACTACCGCACGTGATTGCGCCGCCGGGCCGCGGTATCAGAGCGCTCCGAACAGAATGCTCGAGAAGGAGACGACGGGTGCGGTTTCGCGCAGGTCCTCGATCACCGCGCCGCCTTCGTTGAGGATGTTGCGCAGCTCGACGTAGATCTCCTCGTCCTGGATCAGCTTTCCGACGGTGCCTTCGCCCTTGTTGATTTTCGTGGCGATCTCCTTCAGCTGCGCCGCCGTCAGCCGCGCGTCGGCGAACAGGCCCTCGAGGTTCTCGGTGACCTTCCCTTTCTCCAGCGTGTTGCGCACGTTCTGCACGATCGCCTTCGCGTCTTTGACCAGATCGCCTTCCAGTGTCGTGCGGATCGTGCTGATCAACCGGGCCGCTTCCGTGAACACGTCGTTGGGCGAGTGCCCTTCGAAAACGCTCGGCTCGACCAGGTCGGGCGCCTCGGCGGAGCCGGCGTGGATCTGCATGTAGCGCCCGCCGAGCACGGAGGTGGGCACGATGACGATGCTGTAGTCGTCCTTCCACTTCACGTACGTGCGCAGGTTGAATTCGACGTAGACCCCGTCGTCCTTGAGGGTCATGTTGACGATGCGGCCGACGACCATGCCGCGGATCACGACGTTGTCGCCGTTGCGCAGGCCGAGCACGTCGTCGAACCGGACGGTGTAGTCGTAATCGGGCCCGAACAGGTTCTCGCGGCTGAGTATGATCGTGAAGACGCCGAGCCCGAGCAGCACGAGCAGAATAAACGTGCCGACCACCAATTCAAAGGTGAGCTCCCGCGCTCGGCTTCCTTTGCGTATCCTCATGGTTCTGTCCTTTCCCAGGAACCTCGTCTGGTAATGTACTGGGCTTCCAGAAAGCGTTGCACTTCCGGCTCGGCGGACCGCACGAAGGCCTGCGGGTCCGCGATCTCCACGATCCGGCCCTGGTGCAGCATGGCAATGCGCGTTCCGATCGAGAGCGCGCTCATCAGATCGTGCGTCACCACGACGCTCGTCACCTCCAGTTCGCGCCGGAGCCGGTTGATCAGCTCGTCGATGAGTCGCGAGGTGACCGGATCCAGCCCGGAAGTCGGCTCGTCGTAGAGGATGATCCTCGGGTTCGTCACGATCGCGCGCGCGAGCCCGACACGCTTGCGCATCCCGCCGGAGAGTTCCGACGGCATCTTGTGGTGGTCGTGTTCGAGCCCGACCATACTCAGCTTCTCTTGCACGCGGGCCGTGATCGCATCCTCAGGCAGCTTGGTCTTCTCGCGCAACGGCAGAGCCACGTTCTCCCCCACGGTCAGCCATTCCAGCAGGGCGCCGCTCTGGAACAGTACGCCGAACTGGCCGCGCAGCTGCTCCAGCGCCCGGCCGCTCGCCTCGCTGATGACGCGGTCGCCGACGAGCACGCGCCCGCTGTCCGGGGTGAGCAGCCCGACCATATGCTTGAGCGTCACGCTCTTCCCCGCGCCGGAGGACCCCACGATCACGAACGTCTCCCGCTCTTCGATGTGCAGGTCCACCGCCTTGAGCACGAGCGCCGCGCCCAGCCGCTTCGAGACTTTCTCCAGTCGGATCATGCGTAGAACAACCGTGTGATGATATAGCCCACGACCAGAATGGTCAAAAACGAGATCACGACGCACTTGCGGGTCGCCCGCCCGACTCCGACCGCCCCTTCCGTGGTCGAGAAGCCCTGGTGGCAGGCGACGGTCGTGATGACGATCCCGAACACGAACGCCTTGAACAGGCCGACGTACAGGTCTTTGTTCTCGGCGTAGCGCGTGGCATTGTCCAGGTACGCGGGCAGCGCCACGCCGAGCTGCGTGAGCCCCACGATGCTGCCGCCCATCACGCCCAGAATGGCCGTATAGAAGGTGAGCAGCGGGGTCATGACCGCCAGCGAGACCAGGCGCGGCATGACGAGGAACCGCACCGGGTTGATCGACATGACCTCCAGCGCCGCGACCTCTTCGGAAACCACCATCGTGCCCAGTTGCGCCGCGATCGAGGAGCCGACGCTGGCCGCCAGGATCAGCCCCGTCATGAACGGGCCCATCTCGCGCAGCATCGACACCATGACCGCCGCGCCGATGTTCACTTCCTGGCCGTAGCGCCGCAACGCCAGCCCGGCCTGCAGGGAGAGGATCATGCCGGTGAACAGCGCCACGACGGTGATCACGCCCAGACTCTTGATGCCGGTGACGAACAGCTGGTACGCCACCTCGACGCGGGCCCGCGCGGCGAACACGTGCCGGACGTGCACGACGGCTTCGGCGAGCATGACGATGCTCCGCCCCACGTTCCGGGTCGTCAACAGGATCTGACGGCCAAGCCGCCCGATCGGGTTGATCGACGGAAAATGGAACTCAGGCTCACGCGTTATGATGGTACGCCCCTCCCCGCTTCGTGCACCTCATTTGCGTCCCGGTGCCCTTACTCTTCACGCGCGCCCGCTTCGTCGGCGCCCGACTCGCCTGCGTCATCCTCGTCCGTGTCGCCGAACTTCAGAAAGTAGAGCAGCCGGAACCGCTTTCGGTCTCCGTCTCGGCTGTAGCCGACAAGGCCCTTCAGGACCGACCACTCCCGCGCCGAGCCGTCGGCCGTCGCGCGCCAGGCGACCAGCGGAAACAGGGAGGTATAGACCTCCTGCTGCGGCCGCGTCCGCCGCCGGAACAGCCCCCAGAGCAGCTCGTATTCCTTCTCCCGCGCGTTGCCCTCGTAGGAGTAGAGGGTCCAGAGCGGCGCCCAGTTCCGCTCGATGCCCGGGTTGTTCTTCAGCGGATACAGATCGAGAAGCCGCAGCCGCCGCCCGGACTCCTTCTTCTCATAGCACAGCAGCGGCCAGATTTTAAGGTATTTCGTTCGGGGTTCCGCCGCCGCGGGCTCCTTGTCGGTCCGGCTCTGGTAGTAGACGAACGGCCGTGCGGCATAGGATTTGGACACGTCGCGCGGCGTCTCGCGAATCTCCTTCGAGAAGACAGGCCAGAACAGGAAGTTCTGCCGTATGTTGCCCTTGGCCTTGCGGCCCCAGACCGGCCAGAAATAGAGCTTGTCGATCGTGCCGGAACTCTTCTGGAAGAACGGCCACGGACAATACGTGACGTTCTGCTTCTTGCCGCGAGACCAGCGGAAGAACGGGGGCAGCACCATCCAGCTCTCCTGGTCTTCCAGTTTGACGTGCCCGAACAGGGGGAACAAAACGAACCCGCCGCCGGACGACCCTTCGTAGAAGTACTTGGCGGACGTCCAGAACGGCCACAGCACGAACATCTTCTCCGAGCGGCCCGCCCGAACCGCCTTGCCGTAGAACGGGAAGATACGGAAGTGGGAAAGGGTTTCGCCCTTCGTCCGGGAGATGATCGGCCAGAGCACGTCGTACGAGCGGGTGGTCCCCGCGCACGAATACATGTAGAGTGGGAACAGAACGAAGACGACCTTGTCGCGGCCCAGGACGCGGTTGATCTTGCCGCCGATTGGAAAGACGGCGAGGTAATTCTCCCCCGCGGGGTCACGCCCGACGAAGAAGACGGGCAGGACCCAGACGCGATAGGGCGAGGCGGGGTCCTCGACGTCCCGGTTCTGGCCGATGACGGAGAGAAAGCGCCAGTAGGACCTCTTGCCCTTACGCAGGTAGGTGCCGACCGGCCAGAGGAAATGCGCCTGGAGCGTTTCCAGTTCGTCGTCCTCGACCTTGCTGAAAAGGGGGCGCAGCGCACGGAACAGCTCGCCGGTTTCCAGTTCCCGCGATTCAAACAGCGGGCCGACGGCGCGCAGCCTGGGCTGTTCGCGAATGTCGCGGTCGCTGATGAGGACGGGGCCGAAGTCGGCGGGCGTGCTGCGTGTCGCCCGCGCGGGCAAAGCCGGCACGGCGACGCCTGTCGCCATAAGCGTCAGGAGCACGGCTTGGCTCATGTGCGGTATCCGCATACGACTCGATCCTTTCCGGCCAGGTCCCTGGTGACGTCCAGCCGGGCAAACCCGGCCTCGTGCATCAGGGCCTTGACGGCATCCGCCTGGTTCTCGCCGATCTCCATGAACAGGGGGCCACCCCGGCGCAGGGCCTGCGCGGCCTGCGGGACAAGCCGGCGTATGGCGGACAGGCCGTCCGGGCCGCCGTCGAGCGCCTCATGCGGCTCGTACCGGCGGACGGTGAGCGGGAGGCGGGGCAGCTCCTCACGCGCGATGTAGGGCGGGTTCGACACGACGGCCGTGGCCGAGCCGGGACGCAGGGCCTCGAGCAGATCGCCGAGCAGGAACGCCGTACGGCCGTTCACCTTGTGCAGAGCGGCGTTTTCGCGGGCCAGTTCGAGCGCGGGAGCCTTCAAATCGATGGCCAGCAGACGCGCCGCCGGGCGGGCCAGCGCCAGGGCAACGGCCACACAACCGCTGCCCGTCCCGACGTCGACGATGAGCGGCTGCCTCACGGCCCGGAGGCTCGTGCACGCCAGCACCCGTTCCACCAGGCCCTCGGTTTCCGGCCGCGGGATGAACGCGCGCCGGTCGGTTCGGAATCGATGCCCCATGAACTCGGCGTGGCCTTCCACATACTGGAGCGGTTCCCCGGCGCCGAGGCGGGCGCGGCCGCGCGCGATACGGGCGCGTTGTTCGCCGCTGAGCGGTTCGTCGCCCCGCCCGTACAGTTCAAGGCGCGAACAGCCCGCAATGCCGCTGACCAGCCATTCCGAGAGCAGCCGTGCCTGTGGAACATGCCTGGCGTGCAGATAGGCCTCGGTCGCGCGGCACAGCGCCGGAGCGCCGCGGGCCGGCACGGGCACTTGGGTCTGTGGCATGGCATTCACGATTCAGGCCTATTTGCCGTCGGTTCGGGAGCCGGCACTCGCTTCGAGTTCCCGCTGGACGCGCGCGTCCATGTCCTGCTCGTACAAGGCGGTCAGCAGGCCGGACAACTCGCCCTCCATCACGCGCATGAGCGTATAGAGCGTCAGCCCGATCCGATGGTCCGTCACGCGATTCTGCGGGAAGTTGTAGGTCCGGATCTTCTCGCTGCGGTCGCCCGTTCCGATCTGAGAGCGGCGCTGCGTGCCGAGCCGTTCGGTTTCCTCGCGGCGCTGCAGGTCGAGCAGCCGCGCGCGGAGCACCGCGAGCGCCTTCTCCTTGTTGCGGTGCTGCGAGCGTTCGTCCTGGCTCTGGGCGATGAGGCCGGTGGGGATGTGCGTGATCCGCACGGCCGAGTAGGTCGTGTTCACGCTTTGCCCGCCCGGCCCCGATGAGCAGAACCGGTCGACGCGCAGTTCCTCGGGCTTGATTTCGATTTCGTCGGTTTCAACGGCTTCGGGCAGGACGGCCACGGTGGCCGCCGATGTGTGGATACGGCCGGAGGATTCCGTGACGGGGATACGCTGGACCCGGTGGACGCCGCTCTCGTACTGCAGCGTCTCGTAGACGCGCTCGCCTTCCACGGAGAACACGATCTCCTTGTAGCCGCCGGTCGAGGTCTGGTTGGCATCGATGATGCCCGTTTTCCAGCCCCGGCTCTCGGCATAGCGGGAGTACATGCGGAACAGGTCGCTGGCGAACAGGCCCGCTTCTTCGCCGCCGGTGCCGGCACGGATCTCCATGATCACGTCGCGCTCCGCCGCCGGGTCGGGCGGCAGCAGCGCGATCTTCAGGACGCGTTCGGCTTCCTCGAGCTGCTGCTCGAGGCCCGGGATTTCCTCCTCGGCGAGTTGCCTCAGTTCCTCGTCGGTCGCTTCGTCTTCGGCCAGCGCCCGGTGTTCGTCGAGATCGGTGCGCAGCCGCAGCACCGTGTTCGCCTTCTGAACCCGCTTCTTCAGGGATGAATGCTCGGAAATGAGCGTACGGAAAAGGTTCCGGTCGGCCGCCGTTTTCGGGTCTGAGAGCCGCTGTTCGAGCACGGCAAGCCGCTCTTCGAGCTTACGGGCGAAGGCTGCATCGATCATGGGGCCTCGGTTTCCGCCGGATAAGGAACGGGCCAGGTCGATACCGACTCCGACCTGGCCCGCGCCTCAGCCCAGTTAGTTCTCGTTCTGGCCGTAGCGCCGTCTGAACTGTTCGACGCGGCCGGCCGTGTCCACATACTGGGCCTTCCCCGTGTAGAACGGGTGGCAGGCGGAACACGTATTGACGTGCATGTTCTTGCCCGTGGAGCGGGTCTGGATCACGTTTCCGCAGGCGCACGTAATCGTTGTCTCAGCGTATTCGGGATGGATGTCCTTCTTCATCGGCCTCACCTTCCTTCAAAGCCCAAGAGAATAGCGCCCGGCGGCGGGAAACGCAACCCAAAACTGAGGCCTCTGAATCGGGTTTACATTTTCGGCGTGCGGGGCTACAGTCTGGGCTCCGCCATGAAACTCTCTGTCGTCATACCGGTCTATAATGAGATGGCCACGCTGCCCCGGATCCTCGAGGCGGTTGAGCGTGTCGAGCTGCCGGTGGACCGGGAACTGGTGCTGGTGGATGACGGCTCGACGGACGGCGGCCGCGCCTTTCTGGAGCAGAAGCGGAACGAGCGCCCGGACTGGAAGATCGTTCTGCACGAGGCGAATTCGGGCAAGGGCCGGGCGTTGCGGGACGGGTTCAAGGCGGCCACCGGCGAGGTGGTCATCGTACAGGACGCGGACCTGGAGTATGACCCGGCCGAGTATGCGCTGCTGCTCGCTCCCATTCTGGCCGGCCATGCCGACGTGGTCTTCGGCTCGCGTTTTCTCGGCGGCGGTCCGCACCGGGTCGTGTTTTTCTGGCACTATGTGGGGAACCGGCTGATCACCACGCTGTCCAACATGTTTACGAACCTCAACCTGACGGACGTCGAGGTCTGCTACAAGATGTTCAGGAAGGAAGTGCTGGATTCGATCGAACTGAAGGAGGACCGGTTCGGGTTCGAGATCGAAGTGACGGCCAAGGTCGCGCGGGCCGGCTGGCGAATCTATGAAGTCCCCGTCTCGTATTACGGCCGCACCTACGCGGAGGGCAAGAAGATCACCTGGCGCGACGGCTGGCGGGCGCTGTGGTGCATCTTCAAGTACAGGTTCTGCCGATGAGCGAGGCTGACGGCAAGACGCAAACGGTGCGCGACAGGCTGGTCCTGGCCGTGGCCTCGGGGTTCGGGCTGGGGTATTGCCCCGTCGCGCCGGGTACGGCCGGGACTCTGCTCGGCGTGGCGCTGGCGCTGGCCGTCGCACAGGTGCCGGGCCGGGTGTGGCGGGTGCTGATCGCGGCGGCACTCGCCGCCGTGGCCGTGCCGGTCTGCGACGCCGCGGAACGGCGGCTCGGGCGCAAGGACGACCGCCGAATCGTGGCCGACGAGTACCTCACGTTCCCGATCTGTGTCATCGGACTGCCGCTCGAATACTGGCTGATCCCGTTCGCCTTCCTGTCGAACCGGTTTCTGGATATCGTGAAGCCGCCGCCGGCCCGGCAGTTTCAGCGCTTGCGGGGCGGGGTGGGGATCGTCATGGACGACGTGGCGGCGTGCCTCTACGGGCTCGCCGTCAACTGGGCATTCTACTGCCTGGTCTCCCGCCTCTTCCTCGGCGGGTGACCGCAGCCCGGGCGGCGCCCGGAACCGGGAACTTTTGGCGGCAACCGGCAGTATGCAGCAGGACGACGTGCGCGATGAACGCTGAGAGCTCGGATCAAACGGGCGGGGGCCCGCACCCGGTGGCGGTCTACGAACCGTACGGGCTGCAACGGCTGGGTGTGCGCCTGTGGGCGCGCATGTTCGCCGATCTCGGCACCTACCGCGGGCTGCTGGCGCGTCTGTTCCTGCGCGATTTGACCGCGCGCTATCGCCGGTCGTGGCTCGGCTACGTGTGGGCCGTGCTCCCCCAGCTGGTGGTGGTCTTCGCATTCTGGACGCTCTCGAGCCTGCGCGGCCTGGAAGCGCTGCGCCGGACCCCCTACCACTATGTGGCGTACGCGTTGTGGGGCATGGGCGTGTGGCAGCTTTTCGCCGGGTGTTACAGGGCGGGCGCCGACGCGCTGAGCGCGGGCGGGGCGCTGGTCACGAAAATCAATTTCCCGAAGGAGATGCTCGTCTTCGCCGCGATGGGGCAGCCGCTGTTCGATTTCCTCATCCGCCTGGTGCCCGTCGTCATCGTCTTCGCCAGGCTGCGGATCGTGCCGTGCTGGACCGCCCTGTTGTTGCCGCTGGCCATTCTCCCCGTCGTCCTGCTCGCGGCGGGACTCGCCATGATCATGGCGATCGTCAATACGATAGCCAGAGACCTGGGCGACCTGTTCGGCATGGCACTCGGGTTCGGCGTGGCGGCGGCTCCCGTCCTCTACGGCCCGCCGCAGCAGTGGCCGTTGGCGTTGGTCAATATCGTGAATCCGGTCAGCCCCGTGTTGATTGCCAGCCACGACCTCATTCTGAGCGGGACGCTCAGTTCGCCCGCCACGTACGCCATGGCCTGGCTCTTCGCGGTGCTGGTCTTCGGCGTGGGGTGGCGCTTCTTCCGGCTGGCCATGCCGCGCGTCGCGGAGCGGTTCTGATGCAGGACGAACCTTTGATTCGGGTCGAGTGCGCCGGCAAGAAGTTTTGCCGCTCGTTCAAGCGCTCCATGCTCTACACGGGGCTGGACCTCGCACGCGGGCTGGTCGGCCGCACCCGGCATGCCGGCCGCCTGCGCCGCAAGGAGTTCTGGGCGCTGGACGGCGTCTCGTTCGAGGTGCGCCGCGGGGAATGCCTCGGGCTCATCGGCCCGAACGGGGCCGGCAAGTCGACGCTGCTCAAACTGCTCAACGGCATCATGCAGCCGGACAAGGGCCGGATCACGACCCGCGGCCGGGTCGGCGCCCTGATCGAACTCGGCGCCGGGTTCCATCCGCTGTTGACCGGGCGGGAGAACATCTACGTCAACGGCGCCGTGCTGGGCTTCACGAAGCGCGACATGGCCGAGAAGGTGGAGAAGATCATCGACTTTGCCGAACTGCGCGACGCGATCGACACGCCCGTGACGTACTACTCCAGCGGCATGTATGTGCGGTTGGGATTCGCGATCGCCGCGCAAATGGAGCCGGACGTCTTGCTGCTCGACGAAATCCTGGCTGTCGGCGATCCCGGTTTCCGCGCCAAGTGCTACGACGCCATCTACGCGATCCTGCGCAAGGCCGCCGTGATCTTCGTGAGCCATTCCGTGACGCATGTCGCGCGAATGTGCGGGTCCGTGCTCTTGCTCGACAAGGGCAAGGCGCGCCACTTCCCGGATACGGGCGACGGCCTCGTCGCGTACCTCGAGAGCGTCGACCGGTCCGCGCAGATCGGGGAAATGCGGCACAGCAACGGGCAGACCGCCGTCACCAACCTGCGGGTCGGCTGCGGCGAGGGCGAGGCGCCCATCGCGCTGGGACACCCGTTCGACGTACGCTTCGAACTCACGCTCGACCCCGGCGTCCGCAAAGCCAACGTCGTCCTGACCGTCCTCGCGCGCAGCCAACAAAGCGTCGCCAGCGCGGCGACGGCCCGGGGCCGGATCGTGAATACCGGCAGGCCGCAGCTTGTGCGTTTTCACGTGCCCCGGCTTACGCTTTCGCCGGAGAAATACGCACTCGGCCTATCTGTTTTCGACGCGGACCGGTTGAACCAGGTGCTCTGGTATCAGAACGTCGCGCCGTTCGTCGTGCAGGGCGAGGCCCGCTACGGCGCGCCCGTCACCCTGCTCGGCGATTGGACCGTCGACGACACCCACTCACCATGACCGCTCCCTGCATGCCGCTGGAGCCCGGTTTTGGCCGGGTCCTGATCCATGCGCGCGGGCGCATGACGCCGCCGGAGTGCGGGTTCTGGCAGCGCTTGCGCTTCGCCTTGCGCGAGTGCGGCCTGGAACTGGTCCTGCTGGCGCACCACCGCGCGAATGCGCCGATGGACGTGCCGCTGCTGCGCGCGTTCAACGGGCTCGACGCCGTGCCGCCCGGCGGCGGGACCGGACAGGCGCTTGCCCCGGACGACGATCCCGAGGCGTTGGGACTCCTCGCGCGCGAGCGCATGTGGCGCGGCCCGGAGCGCGACGCGCCGCATCGGGACCGGCGCCGCCGGGCGCTTTGTCATTTTCGAGATTTCTATACGGCCGTCCTGAAAACGGCGGAGCCGGTCCTGACTCTGATCTGGAACGGACACCACGCGCAGGAGATGATCCTGGCTTCGCTTTGCCGAACGGCGGCATGTCCGGTCGGCTATGTCGAGCGCGGCCCCTTCCAGGGCACCCTGCATCTGGATCCGGTCGGCATACTCGGCGGCAGCTCGGTTGCCGGGCGGTCGGACTGGGAATGGGCGACGCCAGAGACGGCCGTCCATTGGCAGCGCGTGATGGCGCAGGCGCAGATGGCCTACCGGCACAGCGGCGGCACATGGTGGGAGCAGCCGCCGAGCCGCGGCGCCGCCGCACTGAGACGGTCTTTGCAGGTCCCCGAGGGCGCGAAGGTTCTGTTCTTTGCCGGGCAGGTGGACGCCGACACGCAGAACCTGCTCTATGCCCCGGAATACGCGGACAATCGCGATGCGTTCGCCGGCTTCTGCGAAGCCCTGCGCGGACGCGACGGCGTCTTCGTTCTGGGTAAGCATCACCCCCACAGCGTACGCGCTCCGGCGGATTACCAGGCGGTTGTCGGCCGGCAGGGCGTGTGGGTCACCGACGTTTCCGTCGCCGATTGCCTGGCTGTGGCGGACCGGGCGGCCGCCGTGAACTCAACGGTGTTGTACGAAGCGCTCATGCTCGGCACGCCTGTGCTGGCCATGGGGCGGGGCCTTCTGCACGGCAAGCGCATTGCCTACGAGCCAACGGACCGCGCGACGCTGCACACGGCGGTTTCCGAGTGGCTCGCCGCCGAAGACCAGGCCGAGCGTGAGCGGCGATGGCTGGATTTCGGCGCGTATCTCCTGGCGCACGCGCTCTATGCCATGGCCCCGCCGGAATCGGCGGCAGGCCTGCGGAACGCCGCGGCGCTCGCGACGGACCTCGCCGGCATGGTGCGGCGCAATTCGGCAGCGCCGGTCTTCGGCCGGCTTCCGGCCGGGCCGGACCTGCGCGCTTTTTCGGGCCTCGTGCCGGCGGGCGACGGGTACTGGACGACCCGCGCGCAGGAGATCGAGCTGTTCCTCGCTCGGGTCTCGAATGCCCCGCATTCCTCGGCGGCTTCCGGCGCCGGCGGGTAGGGCGGCAAAGACTCTCTGATTCTCTGCGTATTCCGCCTCGGTCCGAACGATTGGGTCACCGTTTTCTGGAAGGACGCGCCTTTCCAGAAATACGGTGCACCCGCTTGTTCTCTCCGTCGTGTGTTCGGTTTTCTCGCAACAGATGTAGACAGTGGGCGTTGAGGCTTTCACCGTGACGCATCGCATCAATGGCAAGAACCTTGTGAAGGTCCTTGCCGACTCGAACCACGAACTTCCCGGAGTACTCTCTTGCGGCAGTCGCGGCGGGAAGCGGGTCTCCGTCCTGTTCATAGATCTCTATCCATTCCTCGACTGCCTGGCACAGCTCTCGGTACACCTGGGTCTCGTCATCTCCGTGAATCCCGCCGAGCATGAGCCCGGGACACGTTCCAACGTAGCACTGATCTTCTTCCGACCACTCCACAATCTTCAGGTATTGATCACTCGTCTTCATTCCGTCACCTCGCGAATGGCCTTCTCAACGTCCCGCTCCTGATACCGTTTCGCATCATGCGAAGGGTTGCCGCTGAGCGTTACCTTCGCTCCCTTGGCATGCGTGAAGTTGCGATGACGTCCCTTGCCGCCACGATCCGCGAAACCTGCCTTCTTTAAATCACGAATCAGCTCGCTGATCTTCTTCGGCATGGCTGTATAGTACTATAATGATACCATACGCGTCAAGGGCAATCCGTTCGATGTCTTGGAGAGAACGGGGCGGCTTACGCGCCGCGTCATTCCCGCGGCCGTGACAACATTGGCCCGCCACAATGTGAAGTTGTCTTTGCGCGGGCCCTAAAGCGCCAGCTCTTCCGGCAGGCGCTCGATCCAGGATCTGTCGGGTTCGTATCCGAGTTCGCGCAGGTAGCGGCCCGCGAGCTTGTCGAACAGGATCCCGTCGCGCTTGGTGAAATGGCTTTGCCAGTCGCCGACGACCCCTTTGCGGACATGGGCGGTGGGGTCCGCTTCGCCGGGCTGGCGCCCGCCGGACATCTTCTCGAAAGACGACGCCTCGACGCACCCGGCGACGAGCGCCGGGTCGGCATCGACCTGCAGGAAAGCGAACAGCCGGGTCAGCTCTGCGGTCTGATCGCGCACCATCTTCTCGTAGGAGACGCGGAGCAGGCGGTGTTTTCGCTCGAGATCGCGGCCGGCATCGAGCGGGTCGGTCCAGGCCGCGCACCACTCCTCGATGTCGCGGTCGCGGAAGAACCGGCTCAGGGCCGCGCCCGGCTCGCGCTTGACGAAGCGGGCCTTGCGGCCGCGCGTGATGTCGTCTTCGTCCTCCTCTTCGTCCTCCCGCGCCTTGTTTAGCCAGTGGAACACGCCGCTGGTCAGCACGTCGCGGCCGTCGCGCAGGAGCAAGATGACCGCGGCTTGCGGGAACACCTGCGTGACGGATGCCGCGACGACCGTCGACGTGCCGGGATAGGGGGTCACCTTGTCGATCAGGACCGGCTTCCCCGACAACTCGGCCGACGCCGCCACGATCGCCTCGACCATACGAGTGAACAAGTGGTTGCGGGCGGCCTCGAACCCGCCGGGCAGGCGACGCCATTCGTAATGCAGCATGAACTCGTCGATGTACTTGTCCAACGTCACGCGCAGACGGGGCCGCGCGGCGCCGGGCGCGCGAAGGACGTCGAAGTAACGGCCGAACAGACGGTTCTCCGTACAGAAGACCTGCGGGTGCGCGTTGAGCGCTTCCTTTAGCCAGGTGGAGCCGGAGCGGGGCGCCGAGAGCACAAAGCCGACCGCCGGCCCGGCGTGGCCGTCGGTGTTCCGCGCGGCGAATTGCCGTTTCAGACGCTTGAGCATGCGTTCTCCCTGCTCAGAAGTTCACACAATTCGCCGTAAACGCGCGCGGGAGCAAATGCCTCGCGCGCGAACGACAGCGCGCGATCGCCGAGTTCGCGCCGGCGCGCCGGCGCCGTGATCAGGGCGGCGAGCGCCGCGCGCTGCGATTCCGCGGTGTCCCCCACCAGAAACGCCGAACCGGCGCCCTGTTCCAGGCCCTGTGCGCCGGCGGACGTCGTGAGCAGCGGTTTGCCGTGACAGAGGGCTTCCACATTCTTGATCTTGAGTCCGCCCCCGAACCGGACCGGATTGACCACGATGTCGGTGTCGGCATACACCGACGCCAGATCGTCTACGGTCCCCAGCATCGTCACCTGTTCCCGCCGCGCGGAGGCGGGGAGCGCATCGCACACATCCCCGACGAGGCGCAGCCGCAGCCCGGCCCCGAACGGCGCGCGCAGATCGTCCCATACCGATTCGAGGAAGAAGGTGACGGCATCCGTGTTCGCCAGACTATTCGAACCGATGTACGTCAACGTCACCGGCGAACGGACCCGCCACTCGTGGTGCGTGACGTCCGTCGCATGCCCGACGGTCACGACGCGCTTCCCCGGCAGCATGCGCCTGAACACGGCGGCCTCGTGCTCCTGAATGGCGACGACGGTATCGAAACGCGCGAGCGTTTGCCGTTCCGTCTCCTCCGTGATGTCGACCCAGTGCGGATGGCCGAATGCCCGGAACTCACGACAACGCGCGTGCATCACATCCATCGTATCGATTACCGTCAGCGGCAATGCGGGCAGGACGGCGTGCAGCCCCTCGATCAGGTAGGCCAGCCGCACGTACTCGACCATGATGGAATCGGGCCGGATCGCGGCGCAGAGCCGGTCGAAGCTCGCCTTGTACGCAGCGGACCGGAAGCTCGCCAGAGTCGGAGGAGGCGGCACGGGTGCCGCACCGGCGTTGTCTGCGGAGCGTGTCGATACGCGCTTGAGCCGAGCCGTCCACCGGGCTCGCCGTCCGCGCGCGCGGGCGGGGCCCGAGCGCCCGGCCTCAGACGCGGCCTCCCGGGCGTCCTTACCGGGGCCGGGTGGCGGGGAATCGCCGGGGTCTTGCGCGGTCTGCGCGGCGACTATCTCCAGATCGGCATAGCGCTGCGACAGCAGCGTCACGTCGCCCGCCTCCAGACGGCCGGCGAAGAAGACCGGCACGTTGAACCCGTGCTCGCGCAGGTAGCGGCCGGTGCAGGCTATCCGGCTGGCTGAACCGCGCCGGGCGCTCCAGAATTTGACGTCGGTTGCCAGTAGGATGGTTTTCATTAAGGGCCTGCTCAGAAATTACTTGGCATTTTGGCGCCGTGAGTTTCGCGTGGGGCAAGGCGCGCGGGAGGGGGCAATACCCGCAGCGGTCTTGCCCCCTCCCGCGGAACGCAGC
>JAFGHX010000306.1 GCA_016929905.1 Kiritimatiellia bacterium
AAGACGAGCGGAAGAATCACAGAAAGCCGAACCAGAGGCTGGAGGATATCGGCGCTATCGCGCCGAATCCTCAGCCTCGACGTTCGGCCACAGATGAAGGCATGAAGACCGAGATACCAGTCGAAATCCTCAAAGCTGCACACTTCACGCTGTACTGGGCGATGGTCTATTGCCGGAACTACACAGCCGGAAGAAGTGCGAATCCTCGCGTCGTATACGACATGATGGATTCGATTCACGAAATCCCGAATATTCTCGACCAGTGGGGAACTTACGACAACAACATAGAGAAGTTGCGCATGTACTTCGGATGTTTCGACCACAAAAAGTGGAACAAACCAGATGATCTGATTCAGGCCCCCGATCTTGTCGCAGTGTTCAACCGAAAGCTCGACGAATTGAAGAAATGAAGGCCGACAAGAACATTGATGACGACTCAGGATAGGCCGCGGACGGCCATCCTGAGCGCATCATGTTCGGTCGTCGGCTTCACAACATGCGACTGCATCGCCATCTAGCTCGAGCCCTATTTGTGATCGCCCTGCTGGCCGGGACGGTGTTCTGGGCGTTCACGCTCTGGGCGACAGTCACCGTCTGGCCCGAGATGTTCCGGGACTTGTGGCCCTGGGAGATTCCCCATTTCCCGAGAATCGCGAAACTCCTGTGGCATCCCAGTGCGCATATCCCCTCCCTCCTCCTGCTCGTGGCCAGTGTCGCCAACGAGTTTCTACGCCTTCGCAGCCGAATGCGGGCCATGCTGCACGTAATACTTCTCGGTGCGAGTGCGCTGTTCTCCGTGCTCTG
The DNA here is from genome assembly GCA_016929905.1 of Kiritimatiellia bacterium. GTDB lineage: Bacteria > Verrucomicrobiota > Kiritimatiellia > JAFGHX01 > JAFGHX01 > JAFGHX01. The sequence goes on from JAFGHX010000306.1 coordinate 805, forward strand.
CTGGTTCGTAAATCTGAGAGTCGTTTTCAACTTGCAGATTCACTCCATCTCCCACAATTATGACTGGGAGAATTGGAAGGTGTTTTGGATCTTCTAAACTGGAGCCGAACCCAGCGCTGCAGGATATTGGCGCGCAGCCGCGCCTAATCCTGAGCGCCCACGTTGGGGCCTCAACACTCAAGCCGCGGCTGCGCGCTTGTGCATGAGCGACGCGTCTGGTAGAATGCCTGCATCCACATGGCGGAGACGATCATGAGCAGAATGACGATGGTTTACTGGAAGGGCGACACGTTCTGGCTCGGCAAGCTCAAGGAGCACCCCGAGATCATGACGCAAGGCCGAACCGTCAAGGAACTCGAGGAGAACCTGCGGGACGCCTACGACATGATGGTGATGGAGGATGTGCCCGAGAGACATCGGGAGAAGGCCATCGCCATATGAAGCGCCGGCAACTCATTCGCCAGCTCACGCGGGCGGGGTGCACCCTCCTGCAGTCGGGCTCACGCCACGACGTGTATCTGAATCCGAGGACGGGACAGAAACAACCCGTCCCACGTCACACGGAAATCGATAACGCCTTGGCGAGACATATCTGCAAGTATCTGGGAATCGACTAGCCCCAACATCGCCCTGCACCATACCGCTGACCGCCGCGCGGACGCGTCTGTCAACGGCTGGTGAGGGCACACGTTGGGTCAGAGAAACATGGCTTGAAATTGCGGGCTGAGGGAGATAAACTGGACCCATGAAGACCGTCCGGTACATTCGTTGGAAGGATGGCGATATGTGGCTGGGTTATCTCGAGGATTACCCGGATTACATGACCCAAGGTGAAACGCTCAAGGAACTTCAGGAGAACCTTAAGGATCTCCTTCAAGATCTGACCGGCGGGCACATCCCGGGGGTCCGCAAGGTAGCGGAGCTCCAAATCGCATGAAGCGAAGAGATCTGATCCGACAGATCGAACAGATGGGATGTGTTCTCATTCGCCACGGCGGTCGACACGATTGGTACCGGCATCCCGAGACACACGCTTGTCAACCGGTCCCTCGTCATCGCGAGATCAAGGACCATCTCGCCAGACACATCCTCAAGAAATTGACCCAACAATGAAGTGGACGGTATTGCTTGCTACGCGCGCAAACCGTCACTTCCGCCGTTCGATCTTGAGACTTCACCCGTGATCAGGTAATATCAAGGCATGAAGACCGTCTACATCGAGACATCGATTCCGAGTTTCTACCACGAAACGCGCCAGGAGCCCGAGATGGTGGCGAGACGGCACTGGACGCACCAGTGGTGGGAGCAGTGCGCGTCGCGCTACGACCTCGTCACGAGCGAGGGCGTGATCGCTGAACTTCAGGAAGGAGACTACGAGACGCAGGCAGACGCCCTGGGCCTGATGGCGGATCTTCCCCGGCTCGAGGTCGTTGACGATATCGCCGATATAATCGACGTGTATCTGGCAAATCACCTGATGCCGAAAGAACGTCTTGGCGACGCGCTGCATCTGGCGCTGGCGTCCTATCACAAGTGCGACTTTCTGTTGACTTGGAACTGCGCGCATATTGCCAATGCGAACAAGTTTGAGCACATACGTATCATCAACACACGTCTGGGGTTGTTTGTGCCTGCCCTGGTAACCCCTATGGAATTGTGCGGGGAGGAGACGTCATGACGGATGCGACTCTACAACGTGTCTGGGATTCAAGAGAAGCGATCTCTCGTCGCTGCGGTTTCGACTCCCGCAAGCTGGTCCAATTCTACCAGTCTCGACAGAAGCCGCATCGAACAAGAGGATCGAAGCGACAAGCGACAGGCCGCGGACGGCCTGCCTCTTGCGCTTCATCCTGATCGTTCGGAGCGGAAGGACGACGGAGGTGATTCGCTGGCGAGAGTCGAATGCCGTCCCAATGGAGGACTGCCTGTCCGCCCGCGGCGGAAGGCTGTGCCGAGCCGCGGCCGCGGGCAAGTCCGGGACTGGCGGGCGGCTCGGCGCAGCCTCGCCCTCCAGGAGAGAGAAGACCAAACGTTCCCGGGCGATTGACAACAGACTCCGAACCCGGCGCTGGAGGATATCGGCGCGAAGACGCGCCGAATCTTCAGCGCCCCCGTTGGCTTGGAACGAGATTGATCGAGATGCCCCACGGATGATATACTGTGGATGTGAACCCAAAGGTCTATATCGAGACGACGGTAGTGAGCTACTTGACTGGACGTGCAACCCGGGATCTAATGGTGGCTGCGCGCCGGGAGGAGACACGCTCACTCTGGCCACGCCTCGTCTCGGAATTTCGCACGTATATTTCAGCTTTGGTTTACGAGGAAGCCGGTTCTGGGAACGAGGAGCAGGCGCAGAAGCGCCTTGCTGCGATCGAGCCTTTTCCTGTTCTGGATATCGATCAAGAATCTCGCGATCTTGCCGCACGGCTCCTTGCTGACAAGGCCATTCCGAAGGAGTTTCCGGAGGATGCGGTGCACATTGCCGTAGCCGCCGTGAACGGCATTGACGTTCTCCTGACGTGGAACTTCGCTCACATCAACAACCCTTTCAAGAAGATGCTCATCCGGCAGGTTGTCGAGAGTTCCGGTTACCGCTGTCCCGAGATCTGCTCACCCGACGAACTCATGGAGGCGAGCCAATGAACGACCCCATCGTGGACGAAGTCCGGCGTTTTCGGATGGAACATACGCGTAAGTGCAAGTCCGACCTCGACCTGATCTGCGAAGACCTTCGCAAGATCCAGGAACGCTGCGGGCACAAGGTAGTACGCCTTCCTGCAGTACAACACCAGCCAACAACAGCATCGAACACGACGTCGTAAAGGCCGCGGACGGCCTTCACGACGCGGTTCATGCTGAGCCTTCTGCCCATTCCCCACACTTGCACAGGCCGAAGCTGGGGCTTGGCCTCCTTTTCGAAACCTGTGGTGAACGTTGAGCCTGCCGAAAAAGACGGCTCGTGAAACCCGCCTTCGCGGCGGGACTACTCGTCCACGCGGATCCTGTAATAGAGCTGTTGGTTGGTCGCGCCGAGATCGACCATGAGATTCGTGACCGTGGTGGGTGGCGCGTTCGTGTGGACCGGCAACCAGGGCGCGTTGGTGTTCACGAGATCCTCGCAGCATTCGACAATCTGCGTGGCGGCCACCCCCCCTTGCCACTCCAGTGTGATGCCGTTTGTGTTGGAGCCGATATCCAGAATCTTCAGTACGGACGCCGGATCGGTCGGGTCGGTGTCGGCCACCAGCTCCTCGCCGTCGTCCATGCCGTCGGTGTCCGTATCGGCAAGAGACGGGCTGGTCGAGTGGACCGTCACTTCGTCGGCATCGAGCAGCCCGTCACCGTCGGTGTCCACAAGCTGGGGATTGTATTCGACCGCACCGATGTCGAAGCGATTCGTTTCGTCGAGGTTGCCGTCGATGGGACGGGCCTGCCCGTCGAAGTCGGCCGTCAGCCCTTCCGCCGACAGGTCCAGCCCCGCGTCGATGCAGGGTGAGCCCCATCGCAAGCGCGTGTCGTGTGCCGGGGCGTTCAGGAACATGGGGTCCGCGGGCACGCAATTCGCACCCACTTCCGGCGTGGTACAGCAGTTCTCATAGGCCCACGCGCCGCCGGTCGCGGCGTAGTTCTGGCCGGTGGGCGCCGTATTGTCGTAAACAATGCAGTTCTGTACCAGGCCCGCATCGTTGTTGTAGACGCCGCCGCCCATCTCGCCGGCCGTATTGCCGACCACGGTGCAATTGCGCAGGACGCCGCCCGCCGACGTCACCGCGCCGCCGCCTCGCACGGCGCTGTTGCCGTGAATCCGGCAGTTGTCGACAGTGCCCGCCACGGCCACGCCGCCGCCCCAGGCGCCCGACACGTTGCCGCTGGCCAGGCAGGCCTGCACGGTTCCCGTCGCCCCGAAAACCCCCGCGCCCCCGCCGCCCAACGCCTGGTTGTCCAGCAGCCAGCAGTTCGACAGACTGCCGTCCGCGAGGTACGCGCCGCCCCCGCGCCGTTCCTCGCTGTCTCCGCCGCTGGGCCGCGCCGCGCCGTTGGTGAGCGTGAAGCCGGCAAGCAAGCCGCCGCCGCTCAACCAGGCGCACCGCACGCTGCCGCCCCCGTCGATGCGAGTCGCCCCGGGCCCGTCGACGCTCACGACGGAAACGGCCGCCGTCACCGCAATCTCCGCCGCGAGCGGATAGGTACCGGCCGCCACCCGCACGCTGTCGCCGGGCGCCGCCGCGTCCACGGCGCTCTGGATGTCGGTGGCGGCGCCCGCCCAGCTGAGGAACGGCCACGCGTGCCAGCCTGACGGGGAGACGTAGTGGGTCGCCGTCAGCTCGTAGGCGCCGATGTCCGCGGCCGACCCCACCCAGCGCGGCACGCCGGCCAGGTCCGTACTCGTCAGCATCCACGCCGCGTTCGTGCCCGCGTCGATGCAGGCGGAATCGCTCATCAGGCGGTAGTCGCCCGCCGCGTCCAGGAAGCCCGGCTCGTTGGTCACGCACGCCGTCCCGACCGCCGGCACGGTGCAGCAGTAGTCGTAGCTCCAGCCGGTCCAGCCGGTCCCGCAGTTGGGGGCGGCGGGCGCCGTGTTGTCGTACACGATACAGTTCCGGATCGCACCGCCGCCGTAGGTGTAGACCCCGCCGCCGGCAGAGACCGCGGTGTTGCTGGTGACCGTGCAGTTCCACACCTCGCCCCCGCTGTTGCAGTGCAGGCCGCCGCCCTGGAACCCGGCTGAGTTGCCGGTCAGCAGGCAGTTCCGCAAGACGCCGCCCGCATTACAGCGTACGCCGCCGCCATACTCCGCCGTGCAACCGCTGACCTTGCAGTTCCGGAGCGAGCCCGCGCTCAGGTAGACGCCGCCCCCGAGGCCGCCAGGCACCGCCCCGTTGACAATCGTGAACCCGTCCAAGACGGCGTTCGAGTGGTTCAGGCAGAAGCACCGCACACTGCCGCCCCCGTCCACCCGAGTCACCGCGGGCCCGTTCACGCTGTGCACCGTGGTGCCTTCGTTGACGTAGATGGTGTCGTCCACAAAGTAGGTTCCGTCGTTCACAAGCACAGCGGATCCGTCGCTGGAGGCCGACACGGCGTCGGCAATGTTGGTCGCGGCTGTCACCCAGTTGGTATACGGGAACACGTGCCCGCCGTTCGTGGCCACGTAACAGACGTCGATGAAATCGTTCGCGAACGACACGGTGATCACGTGGTTGGTTGCGACGGACTCGAACGTGAAGGAACTCACCGCGCCTGTCGCCACCCCGTCCACGTACACGGTGTCCACGTGATGGAACGGGGCCGGCATGTTCGTGAAGGTCTGGCTGCCGCCGTGCGCCACGTAGACGGTACCCGAAGGCGCAATGGCGCCGTTCGCACCCGCGACCGCCATGATCGCGTAGGTGTCGGGCTCGAACACCGCGTCGATGGCGTGCGGGCCGGTGACGTTCTGGAAGGTATACGTCGCCACGGCCCCCGTCGACACACCGTCCACCAGCACGTCGACCAGGTGGTGGAACAGGTCGGGCTCGATGCTGTAGAGCTGACTGCCGCCGTGCGACACCCACACCGTGCCCGTGGGGCTGATGCTGCCGTTCGACGGGGTCCCCGCCGCAATGGGGTAGGTATCCAGCGCGAAGGTCGCGTGGATCGTGTGGCTGTGGGCCACGTTCTCGAACAGATAGGACCCCACCGCGCCCACGGACACGCCGTCGACGCATACGTCTTCCAGGTGGCAGAATGCGGACGGGGTCATGATGAACGTCTGCTGGCCGCCCGGCGGGATCGTGATCGCGCCCGACGGCGCGATTGTGCCGTATGCGCTTGCCGATGCCGCGACCCATGCGGGCGGCGAGTAGCGGGCAAACCGATAGGACGGCTTCCCGCCCGCGTACGTGAACTCGCCGCCCACATACAGGTCGGTTTCGCAGGCGGCCAGTGCGGACACTTCCGCGTTCGCGCCGGACCCCAGCGCATGCCACGCACTGCCGTCCCAGCGCGCCACGCGGTTGGCCGCGGTGCCGCCGGCATTCGTGAAAACGCCGCCCGCATACAGGCCGCTGCCCTGCACGGCCAGCGCACGCACCGTGCCGTTCAGTCCCGATCCGAGCGCGTGCCACGTGCTGCCGTCCCAGCGCGCCACCCGGCTGGCCGCGGTCCCGCCGGCATTTGTGAAATCGCCTCCGACAAAGACGTTCGAGCCGCTGATGGCCACGGCACGGACGGTTCCGTCCACGCCTTCGCCCAGTGGGTGCCACGTGGCGCCGTCCCAGCGGGCAACATGAAGGGCGCTTGTGCCGCCGGCCTGGTCAAAGTCACCGGCCACATACACGTTCTGGCCGTCAACGGCGAGCGCCAGGCCGGTAGAGTTGAGACCCGACCCCAGGGCCGACCACGCCGCCGTGGAATCATTCCACCTGGCGACACGCAGGGCCGACTGCCCTCCGGCGTTCAAGAACGCACCGCCCACGTACAGGTCCTGGCCGCTCAGGGCAAGCCCATAGGCCCGGGCCACCACCCCGGATCCGAGTCCGGCCCAAGCCGAGCCGTTCCACTTCGCAACATGGTTGGCCGGCACGTCCCCACCCACCGCGCCATTGATGAACCCGCCAACGAACACGTTCGACCCACACGCCGCCAGTGCGTACCCCTCGTTCGCCCACCAGCCGTCCAAGCCCTGTCCAAGCGGCCACCACCGCCCACCCGACCAGCGCGCGATGCCTATGCAGCTCTCGCCACCCGCCAGATCGAAATCGCCGGTGGCATAAACGGATCCGTCCTCAATCGCAACAGCGTCGACTCTGTCGTCCAACCCGCCGCCGCCCAGCCACTGGCTGCCGTCCCACCGGGCGACATGCCATGACATCCGCCCGCCCGCGCGCACGAAGTCGCCGCCAACAACCACGTTGCCGTCGCCGGCGCCCACCGCGTACACGGTGCCGTCCACCCCGTTCTCCCCGCCCGTGCCCACCGGGAGCCAACTGCTGCCGGTCCACCGAGCGACGCGGTTGGCGGCATTCGTGCCGGCCTGCGTGAAGGCGCCGCCGACATAGACCGCCCCGCTTTCATCCACGTCCACCGCACGCACATGCCCGTTGAGGTCCTCACCAACCGCAGACCACGCGCTGCCGTCCCACTTCGTAAGATACTTCACGGGCCCGCCGTACCCCAGGATCGTGTCGCCGCCCGCGTAGAGGTCCGTGCCCCATGTGCGCAGGGCGTAGACCCGGCCCACGATCGAGTTGAGCGTCGTCCACGTCCCCGCGCGCCAGCGCTTGATGCCGCACCAGCCCACATCCCCGTGAAAGTGCCCGCCCAGGTACACGTCCGCGTTGTGTACCGCCACCGCATGCACTTCGTCGTCCAGCTGGAAGTCCGGATCGCCCAGGCCTGACCACGACTCTCCGTCCCACACCGCCACGCGGTCGGCCGGTTGTCCCCCGGCCTGGGTGAAGTCGCCGGCCACGCACAGCACACCGCCCCCGAACGTGATCGCACACACCTTTCCCCCGGACACGCCTTCGCCCAACGCGTGCCACGCCGAGCCGTCCCAGCGGGCAATTTTGTTGCCGGGCGCCTCGGCAAACCCCACCCAGAACGTGCCGCCAACGTACACGTTGTTGCCGACCAGGCAGATGGCGTGCACGGCGTTCCCGATGTTGATGCCACCCACTGCGGACCAGTTGGTGCCGTCCCATCTGGCCAGCGAGCGGATAAACTGGTCGCCGATATGCGCGAAATCGCCGCCGATGTAGATCTCGCCGGAGTCGGCAATGGCCGTTGCGTAGATGGGACCGTCGGCGAACAGGTTGCCGAAGGCGTCGGCCCAGTATTGGTCGTCCTGGGCCGCGGCCAAACCCGCCAGCGCACTGCCCAGCGCCAGCAAGACACGGAGCCGACACCGCTTCAGCATGACAGCCTCCCGCGCCCCGCCTCCCTGTTGAGCGGACTTGCCGCCGGACGTGAGGGGAACCGGTCTTCCAGTACCCCTCGTCCCGGTTGGAGGGACTATAGCCGCACGCGAGTGGCGAATCAATCCTGAAACACGGGCCGGCCAATCCGGAGCCCGGCGATCAGCGGCGGGCGTCTGGTCGGCGGCTGGACGCTGCGGGAGAAAGCGAGCCCCGAGGACACCTCACGCCGGCGCGGGTGAGGCGCCTCGGTCGGCTCCCTCCCGCGCGCGACGCCGCGCGTTCGGCGCTTGACACGGCTCGCGGGTGGCTATATGTCGGCAGTATGAGCCGTGCGCCTGACCTGCGCCGCAGGCAGCGTGCCTGCGGCTCTTCATCGAAAACGTCGGCTGAGCCGTCGCACATGTGTGGGGCGGTGCACCATGGGGGGAGCGCGCGAATGTCGGACACAGCCTGGTTCACGGAAGCACGCTACGGGATGTTCATACACTGGGGCGCGTACTCGGTGGCGGGGCGCGGGGAATGGGTGATGAACCGGGAGCGTATCCCCTACTCGGAATACGTCGAGAAGTACGTGCGGAACTTCAAGGCGGAGCGGTACGATCCCGCCGGCTGGGCGGCGTTGGCCGCGCGTGCCGGAATGAAATACATGGTCTTGACCACGCGCCATCACGATGGGTTCGCGCTGTGGGACACCCGGACCTCGGATTTCAACGCCGCCAAGATGGGCCCGAAACGGGATCTGCTCAAGCCCTACGTCGAGGCGGCCCGGGCCGCCGGCCTGAAGGTGGGGTTCTACTTCTCCGGCGCCGACTGGCGGCACGAGGACTATCCCACCGCCTATGCCCGGGACTGGCCGAAATCCCAGGAGTGGCGCGACGAAGAGAGCCGCAAGCGTTTCATCCGCTACTACCGTGCCCAGCTCGAGGAGTTGATGTCGAATTACGGCCCGATCGACATCCTCTGGTACGACGGGTGCATCCCCGGCCCGTTCGACGGCGAGGCGGCCAACGCCCGCGTCAAGGAACTGCAGCCGGGTATTCTCATCAACAACCGTAACGGCCCGCCCTTCGACTTCACCTGCCAGGAACAGTCGCTGAAACCCAAGGACGGCGTCTGGGAGGCGTGTCTGACGCTGAACGACAACTGGGGCTACCACGCGGGCGACAACAACTGGAAGGACGCGCGCGAGGTGATCCGCATGCTTGTGACCGCCGCCGCAAAGGGCGGGAACCTTCTGCTGAACGTGGGGCCGAAAGCCGATGGGACCCTGCCGGAGGAATCGGTCCGGATTCTCGAGCAGGCCGGCGAGTGGCTCGCACGAAACCGGGCGTTCCTGCCCGATTCCCCGCGCTCGCCGTTCGCCTACAACAACTGCGGGATCCTGACCTGGCGGGGCCGTACGGTCTATGCGCACCTGTTCAAGGCGCCCGGTCCGGAATACTGTCTGGCCGAGATCAAGAACAAGGTCCTGGCCGCGCGCTGGCTAGCGACCGGCGAGTCGATCCCGTTCGAACAGAACGGCGCCCGGCTCTTCTTCCGCCATATCCCGTTCCCGCTGCCGGACCCGATCGCCGCGACAATCGCGATCGAGGTCGAGGGCGTGCCGGAACCGGTGACGGAACAGAAGACGTTCTGGGTGCCGGAGTAGACGGCGCCGGATATGACGAGGGTGGAAACTTCGTCTGAGGCCGTGTCGCCCATAGTAGAAGAGCCGTCCCTGGCTCGCCATAGCCCGCAGGGCGACGGCGGCTCGGCTCTTCCCCCCCGGCTGCA
>JAFGHX010000033.1 GCA_016929905.1 Kiritimatiellia bacterium
ACGGCAGGGGATGGGGGAGAAGGTTCCAGCGGATTGATGGACGGCAGCGGATGGGGGAGAGAATGCCAGCGGATTGATGGACGGCAGCGGATGAGGGCGGCACTTCCGGATATCCGCGGTTGAGGCGGCGGGGCTTTTCTGCTAACGTCACGCGAATATGAAACCAGGCCTGACCATCACGGAGCTTCTTACCGACGCCGCGCGGGTGGCGTTTGGGGCCGCGTTCGGGCTGGATGCCACGGCGCTTGGTAAGGTGGTCGTCGTAGCCTCCGGCGCGGACCGATTCGGCGATTACCAGTGCAACGCGGCGCTGGCATTGGCCAAGACGCTGAGGCAGCCGCCGCGCGAGGTGGCGGAGCGCGCGGCAAGCGAAACGAAGTGGCCCGACGCCGTTGACCGCGTCGAGATTGCGGGGGCGGGATTCCTCAATTTCCACCTGCGCGACGCCTGGCTGGCGGCCCGGATCGAGGAGATGGCTGCCGACGCACGGCTGGGCGTTCCCGTGCCGGGTGCGGGGCACACGATCGTCATGGACTACTCCAGCCCGAACGTGGCGAAGCCCATGCATATCGGGCACATCCGTTCCACCATTATCGGCCATGCGCTGGACCGGCTTCACCGGTTCCTGGGCTACCGCGTCATAGCCGACAACCACGTGGGCGATTGGGGCACGCAATTCGGGATCCTGATCATGGGGTACCGCCATTTCGCCGAGAAGGATGCGTTGAAGGATTCGCCGGTGGACGAGCTTGAGCGTGTCTACGTGAAGAGCTACGAGCGATCGGCAGGTGATCCGACTTGGCTCGACCAATGCCGGCACGAACTGGTCAAACTGCAGGCCGGCAACGCGGAGAACCGGGCGCTGTGGGAGGAGTTCGTCAAACTCAGCCTGCGTGAATTCGAGCGGATCTACGCGCGGTTGGGTGTGACCTTCGACCTGGTTCGGGGCGAGAGCCACTACAATGAGCGGTTGCCCGGTGTTGTTGAGCGCCTGCGGCAGATGGGCTTGGCGGAGGAAAGCGAAGGCGCGCAGGTCGTCTTTCTCGATGACGAGAAACTGCCGGTCTGCATTATCAGGAAGAGCGACGGCGCTTTCAACTATGCCACGACCGACCTGGCGACGGTCTGCTCCCGGGTGGCCGAATTCAAGCCCGACCGCATCGTCTATGTGACGGACGAGCGGCAGCAACTGCATTTCAGGCAGGTATTCGCCATTTGCAGGAAGATGGGGATTGCCGTAGACCTGCAGCACGTATGGTTCGGCCTGATGCGCCTGCCGGAGGGCACCTTTTCCACGCGCGAAGGCAACGTGATCAAGCTGGAGCGGCTGCTGGACGAAGCGGAAGCGCGCGCATTGGCGATCGTACGCGAGGCCAGCCCGGAGATGGATCCCGCGCAGCAGGCAGCGGTGGCACGCGCTGTCGGGATCGGGGCGGTCAAGTATTCGGACCTCAGCCAGAACCCGCAGAGCACGGTGACGTTCACGTGGAAGAAGGCACTCTCGCTTGACGGCAATTCGGCGCCGTACCTGCAGTATGCCTGCGCGCGGATTGCGAGTGTCGAAGACAAGTACCACGAGCGGTTCCCGGCCGGTGAACTTGGGGCGCACGCCGTTCGTTTTTCGGAACCCGTGGAGCGGGCGCTGGCCTTGAAGCTCGTGCGGTTCCCCGAAACCCTGATGCTGGCGGCGCGCAGCTACAAGCCGAGCGTGATTGCCGACTACCTCTACGACCTGGCGCAGACGTACAGCAGTTTCTATCAGAATGTTCCGTTCTTGAAGGCACCTGACGGGGTCCGGGAGAGCCGGGTGCGGCTGTGCGGCGTGATTGCCCGCACGCTGCGCCAGGGGCTTGCGTTGTTGGGGATTGAGGCCCCGGAGCGGATCTGAGCGGCGGCCGGCCCGTGCGGCCGGGGCGCACGACCTGACACGGACTCACACGGACGAACACGGACCACCGGGAGCTGACACGGACGAAGCCGGGCGCCGCGCGCGGGGCGTGTCACGGCGCGGGGAGCAGGTCCAGCAGGTCCGTCGGGCGCGTCATGAGGCGCTTGGCGCCGTGGCGGCGCAGTTCATCGGCCGTCCGAAACCCCCACAACGCGCCCAGCGCATGCATGCCGGCGGCGCAGGCTGTCCGCATGTCCGTGCCCGTGTCGCCGAGATACAGAAAACGGGCGGGCGCGATGCCCAACTGCGCGGCGACGCGCTGCGCGCCGGTCGGGTCGGGTTTGCAGGGAACACCCGGCTGCTGGCCGAGCACGGTATCGAATTCCCATTCGGCGAGCAGGCCGGCAACGCAACGCACGGTGGATTCGTGCGGTTTGTTCGAGAGGACGGCCTTCGGAACGTGCCGCCGCGTCAGTTCGTTCAGCAGCTCCGGGACACCCGGATAGGGACGCGTCGTATCAGCCCAATGCGCGGCATATTCCACGCGCATGGCGGCCACGCATCGTGCGACCAGCTCTTCGTCGCTTCGTTGTGCGTCGGGCAGGACCCGCTTGGCCAGGTTGACGACCCCGTCGCCGACAAAGCGCTTGTACGCCTCGACGGCGTGCGTCGGGAAGCCCAGGCCGCGCAGCACGTTGTTCATCGAGACCGCAAGATCCCCGATGGTATCCAGCAGGGTCCCGTCCAGATCGAAGAGTACGGCTTCGGCTTTCATGGCTTGTGGTAGTACCAGCTCCAGTAGCTCTCGTAGCCTTTCGGCCTCGCGCCGCCGCGGAAGAACGTGCATCCGGTCGGGAACTCGGTCTCCCCGGCGTTCCGGAGCCAGGCGAGCAGCTTGGGATCGATGCCGCGTCGCGCGATTTCGTCCAGCCCGGCCTTGTGCAGGCGCTGCACGACCTCCGGCTGCTGTGCCGCGCTGTCTTCCAATGCCCCGTAGCGCGTGAGCGTGCAATGTTCCGGCTGGCGGGTCCAGCCCAAGTACCATTCCCGATCGAAGACGGTGAACAGGACGGCCTGTTTGGCTTCGCCCCACCGCGGGCTTGCGGCGGCTCCCGAGAGGGCCACCTCGCGGCATCCGTCTTGCCCGGCCTGGGCGGCGGCGAGAACATCGTGCGAGTCCAGATCGTCGGGGGCCGGAACGCCGGCGATTCCCAGCAGCGTGGCGAAGATATCCTGGGGCTGGACGATCACGGCGCTGCGTCCGCTCCCGGCGCCCGGCACGTGCACGACGAAAGGCACGTGGCCTTCCTGTTCCTTTACGGGCGATTTCTTGCCGAACAGGCCGCGTTCGCCTACGTTCGTGCCGTGATCTGCCGTCAACAGAACGGCTGTCTTGCCGGCCAGTCCCGTCTCCTCCAGCGTGTCAAGCACGCGGCCGACCCACTTGTCGACCCAACTCACCTTGGCGGCATAGCAGGCCTTGATGCGGTTGACGGCGGCCTCGGGCACCTGGCCGCCCCGGGTGTGGCCATGCAGGAAGGAACGCGGATCGATGCGGCCGTCGAAATCGGGCGTCTGATCATAGAGGCGCACGAAATCGGGCGGCGCGTCCCAGGGCTCGTGCGGATCGAAGCAATCGATGTGCAGCAGGAAGTTCTCCCGCGAGGCGTTGTCGCGCAGGAATTCACAGGCGGTCAGGAACAGCTTGGCGGCATTCCAGTCTTCATCCGCCCGCCGCTTCCTGTTGGCTCTCAGATAGGGATAGGTCACGTGGCTCTTATAGATGGCCTCCTTCTCGATGAAGTCGAACAGCGGATCGTGCCCCCAGTTCGGCGGCCAGTCGGAGAGGGCGTCGACCCACGGCCGGTCGACCTCCGCGCCGCGGATCGGCGTCCAGCCCTGGTAGGGCGTGTCGAAATTGTGCCCGCCGTTGACGAGGTGCGGCGTGTCGTGGATCAGTTGCGTGCAGTAGCCGGCCTCGGCCAAGGCGCGCGGGAAGGTTCGCCAGTGCCAGGGCAGGGGCATCCACGTATGGAACGGGTTGCCGTACGCGCCGGTGAGCGCGTCCGTTCTGTGCGGGATCGTCGGATAGCTCGCGGTGTAGGCGTGATCGAACAGCCATGACGTGCCGCACAACCTGTCGATGTTCGGCGTTTGTATCCAGTCATTCGCCCCGTGCGCGCGTATGTAGTCGTAGCGCAGCGTGTCCACGACGATGAAGATAATGTTCACGGTTGCTCCTTCTTACGCGTGCGTTACAGTCCCGGTTGACTGGGGGATCCATTCCTCCTCCCAGCGCTTCTCCATACGTGCCCGCCAGGCCTCGGCGGTCTGCCGGAGTTCGGCGGTGACGTCCGGGTGCCGGTCCTTCAAATTCGTCGTCTCGCCCATGTCGGCATCGAGATCGGCCAGGTGGACTTCATCCTCGGGCGGCGCGCCTTCGACCAACTGGCCGTTGAGCACGAGTTTCCACTTCCCGCGGCGGACGGCTGTCTGCCGGTTCATCTCCCAGAACACGTCCCGTTGCGGCGGCGCTTTGCGCTCGGCGGCCATTGGCAGGATGTCGGTCCCGTCCACTTCGCAAGCGGCGAGGTCGCCGCCGGCGGCCTTGAGGAAGGTCGGGAAGATATCCATGGCGGCCCCGACGCCGTCAAGGACCTGCCCCGCGGGCACGGTACCCGGCCAGTGCAGAATGCCCGGGGAACGAATGCCGCCGTCGTAAAGGCTGAACTTGTGGCCTTTGAGGCCGCCGGTCGTCCCTCCGTAATACCAGTCGCGGCAGCCGTCGAACCAGTTCCGCGTCTCGCGGGACGGGCCGTTGTCGGCCATGAAGAACACGCAGGTGTTCTCGGTGATGTTCTGCCGTTCCACTTCGGCGAGGATGGCGCCGACCCCGTCGTCGACGGCGCTCAGCATCGCGGCCATGATTCGGCGGTCCGGGGGCAGATGGGGGAAGCGGTCGACATACTGGCGCGGGGCGTGCATGGGGTAATGGGGTGCGGAGTAGGGCACGAACAGGAAGAACGGCCGCGCGCGCGCGGCGGCCCGTCGCACGTAGTCGACGGCGCGGCGCGTCACGATATCCGTGAAATATTCGCCGTTGAGCCAGACTTCCTTGCCGTTTTCCCACAGGTCGTGGGTGGGGTCGTTCTCGGCGTTCATGCCCCAGTAGAAGACATGCGAGTAGTAGTCCACGCAGCCGGCGAGGAACCCGAACCACTCGTCGAACCCATGGTTGTGCGGGCGGCTCTCTTCGGCCATGCCGAGGTGCCACTTCCCGAACATGGCCGTCTGGTAGCCGAGCGCCTTCAGGGCCGTGGGCAGGGTCGGAACGGTGGCGGGCAGGCCGGTTGCGGTTCTGTGGCCGGCCAGGATGGAGCGGACCCCGCAATTGCCGGGATAGCGGCCGGTCATGAGTGCCGCACGGGACGGCGAACAGACCGGGGAATTCGAATACCAGTTGGTGAACCGCGCGCCGCCCGCCGCCAGGCGGTCCAGGTGCGGCGTGCGGAAGTCCGTCGTTCCCATGCAGGACAGATCTCCGTAGCCCTGATCGTCGGTGAGGAACACGATGAAGTTCGGTCGTTTCATGCGCAGCGAGCCCCCGGTCTCTTGTTGTTGTTTTCCGTTGGAAGCCGGCCGTGCGGCCGGCGTTCCGGAAAGGGACAGTCCTTCATGCTACGTCGGAATTCCAACCGGGGTCAATAGTGTTCTGCGGCGCCGCAAGCGGCCGTGTGCGCGCGCTACACGCCGCACCGGCGTGCCCAGGCATCGTAGACGGCGGCGAGTTCGCCGACGCGTTCGGGGTGGTCGGCGGCCAGGTTGTTGGTTTCGGTTCGGTCGGCGGCCATGTCGTAGAGCGCCCAGTCACGGTTGGATGCGCGGACGAGTTTCCAGTCGTTGCAGCGCACGGCACAGTGGCCCTCGTATTCCCAGCAGATGGCGTCGTGCCCGATACGGCCGCGGCCCTGGAAGACCGGGAGCAGGCTCTTGCCTTCGAGCGGCGTGACAGGGCGGTCCTTGGCCGTTTCCGGGTAAGCCGCATTCGCCACATCGCAGCACGTGGCCATGATGTCGATCGTGTGGCCTGTCGAGGGGGTGGCCCGGCCGCGCGAGGAGATACCGGCGGGCCAGTGTGCGATGAGCGGGGTGGCGATGCCGCCTTCGCAGGCTTGTGCCTTATAGCCTCGAAACGGTGTGTTGCTGACGGTGGCCCAGGAGGCGCCGTAGCTGGCGAACGAGCTGCGCGTGCCCGGTTCGCCGTCCAGGCGGTCGAAGCCCCAGGGGCCGCCGTCAGGGCACGCGCCGTTGTCCGACAGGAAGAGAATCAGCGTATCGTCCAGGATGTCGGAGTCTTCCAGTTTGCGGACGATGCGGCCGATGCCCCGGTCCATGCGTTCGATCTGAGCGGCGTAGGCCGCCATGCGCAGGTCCATGTTTTCCTGCTTTCCCCTGTCCACGTCGCGCCAGGCCGCGACGCGGCTGTCGCGGGGCGGCAGCATCCAGCGGTTGCTGACGAGCCGGGCGAGGAGCAGGCGCACGTGGCGTTCCGCCCGTGCGACATCCCAACCCTTCATGTAACGTCCGCGGTACTTGTCGATATCGGCGGGCCAGGCGTGCAGGGGCCAATGCGGGGCGGAGTAGGCCAGGTAGAGGAAGAAGGGGCCTTGTTCCGGGCCGTGTTGTTCGATGAAGCGGACCGCCTGTTCGGTGAAGGCGTCGGTCATGTAGAAGTCGGGCTCGGTCGGCTCGAACAGGTCGTGGTCGCGGGCCATTCGGGAGTCGGCGTCGAGCCGCCAGTAGCTGCACGCGCCGTTGAGCAGGCCGAACCAGGCCTCGAACCCGTGATCGAGCGGCCAGTGCGGGCGGTCCAGGCCGAGGTGCCACTTGCCGGCCATGAACGTGGCATAGCCCGCCGCCTTCAGCACGTCGGCCAGGGTGACGCAGGAGTCGTTCAACCGGCCGCGGTAGCCCGGCCGTCGCAGATCGGCGCCGGTTCGGCCGACTCCCGCCTGATGGGGATACAGGCCGGTGAGCAACGAGGCGCGCGTGGGGCCGCCGTGTCCGGCGTTGTAGAACTGGGTGAACCGCAGGCCGCCGAGCGCGAGCCGGTCGAGCGCGGGCGTGTCGAGCTCGCTGCCGTAGCAGCCGATGTCCGAGAAGCCGAGGTCGTCGGCGAGAATCACCAGGATGTTCGGGCGCCGCCTCGCCGGTTCCGGCCGGGCGGCCGGCCCGGCCAGGCTGGGCAGGGCGAGCGATGCGGTGCCAAGCCCAACCCTTTGCAGGAAGGTCCGGCGCGTCATGCTCCCGCGGCTCATGCCAGGCCCTTCTCCTCCACGGCCCGGATCACGGTATCGAGGACCTTGACGCGGGCGTGCCACTTGCAGTTCGACTCGACGATGGTCCAGGGCGCGTACGCGGTGCTGGTGCGCAGCAGCATTTCCTCCACGGCCACCTTGTAGCGCTTCCATTGCTTGCGGTTGCGCCAGTCTTCCTCGGTGATCTTCCACTTCTTGTGCGGCGTCTTCTCCCGTTCCCGGAAGCGGCGCAACTGTTCGGCCTGATCGATGTGCAGCCAGAACTTGAGGAGGACCGTCCCGAAATTGGTGAGATGCTCCTCCATCTCGTTGATCTCGTGGAACGCCCGTTTCCAGTCGGCTTCCGTACAGAAGCCTTCGACCCGCTCGACGAGCACGCGTCCGTACCAGGACCGGTCGAAGATGGCGATATGCCCGGCTTTCGGCATTTGGGTCCAGAACCGCCAGAGGTAGTGGTGCTGCTTTTCGACATCGTTGGGGGCGGCGATGGGCACGACCTCGTAGCCGCGCGGGTCCAGCTCCTGGGTCAGGCGCCGGATGTTGCCGCCTTTGCCCGCGGCGTCCCAGCCTTCATAGAGGATGACGACGGGGATGCGCCGCATATAGATGCCGTACTCCAGATCGCGCAGCCGCTTCTGTTTCTTCTTGAGTTCACGGTGATAGTCGTCGCGCTCGAGCGCGAGCGAGAGGTCGACGTTGTCCAGCACCGTTGCGGCAAGAGCCGAGGGCAACTCCTCGGCCGGCGCGGGCCCGGGCTCCGGCTTCGTCCGGCGTTGCGCGGCCTTGATGCCGTGCTGCACGGCGGCGATGACGGTGTTGAAGATCTTGAGCGTCGCGAACCGGTGGTCATGCGCCTCGATCACCGTCCAAGGTGCGAAGTCGGAATCGGTCCGCGCCAGCATGTCCTCGATGGCCTCCAGATAGGCGTTGTACTGTTTGTGGCGCCTGAGGTCGTCCTGGGTCACGCGCCATGCCGTAACCTTGTTCTTGCGCAGCTTGTTGAAGCGCTTCTTCTGCTCCTTCTTCGAGATGTGCAGGAAGAATTTGATGATGATGTTCCCGTCGTCCGCGAGCTGACGTTCGAACGAGAGGATGTCCTGGTAGGACTGCTGCAGCCGCCGGCCTTTCACCACGCGGTCGACGCGGTCGTTCAGGACGTGGCGGTACCAGCTGCGGTCGAAAATGGCGATGCGCCCGCGCGCCGGCGTATCCCGCCAGAACCGCCAGAGGAAAGGGCGCAGGGCTTCCTCCTCGTTGGGTGGCAGCGTGCTGTGCACGCTGAAACCGCGCGGGTCCAGCGGCAGGATCAGCTCGTTGATCAGCGTGCCCTTGCCGGCTGCGTCCCAGCCTTCGAACACGATGATCACGGGCATCTGCAGGTCTTTCGCCTGGCGCTGCAGGGTCGCAAGCTTCCTCTCCAGCTTGTCTTTGGCTTTCTTGTAGTCGGCCTTCGGCAGTTGTCGCGACAGGTCGATCTTCTCGAGCATGGGTGTCGTCTCCCCTTCCTGCGGTCTGTCCAACGCTTGCGACGGTGCCCTAAGTGCTCCCCGGCGTAAATACACTAACGTTAGTGGGAGCGCCACGGCGGGGTGCGCAAGGCGCGGATGGGGGGCCAATACCCGCAGCGGTCTTGGCCTCCCAGCCGGAACGCAGCGCCCCCCGCCGTGCCGCCCCACCCCTACGGGGCCGGGCGGTTTTGGGGCTGGGCCGCGGTCCACGGGAGGGGGCAAGACCGCTGCGGGTATTGCCCCCTCCCGGGCGCCTTGCCCAGCCCCAAAACCGCCTCGGCTAACGTTAGTG
>JAFGHX010000307.1 GCA_016929905.1 Kiritimatiellia bacterium
ATGTAGGACGGGCTTTCCAGCCCGTCCCGCACAGTCGCGAGCGAACGGGAAACGGGGACGGGCTGGAAAGCCCGTCCCACAGGGACTTGCAAGCCCGTCCCCCGGTGACTCGGAAGCACATGAATGAGCGGAGGGCGGCGTGTGAGCGAAAGACGCTGTGTACTGGTGACCGGCGGGGCGCAGGGGATCGGCCGGGCCGTGGTTCGGCATTTGCTGGCGCACGGATGGTCGGTGGGTTTCATGGACCGCGACGCGGAGGCGGGCGAGGAGACGGCCGCCGAGACGGCCGAACAGGGTGACGCGGTCTTCTGCGGCGGCGACGTTTCCGTCGAGGCCGACGTGGCCGCCGCCGTTCAAGCGGTGCGCGGCCGGTTCGGGCGGCTGGACGGGCTCGTCAACAACGCCGGCGGCGGCTGCGGCGGCGCGGTACTCACCGAGCTGACGCTCGAGGCCTGGAACCGGGTGCTCGGCTCGAACCTGACCGGCGCGTTTCTCTGCGCCAAGCATGCGGCCCCGTACCTGCGGGCGAACAAAGGCGCGATCGTCAACATCGCGTCAACGCGCGCGTTGCAGTCGGAGCCGAACACGTTTGCGTACTCGGCGGCCAAGGGCGGAATTGTCGCGTTGACCCATGCGCTGGCCATCAGCCTGGGGCCGGACGTGCGGGTGAACTGCATCAGCCCCGGCTGGATCGAGACCGGCGACTGGAAGAAGGCGGCGAGCCGGCGCGACCCGATACACAGCGACGCGGACCGCCGGCAGCACCCGTGCGGGCGGGTCGGCGTGCCCGGCGATATCGCCGAACTCGCCGCCTTCCTGCTGGAGGGCCGCCGCAGCGGTTTCATCACCGGCCAGAACTTCGTCGTTGACGGCGGGATGACCGTCAAGATGATCTACGAGCCGTGACACGTGCACTCAACAGGGAGGTCACGTTGAGAACGATGGAAAGGATCGCGCTCTCGGTACTGGCGCTCGGTGCCGCCGTCGCCCCGGCCGAACAGGCCGGTTGGCCCTGCTTCCACGGGCCGCGCCGGGACAACCGTTCGGACGAGACCGGCCTTCTGACGACGTGGCCCGAGGCAGGGCCCCCGCTGGTGTGGTCGGTTTCGGGGCTGGGGCATGGGTACAGTTCGGTGTCGGTGGCCGGCGGCCGCGTCTTCACCGCCGGCATGACGAACAAGGAAACGGTCGTGATCGCCCTGGACCTGGACGGCAAGGAGTTGTGGCGCAGGCCGAACGGAGTGTCGTGGGAGGCGAGCGCGCAACAGCCGTGGGCCGTCCCGCACGCCGGCTCGCGCGGCACGCCGACGGTGGACGGCGATACCGTTTACCACCTGTCCGAACTGGGCGGCCTGACGGCCTTCGATGCCGGCACCGGTGCGCCGCGCTGGCGCGTGAATGTGCTGGAACGGTTCAAGGCGCCGCGGCCCAAGTACGGATGCAGCGAGTCGGTGCTTATCCGTGGAAATGCCCTGCTCTGCTGCCCGGGCGGCGAAGCCGGGTACATCGTGGCGCTGGACAAACGAACCGGCCGTACGCTCTGGGCGAATGCGGATCTGGCGGACCCGATCGGCTACGGTTCGCTGGTCCCGGCGGAGATCGGCGGCGTGCCGCAGGTCATCGGCACGAGCGCCGAGCGCGTGTTCGCCGTCCACGCGGAGAACGGGCAGTCGTTGTGGCAGCATCCGCTCAGCAACAAGCGCAACAACAACGCAACGGACGTCATCGTCCACAACGGGCTGGTCTATGGCGCCTGCGGCTACGGCGGGGGCAGCGTGCTGTTGCGCCCGCAGCGCCGGGCAGACGGCCGGTTCACCGTGGAACCCGTCTGGACGAGCGAGCTGCTCGACAACCACCACGGCGGGGTCGTGCTGCACGACGGCCACCTCTATGGCGCCGGGCACGAGGCCAAGGGGTGGTTCTGCCTCGACTTCGAAACCGGAACAAAGCGTTGGCAGGCGCCCGGCAAGGGGTCGCTGATCTTTGCGGACGACCGGTTCTACTGCCTGGACGAAAAGGGGAAAATCTCTCTGGTTCGGGCCCGATCAGAACAGTGGCTCCCGACCGGCTCGTTCACCGTGCCGGAGGGCGGCAAGGGCCTCTTCTGGGCGCACCCGGCCGTGAGTGGCGGACGGCTCTATGTCCGTCATTCCGAGACGCTCTACGCGTACCGGATCGGCCGGGATTGAAGGCCGGGCGCCGTCTGTACGGCGCGGGGCTCGGTTGCCCTCTGCCCCCGGGCGCCCGCGGGCCGATTTGCCGCGCTGCCGGTCTCGACAACCCCTGTCGGGACCACCGTCATTGAAACGAATCTTCGCTTGGCACACAGCCTAATCGCAGCGATTGGCCCTACCGCACCCCGAGCGCGCGGGCCAGCTCGGTTTTGTCCGGAGCCTGTTGCATCGCCTCTTCCGGTGCGACCAGTCCTTCGCGCACGAGCCGCACGAGTTCGTTGGTGAGGATCAGGTTTCCTTGCGCGAGCCCGGTCTGCATGGCGCTGAGCAACTGCTGCGTCTTGCCGTCCCGGATCAGGCTGGCCATTCCCAGGTTGGGCACCATGATCTCGAGCGCGGCGATGCGGCCGCCGCCGATCCGGCGGCAGAGCGTCTGAGCGATCACGCCCTTGAGCGTGTCCGCCAGCACGGTGCGGATCTGGTTCTGTTGCTCGGCCGGGAACATGTCGATCACGCGCGAGACGGTGCTGACGGCGGTATTGGTGTGCAGAGTCCCGAACACCAGGTGCCCGGTGTTCGCGGTTTCCAGCGCCAGCGCGACGGTCTCGAGGTCCCGCATTTCACCCACCAGCACGATGTCGGGATCTTCCCGCAGGGCGGCCCGCAGCGCGCGCGCAAAGGACGTCGTGTGCGGGCCCACTTCCCGCTGGTTCACGATGCAGCCCTTGCTCTGGTGCACGAACTCGATGGGGTCTTCCAGCGTGATGATATGCGCCTGCCGCGTCCGGTTGATATGATCGATGATGGCGGCCAGCGTGGTGGATTTGCCGCTGCCCGTCGGGCCTGTCACCAGGACGAGCCCTTTTGGAACGTCGCTGACGGTGAGGATGGATGGCGGCATCCCCAGCTGTTCCACCGTGAGGATCGTGTTCGGGATCTGGCGGAAGACGGCACCCACGCCCTTGTGATCGCGGAACACGTTGACTCGAAAACGCGAGATGTCCGGGATGGCGTAGGCGAAGTCCGTGTCGTTGTCCTTCTGGAACTGGGTCCGGTTGCGTTCGGGCATGAGCGGCGCGAGCAGGTCGAGCACTTCGGACGGGCCAAGTGCGGGCACGTCGGCCATTTCGTGGACCACGCCGTCGATGCGCCAGCGCGGTTTCTGCCCCGCGGACATGTGGATGTCGGACGCGCCTTCGGCCACCATGCGCCGGAGCATCTGGTCGAGCTTGGGTGAGCCGGTGGACGGCGCGGCCGGCCGGGCGGCCTGCGTCGCCGCCCTTTCCGCCTCCTCGCCGCCCGACCACTCCCCCTGCGCCATCGTGGTCTGCAGGGCCTGGTTGAACATGTCCACGTCGATGAGAACCGGGTTGATCTGCATGCCGGGCAGGCGCTCGCGGGCCAGGTTCACGATCTGCGGGGTCGGGTCTTCCACAAAGCCGACGTGCAGAACGTTCCCTTCCGCGCGCAGCGGGAGCACGCGATGACGTTGGATGAAGTCGGCGGGCAGAAGCGAGAAGGCCGCCGGATCGAATTCGATGTCGACCGGGGCCGCCAGCGGCAGCAGCACACTTCGTGAAGTCTGCTGGAATCGACGGGCCAGCACCCGGCTCATCACCAGCCCGATCTTCGGTATCTCTGCGAACATCTCGACAAAGGAATCCTTCGTGAAATAGAGGACGACCGCCCCTTCTCTTCCGGCCTCGACCGTCGCCGATCTGGGGCTGTCCAGCAGCAGGCCGAGTTCGCCGATCGTGTCGAACGGTTTGACCCGCGCAATCTCGATCAATTCGGCGCCACCCTCCTGCTGCACCTTGATGATCGCCTCGCCCGAGGCGATGCAGAAGAAACTGTCCGAGGGCTCGCCCTGCGTGACGACCGTTTCGCCCGGTTCGTATTGGCGCACCGCCGCGCGCTTCGCCAGTTCGACAAGCTCCTGTTCCCCGAGCCCCGCGAACAGGCTGCTCTGCTCCAGTTCCCCGACGATGGCCGAGCTCAGTGCCTCGGTAATCTCCACTTCCTTCATGGCGTGTTCCTTCCCTGTGCCTTGCGGTTGAGCCGATGCAGTATAAAGGGCGCCAAGAGGGAGGACAACACTGAATGGAAACCGGGCGCAGGAGGCCCATATGCCGGGCGCAAACTCTTTCGAGAGGCCCGAACGCTGGCCTGACGGGCGGCTGTCAAGCCGTACCGTCCAGGCAGTTGTTCGCTGTCAAAATCTGTCGTGTTCGTCCGGTTCGCGGTCGGGAACTTGGGCAAGGGCAGCTTCGAACTTCGCGCGGCTCCCGCGCGCGGCCCGCTTGGCCAGGTACTCCTCAGTCTCCAATGCGGAGATCTTCTCAGCCACGGCTGTAGCCACGAACTGGTTGATTGACACGTGGTCCCTCTTCGAGAGAAGCCGCGCTCGGTTGTGCAGCGAATCCGGCAGCCTCAGGCTTATTGCGCTCATCTCACCTCTCCTATCCTCGCCAGGAACTCCTGCGGTGTCAGCAGTTCCAGCCCGAAGGACTCCGCTTCCGCAAAGTCCTTCTTGTTGTACGTTACGATCGTGTCGCACCGGCCGGCCACAGCAACCTCAAGAACCATATCGTCCTTCGGATCCCTTTCCCGCGGCCGCCACAGAAAGTGGATCCTGTGCTTCCGTCCCACTTCGCAGAGATAGTCAAGGATGTCCGATACGTACGACCACGAAGGCTTACCATGCCACCGCGAACGTCGCGCAACCTGCTCATACTCCAGAACCAGCGGCACGGACAGGCTGATGTCAAATCTACCCGTTCCGATCAGGCTCAGTAGTCGAAATGCAGGACCGTGCCTTGATCGCAAGGCCGAAATGAACACATTCGAGTCCATCACGATCCGATACCGCTTCCTCATTATGGTATCATATGTGATGCGATCAGGATTGTCAACCCCTCAAGCGACACGCTGCAAATCACGGTCGGCGGTACGCCGTACCGTGCATTTGCTGGTTCTGCGTCATCTTCTGCATTCAATCTGTCCCACAACACCAAGACCCGTTGTTGTTGTCACGAAGTCCATGACGAAGCCCTCCCCCGTCTGTGCCACGCGATGCTTCTCGAAGGAGGGATAGCGAAGGCATTCCATCCAGATCCTTTCGACCTCCCGTTGCGCGTCCTTCATGTCCACTGATTTCTTCAACTTGCATACGGCCGTGATCATGCAATCCGGCGTGCTCGCATGTTTCAATTCGACCCACTCAAGAAGGTCGGACATCTCCAAGAACGCACATATGTCTTCACGAAAGCCGGTCAGATTATCCCCGGCATTGCGTGATCCGTGACGATCCAGTATCTCCGAGTATTCGTTCATTTCTCTTGCGCAGAACGAGCCTGTCGAAAAACGGATTTTCGGCACGAGTTTTGGCTCTCGAGACGAGGATGTCAAGCTGGAGGGCGAAGGCCTTTGGCGCGGATTCGGTCTGCTTGTTGCGGCGGAATGCGGTGCGCAGGCCGATCCGGTGATGGGTGCAGGCGAAAGTGCCGGCGCCTTTCTTCCGTGACGGCGTTCTAAGCTCTGGCGATCGCATAACTCGCTCCGAAGTGGAGAATTTTCTCGATGTTGTGAACCAGGCAGTAAAGCATCCACTGGATGTTGACCTTGATTCGGCCTCTGAGGGTGAATCGATCCATCCTCTTGCACGCGCGGATATTGCCAAAGACTGGAGGTTCTTTACGCTGTAGCAGCCGGTGTCGGCACTCAGCTGCTTGTCTTTCAGCGGCTGTTGCCAGCCTGCTGCTTCCAGCTTCTGTTTGGCCCCTTCAAGCATTGGTACCCCCGAGCAGCCCTTCCTCATCGCAGATCAACAGCACCTGCGTGAATAGAGCCTCCACCTCCTCTTCCAGGGAGCAGACAAACCCGGCAATCGTACTGTGGTCCGGCTTCTGCCCGCAGGCCAGCGCCATAAACGTCATATTCTCCCGGCACGCCCGCTCAAGGCTGCGGGAGGATGTCAGCCCCCGCGAATAGCCGAAAAGCACGATTTTCACCAGTACTTTCGGGTCAATCGCGCTCCTGCCCGTCTCATCGTTGCGGTAACGCGCCTCGAATATGCTCAGGTCCAAACCTGTTTCCACCACCTGATGAATCGCGTATTCCAGCGTCCCTGGCTCCAGTTGCGCCTCCAGCGACACCGGCACCATCACCAGTTGATCGTAATCGGAACGCTTATACCGTTCAACAGTTCATTAGACAGAATCATTCTCTCTAATTCCCGCGTCTCGCGCTTTCCAGCCGGCGCATCCGCGCCCTGTTACTATGATGTCTTGCGCGTCGTCAACGCGCCATCAAACGTCTCGGCTTCCGTGTGTCGAATCTCCTATTCCCGCGCCGGAGGCGCCCCTCACCTGTATCCGCACTCTTCTTGCGCCTTCTTCGCCGCCCCACTTCACAGCAGCGCGAGAAGCGTCAATAGGTCTATGAAAGGAACCCCACCGGGGCGGGGCCTGGCCCCACAAGTCAAACACATCGGATTCAGGAGTCGTGCTCATGAGAATCGGTCGTTCCGCGTCGCCACGCCGCACGGGCGTACAGCGGATGTCGGAACGCGGTTCGCGGTGCGCACGGACGCCAGGTCCACCGTCGTGACAGTGGCCGAAGGCCTGGTGGCGTGCACCACGCGTGCAGGCCGCCTCAGAGTGAAGCAAGGGCACCAATGCGTGCTCGCCGAGACCGGCAGCATCGGATGCGTGCACCGAATGCTTGTCGCGTGGGACGAGAGTGCGGCGGACTATCAGCAGCGCACGGCCTCGGCCGCTTGGAGCGGCACGCATGGCCCGGCAGCCGGCCGCGATTACGTGGCTCAGCCCGTTGCCCGCGCCGCGTTGCATACGGGCACGCGCGCGCTCTTCGACGTGACCCACTGGTCCGGGCATGGCTCCAGGATCCGTCCGCCAATCACGGCCTCATCCTCGCCCCGGACCCAAGCATCACATGGCGCTCCGCTCAGGTGTGGACCCAAGAGGCCTATCCGGACGAGCGGCCGAGACTGACGCTGACGCTGGCGCCGTGAAAGGAAAGCGAGGCATTCGCCTGCCCGGCAGTCGCCACGACGATTGGCGGGTTCCTGCCAATTCCTCCATTCTGCGCCGATACCGGAGTTGAACTCCGGCCTGCGAAATGGCATACTGCTCCCATACAACATGAACAGATGGACGGCACGGCTTCTTGCGACGGGAACGATGCTGCTGGCCGCGTACGCTGCAGCGCCCCGGGACTCAGACGGCAACGGGACAACTCCAGAGGAGCCGGCCGCAGTCCATACGGGCAAGAAGCCGGAGATTACGGACGTACGCTTCGGCAGCATAACGGTGGACGGCAAGGTGTTTGTCAAGGACGTCGTGTTCGAGAACGGAAAGGTCCGGGAGCGAAAGAAAGGACCCTCGAAGGCCCGGCGCGCCGAATTCGGTCATACGCCTCTGACCGAACGGGAGAATATTCCCTGGAAATGCAAGACGCTCGTTATCGGGACGGGCATGCAGGGACGACTGCCGGTGGCCCGGGAGTTCAAGGAAGAGGCGGAGCGTCGCAAGGTTCAGTTGATCCTCCTCAAGACCCCGGACGCGGTCAAGTATTTCATCGAGCACTACGGACCGGACATCAACGCGATTCTGCACATTACGTGCTGATGCGAGCGGTCCCGCCCGTCACTTCTGGAGCATGAACTCGACGCTCACCTGCACGGCGAAGGTGATCGTGCCGAACGCCGCGTATTCGCCGACTCCCGATTCGCGGCCGGGCAGCGGCCGGAGGGGGGCCGGGCTGTTGTCGGGCGAAGCCGTCCCGAGAGCGCGGATCGCCACGACCTGCTCGGGCAACGCGGGTGTTTCGACGAAGGATTTCGGGGTCAATCGCACGCCCAGCCCCTTTTCGTAGGCGGCCTTCCTGCGCATGACCTCGTCGCAGGCCAGTGCGCAGGCCTGCAACTTGAGTTCGTCCTCCTTGCTGTGCGTGAAGCGGACACCCTCGCAGATGATATCGCGATACATGTCGACGATAGCGGCTACCTCCTGGAGTTGCTTGTCCTCCGTGACCGTCACCTCCAGCGTGTTCTCGACCCTGTAGGCCTTGACGCGCGAAGCCGAGGCCCCGAATTGGGGGGCGGAAGCGAACTTGCCGGTGTCGATCGCCTTCTCGCCGATACCGCGTTCCTTGAGCGCTCTCACGATGTTGTCGCGCGTGGTGCAGTTGGCCTGCATCGCGTTCTGAAGCGAGGGCTCTTCGGTCCGGATCGTGAGGATCATCGTCGCTTCGTCGGCCTGCACCTCGACTTCGCCGTGGCCGACCAGGCGCACGGAGCCCGGGACACCCGGCAGATAGTCCGTCAGCTCCTGCGGGGTCCCCTCGATGCGCGGCTCGGCCGCCGTGATGGCGGCGCCAGACAAAGCGCTCACCAGTGCCAGCGCCAGGCCAGTCGTTCTCATGGTCTGCCTCTCTCTCTTTCCTGAACGGCGCTGCGTGCCAGGTTTCAGGTGGCAGGCTGGGAGGCGGCAATCGAGGCACCCCCTCCCGCTTCCACCCCTCCACTCTTCCATTCTTCCATTCTTCCACTCTTCCACCCTTCGCCCACTCCTCCAGTCTGCGCATCACTCTTCGGTCAGGTCCATGAACAAGGCGCCGGACTTATCGGCCATGCGCTCGGCGAGCTTGGCCGCCTCGCGCTCGCGGCGCAGGGAGCAGAGCGGCTCCCGCTTCCCGTTCTTCATCAGGAGGAGAATATCAAACGCGCGTCTCATTTTGAAGTCGGTTTCCTCGATACGCGACAGGGCGACGGCTTGAACGCGGCGGTCCTTCCAGGAGCGCGAGAAACGGAGCGGCGGCCACCCCACGGTCCGTTTCCAGAACCGGTCGTCCCGACTCCACTGCACGGTACGCATGCCGGTTACGATCCAGTGCGGGTTTACAAACCAGGTTCCGCGCCGTCCGCCGACAAAGCTGAGCCCGGTCAACAACAGAAAGAGGAACAGCGTCATGCTGACGAGTATCCATGCCCCGAGCGAGGGGGCCGACCACAGCAACTCGGAGACCGCGGTAAAAGCGGCGAATCCGGACGACACCAGGCAGAACAAGCCCCACGCCATGCGGCCGAGCCGCACCTGGCGCACTCGGAAACTGCCGTCTTTCGACTCGACGAATGTCGTCAACGCGTTCTCCCGGCGGATTGACTACGAGTTGGATTGCGGCCGACGGCGGCGCTTGGCGTCTTCGCGGCCCGCCGTTTTCTGAAGATCGAGCCGCCGTATCCAGGCGGCGGCCTTGCGGGGGTCCTCCGCAACCTCCTCCAGAACTCCCGCCGGCATGGGATTTGGCGATGGCGGGGCACCCTCTTCGGCCGCGTCATCCGGCAGCGCAACACGGTCGGCGCCGGGACAGTTGGCAAGCCGGCGCGGCAGCGGCACTTCGATCACATGGGTCACATCACGAGCCTCGCGCGACGGCGGGCCGGCCAGTCGTTCTTCGGGCATCCTGGCCGCGTCGACCAACTTGCGCGCCGCGACGAACACGGCCGCGAACAGAACGGCCGCCAACCCGGCGTACCAAAGCCAGGGCAGCCACCAGCGCCGGGATGTTGCCCGCGGCGCGTAGGACCCGTGTTGCCCGCTGGCCGGCAGATCGACAGAGCTCCGCGCCGCGATGAGGCGTGCCGGTTCCCTCGGGCCGGTCTCGGCCGCCGCGGGGCGGGCGTGCCATCCGAGCCCGACAAGCAGCAGCACGGCGGCACAGGACACACGAGCCATCGGGGTGATCGTTTCGGCCGCGCGACGCGAGCCGCGATCTCGGGGTTGGCGTTGGAACCGGGAGTGCACGGACGGTGTCCGAGCGAAGGCGGGTTCCGGATTGGAGTCGCGAGGAAGTTCGCGAGCCAGTTCTCGAGTAAGTTCTCGAGCAAGTTTTTCGTTGGGTGGATCCGGGTTCATTCGCGGTCCGCCACGTCCTTGGCCGGCGACTTGGGTGCGAACCGGTACTGCACCACGACGCCCAGCAACGCCAGCACCAGCCAGCACAGCAGCATCCCATACACCCATGTGCCGCCCGTGCGCAGCACGTCGTTCATGCGCCTGGGGTCAACGCGGTCGGTCACGAAGTAGGCGACTCCCGTCACGACGCCCCAGGCGCCCGTGAAGGCGGTGGAGAGAATGATCATGAGCTTCTGGAACAGAACGGCGACCACGCCGCCGATCAGGGCCAGCAGCAGGAGGAGCGCCGGGTGCGGAGAGGCGTCGAACAGCCCGCAAAGCACGCCGGCCATGATCATCCCCATGAACGCGCCGAGCAGGAAGATGCCCACGAAGTACAGCACAACCATGAACGCGGCCCCGATCACGCCGCCCAGCAGAAAGGCGACCAGCGCCACAATCGGCTCGCCGGACAACGCGTAGCCGACGAACGCCGCGACAAACCCGAAGAGAAAAAAGCCCAGTATGCCGAGCACGATCTTGAAAATGCGGTACCCACAGAAACATTGGACCAGGCCGACAGGAATGCCGATCCCGACCATCACGCTTAGGAGTTCAGTCGGCACGTCCGGCATCGTTCAGACCCTCCACGGCGGAGCAGACAGCATACAGGGAAGAGAGGAAGAATGGAAGAGTGGATGGATGGAAGAGTGGATGGATGGAAGGGTGGAAGAGTGGAAGGGTGGAAGAATGGATGAATGGCAAGCTGGCCCAATGGGCGGGATGTCGGCGCCCCGTGGCTTTGTCCCGCTCTCATCGATTCACCCACTCCCCCCACCCTTCCCTTCTTCCATTCTTCCACCCTTCCATCCTTCCATTCCTCCATTCTTCCTCTCTTCCGTTCTTCTGTCTTCACCGGTTCTGGTTCGCGGCGGCTTCGCGCGCCTGCTGGAGGAACTGCTCCAATTTGGGGTCGCCGGGCGCCAGGCGCAGGGCGAGCGAGAAATGGCGGGCGGCGGCGGCGTAGTCACCGCGCCGCGCACAGGCAATGCCCATATTGGCGCGTGTACCGCTGCTTTCGCCGCCGGCGGCGAGCGCCTGGGAAAAGGCGGCCAAGGCCTCGTCGAACCGCTTGTGCTTCGCCATCAGGATCCCGAGCGCGTTGCAGGTGCGCCAGTCGAGGGGGTCCCGCGCGAGGATCTCCCGGTACTGCGCGGCGGCGTCATCGATTTCGCCCTCCGCCGCGAGTGCATCCGCGAGGTTGTGGCGCGCGACGACGTCGTCCGGCTTCAAGCGCAGGGCCTCGACGCAGTGTGCGATGGCCTGGCGGACCAGGCCTTGGCGCAGGTAGATGTTGGCCAGGTTCCCGTGCGCGGGCGTGAAACCGGGGTTCACGCTCAGCGCGGCCGAGTAGTCCTGTATGGCCTCCCGGACCTTGCCCTGCCTGTCGTAAGCGCGCCCGCGCAGGAAGAACCACTGGTCGGTGGCCGGCGGATAGCCGTAGGCCCAGTCCACGCACGTCAGCCCGAAGAGCACGAGCCAGCCGGCCAGCCACACGACGGCCTGCCGCGCACGGCGCGCGCGAATCAGGCGGACGATCCCACAGATCGCGCAAGCGGAAAACAGCAGCAGGAACGGAATGATCGGCACCCGGTACCGGGCGGCGACGAAGAAGGGGAGATACGAGACGGAATAGGCGCCCACGAACACGAGGATGAGAACGATCATCTCAAGACGGCCGCCGGGTGTCTCGTGCGCGGGCGGCTCACGCCGCCGGTCCGTGTACAGAAGGCCCAGGCCCAGAACGGCGAGCGACAAAACGAGCGGGAAGGTGCCGGGTCTGAAGTGTCTGCTCCACAGCAGGGCCCACCCCGGCGCGAAGCTCAAGGCGTTCAGAACGGCGGAACTCCGGCATTCGTGGTAGATCTCCTTGTTGTGAGGCACGTCGGCCGGCCCCCAGAACAGGAGCGCGCGCTTGCCTGTCAGCGCGAGCGCACGGCCCGGCGCTTCGCGGACGAAGCGCCAGGCCTTTCGCGCGAAGAGGGCCGACACCTCGGAGTATTTCAGCCGGCGGTTCTGTTCGCGCTCGAGCGTTCGGACCAATGCCGGGTAGTCGTAACACGTCTCAAACTTGCCCAGTCCCGGGAGTTCCTGCGCCACGAGCCCGTCGGCCGTCGGGTTGTTTCCGATATAAAGGTTGATGCCCGCATTGGCGGAGATGAGCACCCAGTCCTTTGCCACGAGGTAATTCCTGAGCGTCGCCGGCAGAATGGTCAGCACCATGCCCAGCAGAGCGGCGGCCGCGGCGCGCGGGAACCGTTTCGGCTGCTGCCGGCGGCGACAGACCCAGTAGACCCACAGCAGGGCCATGCCGCCGAAGATCAGGACGTTCGGCCGCACCAACGCGAAGAGACCGATCAAGCAGCCGGCGCCGAGCGCCGGCAGCGCCCGCAGCGAGCGGCGCCAATACCCAAGGCTCAGGAGGGCGGCCAGCCCGAGTGACACAAGCAACACCGGCGCCAGCAACTCGCCTTCGAAGTAAATGAGTATCCAGTGCGTGGCGAGCAGGCCGGCGAACACGAGCCCCTCGCTGCGGCCAAACCATGCCCGCCCGAGCAGGTACCCCAGCGCGGCGCTCAGCAGCCCGATCAGCATCTGCACCACCCGGGCCGCCGTGTGGCTGCAACCCGAAAGCCAATACACGAACGCAAGAAAGTAGGGATAGCCCGGCGGCCGCAGGTAGGGATGCGCGCGGATGAGCGGGTCTTCGTTGCTGCCCGGCGGCTGCCACTGCCCGGTGACCAGTCCGCGCGCCCAGTAGTCGTGAAAGCCGGCGTCGACCAGCGGCTGCTCGAAGTGCGGGCTCCGCGCGAGCTCGGCCAGATAGAACGCGCGCAGCAGCACTCCGACCAGAAGAATGCCACCCAGGATGTACAGGTCGCGCTTGGGCATCGCAAGCGTCCAACGGTTTCAGGTGCCAGGTTTCACGTGTCAGGTGTCGGGGTTCGCCGCTGTCGCGGCACCGTTGTCTTGAACAACGTGGAACCAGGGTATACTATTTCGAAGGAGGCGAAAAGGATTTCGAACACGGGGCCGGCATCCGCTTTCGCCAAGGCTACGGCGTGACGCGGTCCGCCTTCGCCAAGGCTGCGGGCGGACACAGTCCGGTATCCGGCATCCGGTATCCGGTATCCGGTCCACTCACGAGCGCAACGGCCATGTCACGCATGCTGACTCCGGAACCGGAAGACGATCCGAAGGCCGACTTCGGGGCGAAGCTGCTTGTTGTGGAGGGGCGTCCGGTACGGAACAGTGCCGCGAAGTTCTGGTCGCACCTCATCGACGAATTGGCCGAGGATTGGCCCGACTGCGACCGCGTGGTCCTGTGCGCGCCGCTTACCGGCCTGCTGGACCCGGAGATGCTGTGCCCGGCCAACTCCCTGCAGGACAGTCTGGACCGCATGGCGCACGAGGAACCGCATGCGGCGATACAGGAAGCGCTTGCCGAGCTGGTGCTGCTTGGCCCGCCCGGGGCCGTTCGCATCACCATGCTCTCGCGCGAGACGGAGTTGGAATCGCGCGAGTTCCCCTCCGAATGCCTGGACGCGGAGATCTTCCCGCTCGTCGCCGTCTGGCTGCTGGAATGGGCCGCTATCCCCGCTCCGCGCTGGAACACGGACTTCCTGGAAGGAACGGCCTGCGCGCTGGACCCGTTGCGCGGGTTTACGTACCGGTTCGACTTTCTGTTCCGCCGCATTCACGTCAGCGAGGGCCTGTACAACCTGCAGATCACCCTGGATTTCGCGAGGCGAAATCCGGGGAACGGGTAATGGTCAATGGCCGATGGTCAATGGCCGATGGTCAATGGCCGATGGTCAATGGCCGATGGTCAATGGTTAATAACCATCAACCATTCCCCGCCGCCTGCTCCCCGAGGTCGAGGCGCCAGGCATGGGGGATCTGATCGACCAGCGCGCGTACGAGGTTGACCCACCGGACGCCGCGATCCAGGACATTGGCGTCCGATGTGACGACCAGCCCCCCGCACGCGACGAGTTCGTCGTCGGGGTTGAAGACGAGGCAGACTTCCCACGGCCATGCGTGGGCGGCGGCGATCTTTTCGAGCACGCCACGCAGGCGGCCGCTGTTGGAGACGGGCCGATCAAGGAACCAGGCGACGCGCCGCGCGCCGCACGTCTGCAGCCATGCGCCGACGCGCAAAATGGCCGTCTCCGTTTCGGAGACGGAACGGTAAGACCCGTGCACGCTGGCCATGTCGCGCAGGCAGCCGTCACGTCCCGCCAGAATCACGCCGCCGCTCAGCGCGGCTTCAAGGGTGACCACGAGATTGAACCCGTCCACGTACAGGTCCCGCCCGGCGGCGTCGGACAGCGGCCGTTCGTTCCCGAGCCGGGCGCGCAAGGCCTGGTCGGAGCAGGCGCAACGGCGCACGGCGGTACGCTGGCGGTCGCGAAGCTGATAGCGGTCCCCGGCCAGTTTCAGCGCGGAATCCAACGCATAGCCGCGCGTCAGCAGCCACGACAAGTCGCCGACCGCCTGCCGGAGCGCAGGCACCCGCTCCGCCGCGAAGAGCCCGCGGTCTTCCGGGTGTGCGCCACGATGTGTGCGTTTGTCGGCGGACATGGGCGTCATACGCTAGTACCGGACCCGGAACCCGTCGAACTCGCCGATGGGTTGCGAGTAGGACTCCTCGAACCGGGTGACCTGCGCGTACGGCGGCCCGTGCCGGCACCAGTCGACAAACCCGGCCAGGGCCGGCTCGTCCCCTTCGGCGACGACTTCGACGCGTCCGTCATCGCGGTTGCGCACCCAGCCGGCAACCCCGAGCTGTTGCGCTTCGTTCTGGGTATACATGCGGAAACAAACCCCTTGAACGCGGCCGCTGATCAAGAGATGTACGCGGCGGTTCATGGCCGGAAGCCTTTCTCGCAGGAGGGACGGCGGCACCGGATCGTGTCCGCCGCGCACTCACCGATTCCGAATACGCTCCTTCTCGGCCTCGGCGTTTGCTCTGATCTTGTTGAGTTCCGCGGTATACTGTTCTTCGGCCGCCTTGATCTTTTCCGCGTCGCCGCCGGCGTGCGCCTCCGCGAGGTTCTGGCGCTGCATGATTTCCACCTCGGCCGTTTTCGCCTTGGCCTTGCGATCGACTTCGGCGAGCGCCGCTTTTTGCTGGCCGCTCAACGGCTTGAGCGCCCCGTCCTTCTGCGCGAGCCGTTCCATGGCGAGTTCGTACGCACTCTTCAGACCGCTTTTCTTGTCCGGCATGTCGAATATCCGTCCTTATTTCTCCAGCACGACCTTCCCCCACCCTTTCGGGGTGAGTTCGGGTGTGATCCCGCCTTCGCCGACGATTCCCGGCCGCCCGCTGGCCCAGCAGGCGCGCGCGACGGTGCGCAACCCTTTCGCGCCGTCAAAGCGCACAGCGAACTCGATACGCCCTTCCTTACCGGGTTCCGGCAGGCCGCCGAGCAAGGTCCAGGGCACGGCGGTCTCGACTCGGTAACGCCCCTTTTCGGTGACGAGCGCCGCTTGCACGTCGTCGACAAGCCGCACTTCGTCCATCGTCGTCGAAGCCCATGTCTTGGCGTCATCGGGCATTTCGAAGGTGAACGGCTGTTTGGTGGCGGAAATGGGCTTGTAGAGAACCACGGTCGGCTTGTCCTGCAACCGGGTAACGAGCAGGCGCAAATCGCCCGCCTGCGCGCCCGGGAAGCCGACCTTGTCGCTGGGGGGCCGGAACATGAATTCGACTGCGTCACCCGTGTTGAAGGCGTACTGCCACCGCTCAGCCCCGTTCCGCATGGGCGTATCGTCCGGCACGGTCCAGCCGAGGAACAAATACGTCTCGTTGTAGGCGAGCCGCACCTCGGCGCGTTTCCTGCCCGGGGTGCTGATCCACAGCCGTTCGCCTTCCGGCCAGTCCTCAAGCTTCCCGTCGATGGCCGGCGGCGCCTGGTTCAACTTGGCGATCCGAGCCAGCTCGCCCTTCTTCTGCCCCTCGGCCAGATACTGCTGGATGTTCCTGGCCGCCGCGAGGTCGTCCTCCTGCAGGTCGACTTCGCCCTCGATCCGCTGCACGGATTCCAGGCCGGTCACCTCGAAGACGCTGCACTCGGTGATCCCCGCCGTCAGCAGGTAGC
This sequence comes from Kiritimatiellia bacterium, assembly GCA_016929905.1. Classification (GTDB taxonomy): domain Bacteria; phylum Verrucomicrobiota; class Kiritimatiellia; order JAFGHX01; family JAFGHX01; genus JAFGHX01. The sequence goes on from JAFGHX010000307.1 coordinate 16,255, forward strand.
GCCCATCGCCGACGCGCGCGAAGTTCCCGTTGAATGCCGTGCGGCCGGGGCTCATATTGTCCGCGACAAAGCCGGGTTTCGGCTGGTCCGGCCACCGTTCCGTACTGATCCGCTCATCCTGGAACAGCTGGGCGACGAAAAGCATGTCGTCGGTGAAGATGTACCGTTGCCCGAAGAGGCCGACCCAGCAGATGACTTCGCCGCCGCCGTCGGGCATCGGCGCGGTGCCGTGCGCCTGCATGGGGAACAGGACCGTGCCGGGATAGGCATCCTGGTGGCCCCAGCCGAGAAAGGACTTCACCGAATACCACAGGACGGCCGCGCCCGTGTGATCCTTGGGGTAGATTCGGCGCATCTCGGCGAAGTAGCTCTGGTCCATGCCGCCGTGCCACGAACTGTAGCTCCCGTCCTGCAGCCCGATCCCGTTGCCGATTTCCTCGGTCATTTCCTCGATATTCGACAGGTCGTACAGCGGGGTGCCGCCCGGCGAGAGACCCTGCAGCGCGAGGCGCAGCCCGGTCTTGCGCCCGCCGCGCGCGAAGAACAGATCCAGACTCCGCGACGGGTACATGCCCCAGTAGGTGGTGCCGCCCCAGGCGTACTTGCGTTCGCCCCGCACGATCTCCTCTTCCTGCACGGTCCAGTCGTCGTTGCGGTCGATCCAGGCCAGAACGCGGATGGGATCGATGTGCACGCACACGCCCCAGCGTCCGTCTGGCTTCTTCCTGGCGATCTGTCGAAGCTGGTGGATACTGAGCAGGTAGGGCCGATCCTTGTAGAGAACCATGTAGTTCGCGTCGGCGGTACGGGTGATGCCGAAATCCGCGCCGTTCGCCGGCAGGTCGATCCCGACCTGTACGAGGCGCGACACACCCGTATCGAGGTCCAGCCGGAACTCCATGTTGTCGTAGAAGAATGAGCCCGGCTCGGCCGGGCTGATGACGCCGCCTCCGCCGCGGGTCGCGCTGCCGAGGAAATCGCGAACGCACTTGCCGTCCTGCCACACGCTGACGCGTTTGGGGTGGTCGTCGTCTTCGACGACCCAGAGCCGGCCCCGAGAGTCGACCGCGAGGCTGCAGGGGTTCACGAAGCCCTCGGAGGGATCGTACGGGCCCGTTCGGCCCCTGCCGCCCTGGCGCCCCAAGGTCTGGACGAGTTCGAGTGTCGCGTCCTTGCGCCGGTACACGCGAACAACGTGGTCGGGCTGCCCGAACGCCACGTACACGCGGCCGTCCCCGCCGGCCACGGCCGCCTTGGCGCCGGAGAAATCGCCCGGCAACAGGGTCCGGGTCTGACCGTCGGCCGTGTTCAGCTCGATGATGCCTTCACGCGACAGGAGAAGCACCCGCCCGTCGTTCAGCGCACACAGCTCGCCGACGGCGGGCACATTGAACGATTGCTTCAGCTTGAACGTCTGGCGGTCCAGCATCCGGACGGCGGGCCCCTGCCACACGGCCACGTAGACGCCCTGCTCATCGGCGACAAGCCCCAGCACGGATTCGTGCTTCTCGACGAGAGCCAGACAGCGCGCGAGCGTTTTGTCGTCCTCCTTGCGGATCCCGATCCATCGGCCGTCATCGGAGCCGAACTGCATGATGCCTTCGGTGGCCACCTTGAACCAACCCAGCGTCCGGCCGCCGCGGTAGGCGTAGACTCTCCCGCCCGCCCAGGCGAGCCGGTCGGCCGCCGCGTGCTGAACGGACCACAGCTTGCGCCCGTCCTCGTCCAGCGCGAACAGGCCGCTGCCCGTCTCCACGCCGTTGCCGGCCAGGTAGATGCGCCCGTCGCCCGCCGCCACGCACAAGATCCGCCCCTGATCGGGGCCCCAGCCGCCGGTACCCGCTTCGTTGGGCCACGGCTGCGCCGTGTTGGGCTGATAGAAGGCGCCGCGCCAGATGGCGTGCACCGGCTTGCGAAACAGGCCGCGCCAATGGTAACGGCCGGGTTTCATCAGCTCGTCGCGGTCGTTGAGCCCCGACCACTTCACCGTATGCGGCCCCTCGGCAAACGGCAGTGCACCGAACAGGTTCTTGACGCGGTTCCCTTCCGTATCGTCAATCACAAGGGTCGCATAGCCGTCGTGCGGCATGGTGAAGGAAATCGAGACAGGGGCTTCCGGCTCCTGCCCCCCCGCGCTCACGAGCCAACCAGCGGCCAGACCTGCCAGCAGGCAAAGGACAAACGCTCTGTTCATGTGCTTCTTTCTCCTCGTGCCCCCCTTTGAGGCGGGCGTACCCGGCGCCTCAGCAGGGGGTGCGTGTTCGACTCGACCGTCACAGAAGTTCTTCGTACGTGCCGCGCTCGCGAAGGCGCTCGACGATCTTCTTCACGTCCTGCGCCTTGCCTTTGGGGCAGATCAGAGTGGCCCCCTCGGCCTGCACCACCACCAGATCGTGCACGCCGATCAGAGCCGTCAGGCGCGCATCCGACACGACGATGTTCCCCGTAGCCTCTATCGGCTCCACCGCGCCGACCGTAATGTTGCCGTCCGGCCCGGCCTCGAAGTGGTTCTCCAGCGCGGACCAAGACCCGACATCGTCCCAATTGAACGTGCCTTGCGCCATCACGATGTTGGACGCCTTCTCCATTAACGCGTAGTCAATCGAGATCTTCTCGAGCTTCCCGTATTCCGCGTCCAACGCGCCGACCACGCCCCTCGCGTCCGGCAGTCTGCCGAGCGTGTCCATCATGGCCTGCAGCGGCGGAGCATGCGCCGCGATGGCGGCCGCGAACGACTTGACCGACCAGACGAACATTCCGGAGTTCCAGAAGAATCGGCCGGACCGGAGGTATTGCTCGGCGGTTTCGCGGTCGGGTTTCTCGACGAATCGTTTGGCCTTGAAGAACGCCGTCGCGTCCGCCCCCGCCAGCGGTTCGCCCGCCTCGATGTAGCCGAACCCGGTGCTGGGAAAAGTCGGCGTAATGCCCATGGTCACCAGCACATTCTCCGCAGCGGCCAGCGCGAGGCTGTCGCCCAGCGTGCGGCGGAACACGTCGATGTCCTTGATGATATGATCAGCCGTAAGGATGCAGAACACGCCGTTCGGATCCCGTGCCCGGACAAGCACGCAGCCCAGAGCGGCCGCAGCCGCCGTATCGCGCCCGAAAGGTTCGCCGATGATGTTTTCCTCGGGCAACCCGGAGATGATCTCGCGGGTCGGCGCGACGAGGTCGGCATTCGTGATGACGAAGACGTTTTCTCGCGGGATCAGTGTGTCCACCCGCTCCATGGCCAGGCCGAGCAACGGCGTGCCGCCGACCAGCGAGAGCAGTTGTTTCGGGCGCTTGGACGTGCTTAACGGCCAGAACCGTTCACCCTTCCCCCCGGCCAGGATCACCGCATAGGCATTTGACAACATGCGTTCCTCACCTCCGGAACCCGTCCCGCGGCTTTGTGTTCTGTTGTAGCAATGCCGAAGGTGTCTGTCAAGAGCGGCGCCTTGTCCCCGGCGTTCCGGCTCGGAACGCGAGCCCGGGTGGCTATTCGGCCGAATCTCCGCAGTGGCTGTTCAACTCGTGGATTCGGCCCAACCCCAGCAGGGTCAGATGCGGGACGAGCGCAATGGGCATGTCGGTGTCGCGCAAGGCCCAGGCGGCATAGCCGCCCGTGGCGCAGAGCGGGATGTCGCGCGCGCCGAGCGTCTGACGCAGGTGCCCGAAGATCTCGCGGACGATCCCCCGGTAGCCGACCTTCGCGCCGATGCACATGGCCTCTGCCGTGCTCTTGCCCACCCCGTGCCGGAACCGCCGCAGCCGGACGCGCGGGAGCAGTGCCGTCCGCTCGGCGAGATAGTCCGTCATGAGCGGCAGGCCGGGCGCGATCACACCGCCGACGTACGCGCGATCGGTTGATATCACATCAAACGTCAGCGCCGTCCCGAAATCGGCGACAATGACCGGCGCCCCGAACCGGTCGACCGCCGCGCAGGCGTTCGCCAGCCGGTCCGGCCCAATTCGCGCAGGCCGCGGGTAGTCGATGCGGACGCCCAGCTCAAGCCGCGGGCCGACGACCAGCGGGTCTTTCCCGCCGAAACGCGTCAGTTCGTCGCGCCACAGGCCCGTCAGGGCCGGAACGACGGAGCACAGGACCGTCCCCGCAACCGCGCGGCCGCCGGCCGCCGCGCGCACGACGGTGGCGATCTGTGCCCGGGTCTGCCCGCGCGACATCAGCCGGCGCACGCGCGTCACCCGCCGCCCGGTCGCCAACCCGACCACCGTCGTCGTATTCCCGATATCGACTACCACAGCCGCACGCGTTTGCATCGCGGGATCCCTCTGCGCCGACTTGCTTGCCCCATCCCCAACTTGCTCGAGAACCCGACTTCGCCGTCGTGCCTCCTGGCTTCCGCCGTCGCTCTGCGAGCTATGGCGGACAAGTCGTCGGGCGCGGCTTACTCGAGAAC
>JAFGHX010000308.1 GCA_016929905.1 Kiritimatiellia bacterium
GAGCTGGCCGTGCTGGAGTCGAGCGTCGCCCCGGATGACAGCGATGCCGACGGGCTGTCCGACGCGTGGGAGACCGCCCATTTCGGAAGCACCGGCGCGGCGAACGGCGGGACGGGCGACGACTTCGACGGAGACGGCCTGCTGAACATCGAGGAATACGTCATGGGCTCCGATCCGGCGGCCGATTCCGGCGCGTTTGAGGTCGAACTCAGCATGGCGGGCAGCGCCGTGCTCGTCTCGTTCATGACGCTGGAAGCGACCGGCACGGGCTACGTCGGCCTCGCCCGCTACTACGCCCTCCAGCAGTGCGGGAACCCCGCCGCCGGCACCTGGCAGGCCGTCCCAGGCTACGACGCCGTCCTCGGCCAGGGCCAGACCGTGTGCTACACCAATTCCAGTCCGGCCGCCGCCACCCATTACCGCGGCCGCGTGTGGCTGGAGTAGCAGGTTTCAGGTGTCGGGGTTTCAGGTTTCAGGGCTGGGCGGGAAGGACAACGATGGCCCATCACAGAGGTCAACAACGCGCAACGCGGCATACGCGGCTCCTCACGCTCGCGATCCTGCTCCTCCCCGCGGCCGCCTCCGCGTTGCCCGTCTGGGAAGCGCTCGACAGCGGCGTCACCAATGGCCTGGAAGAGATCCGATTCGTCGACGCAACCACCGGCTGGGCGGTCGGGCATGGCGGCAAGATCATCAAGACCACCGACGGCGGCGATACCTGGGTGCAGCAGGACAGCGGGCATCCCGACGCGGAACTCATCTCGCTGCACTTCGTCAACAGCACCACCGGCTGGGTCGTCGGCTATGACGGGCTCTTGCTGCACACCACGAACGCCGGCGCGAATTGGGCCACCGTCGACATGGGGACGAGCGCCCACTTCCAGTCCGTCTGGTTCATCAACGAAACGACCGGCTGGCTGTTCGGCAACGGCGGCACGATCCGCAAGACCACCAACGGCGGCGACTCCTGGTTCTCCCAGACCAGTCCCGTCTCCACCGCGCTGCTCTGCGGCCGGTTCGTCGATGCGAACGTCGGGTATATCTCCTGCTACAACGGGAAAGTGCTGAAGACCACCAACGGCGGCAACAACTGGACAACGCTCGATTTCGGAGAGACCGGCGCCCTGCTGTCCGTCTGGGTCCACGACGCGAACACCGTCTGGGTCTGCGGCGGGTCGGGCCACATCTACAAGACGACCAACGGCGGCACGTCCTGGACCGAGCAGCTCGATGCCGGCCTCATCTGCCACACACTCTGGTTCCTCGACGCCAACCACGGGTTCTGCGGGGCGAACGGCAAACGCATCTACGAGACCACGAACAGCGGCGCGAGTTGGCCGTATGACAGCTCGCTCGACAAGTGGATCATGTCCATCCATTTCCCGACCGCCTACCACGGCTACGCCAGCGGCGGGGCCGGCGTCGTGTACCGGACTACGATCGGAAATCCCGATGTCCCGAACGCACCCAGCAACCTGACGGCCACCGCCGTCTCCACCACTCAGATCGACCTCACCTGGGAAGACAAGAGTTCCGACGAAGACGGCTTCAAGATCGACCGCCGCCAGAGCGGCGAGACCGCCTGGGTCCGCATCACGACGACCGGCGCCAACGAGACAGCCCACAACGATACCGGCCTGCCGGCCGCCACGAAGTACTACTACAAGGTCAAAGCCTACAACGCGAACGGGAACTCGCCGTATTCCGAGATGGCCGATGACACCACGCTCGGTGCCGCACCTGTGCCGGACCCGCCGTCCAACCTGCTCGCCAACGCGGTGTCTTCCTCGCGAATCGACCTGACATGGAGCGACGAGAGCGACAACGAAACCGGTTTCATCATCGACCGCCGGCTCAGCGTCGTCGAACCCGAGTGGACCACCAACTTCGTCACGGTCGGCCAGGACGTCACCGCCTACTCCGATACCGGCCTGCTCGCCGAATCGAAGTATTACTACTGCGTCAGAGCCTGGAACGCGAGCGGCGAGTCCGTCACCTCGGAGGTGGCCTACGCCACCACGCTCGCCGCCGTCGTGCCGCCCGACCCGCCCACGAACCTCACCGCCGCCGCCGTATCATGGTCCTGTATAGACCTGGCCTGGGACGACATGAGCGACAACGAAACCGGCTTCAAGATCGACCGCCGTCAAAGCGTCGCGGAACCCGAGTGGACAGTCGATATCGCGACCGTCGGCGCCAATGTATCCGCCTACACCGATACGGGGCTCACGGGCGCGACGAAGTACTACTACCGGATCAAGGCCTGCAATGCCGACGGCAACTCGCCGACGACCGACGTGGTCTACGCGACCACCCTCGCCGGCATGCAGCAGGAAGTCCCGAAGGGTGCCGCCTGGCGCTACCGGAAAGGCACCGCCGAAGCGGCCACGCCCGCCGACCGGTGGCGAACACTCAGGTTCGATGATTCCGGCTGGGCGACCGGGAGCGCGCCGTTCGGCTACGCTGGCACCGGCTGGCCGGCCGGCACCGAACTGCCCGACATGCGGACCAACTACCTGTGCGTGTTTCTGCGCCGCACCTTCGAGACGGCAGCCCCGTCACTCGTGAAGGAACTCCATCTCGACATCGACTATGACGACGGATTCCTCGCCTGGATCAACGGCCAGGAAGTCGCGCGCGTGAACATGGCCGGCAGCCCCGGCGAATTCCTCGACTGCACCACGAACGCAAGCGGCTACGTCGACGGCGCAAGCACGAACTGGACCGCCGTGCTGGCCGGCGGCCAGATCCCGCACCTCGAGCTCACCAACGTCCTCGCCGTCCAGGCCTTCAATATCGCCGCCGGCAGCAGCGACCTCATGCTCGATTGCGCACTGTCCGTCCTGCCGCACTCCCTCTCCCTGACCGTGGACGCCGACCAGAACGCGATGCGCGACGACTGGGAGGCCGTCCATCTGGCCGGCCTGTCCGACCCCGACGACAGGCCCGACGCCGACCCCGACCAGGACGGCCTCAACAACAGCGCCGAGTACGTCGCCGGTACCACCCCCACAAACGGCGAAAGCTTCCTGGCCGTCGACCTCGCACGCGAACCCGCCGGCCTGATCGTGTCGTTCCAGGCAAACGCCGCCGGCGGCACCGGCTACGACGGGCTCGCCCGCTACTACGCCCTGCAGGCCGCGTCCGATCTGCCCAGCGGCGGCTGGCTCACCGTCCCCGAATACGACGCCGTCCTCGGCTCCAACCAAACCGTCCGCTACACCAACGCCGCACCCCACCCCGCCACCGCCTACCGCGCCCGATGCTGGCTCGAGAGCCAGTGAGCCGCAAGGCACGGGCATCGCAGCGCCCTTCAATACACATGGAACCGAAAAGCCCGCGCAGGCCCGTGTGAGTCCGTGTTCGTCCGTAGATGCCCCGCCCCGCCGGGCGGTTGCGTTTGACAGCGGTTGCGTTTGCGCTTGCCACCGCGGCTGCATATTTCGTATAGTTTCCCGCGCCTTGCGGCGCCCGCAACCGGCGTCGCGGCACCGTGTCGGACAGCGAGCCCGGCGGCCTCTCTCGTCTCGCCTGCAGGGCCCGGCAGGTCCTTTTGTACCGTCGGCCCTGGAGGAACAACCACATCCATGAACTTCAGAACGGCTGCGTGTGCCCTGCTCGCGTTCGGCTCGCTCACCGTCACGTACGCACAGTACCAAGAAAACGGCCAGTCCTATATGAACCGCCAGCCCGACTCCTCGCTGGCGGTCGGCGATCCCATCTGTGCGGCGAACGGAGCATTCTCGTGGGAGAAGACGCTTCTGGACCTCGGCGGCCCGATGGACCTGCACTTCACGCTCACCTACCAGAGCGACCCGGACCTCATGTACTGGGCCCGCCTGCCCCAGGACTTCCCCTGGCACATGGGCGGGTGGCCCGCATGGGGATGGAATCCCGCACCGGTCGGCCGGCTCGCCAGTTTCCCGTTCGTCGCCGCCCGGTTCCTCCTGGCCGACAACACCTCGCTCTGCTTCACGACCAACAGCCTGGGCCAGTGGGAGCTGTTCTCTTACACCGGCGATTCCACCACAGAGAACGGCATTCCCGGCTGGTACGAACTGTGCCAGCAGGACGAATGGTTCTATATGAACGACTCCGCAGGCGGACAGGTCTATATGTTCGAGCAAGTCACCAATTGGGTGGTGCTGCGCGTGCGCTATGTCCGGGACCGAAACGGGAACACGCTCAGCTACGACTACGCAACGCCGACCAATTTCAACCCGTCCGCGATTTCCGACGGGCTCGGCCGCCGGATCGATTTGCTGTACTCCGACGAACCGGACTGGAGCCAGAACTTCCTCACCAACGTCGCGGACCATGCGGGGCGGGCCTGGTCGTTCTCGTTCACCACCAACGCGCCTGACAACAACTACTGGTGGACATTCCGCTCCATGACGGATCCGGCGGGCGGTATGCATACGTTCGGCTACGAATACCACCAGTACTCCTACACGAACAGCTATGGCGACCCGGTCAATGCAACCAGCTGGGTGGACCTGCTGACGACCCTCGTGGAGCCCGCGGGCAACATGCCGGTCTCCAACGAGTATGCCATGGTGCGGCTCGCCACTCTGGAGCCTTCCCCGCGCGTTGTCCGCCAGACCGACGGCGCGGGATTCCAGACCACGCTGTCCTACACGAACAACGCAGACACCAACTATGTCGTAACCGTTACGTACCCGGACGCGGCCGTCGAGGCATACACCCACTACAGCCATCACTCGCTGCCCAAGGCCGTGAGCGACGGGGCGGGCAATACGATCCAGTTCGGCAAGAACACGAACGAACTGTGCACCTCGATCGCAGACAGGCTCGGCGGCCAGACGTCCTTCGCCTATGAGGAGGACCGGGGCCTGCTCATCGGCCTCACCAACGCGGCCGGCGGCCTGCTGGCGCTGCAGTACGGCACGGTCACCCAGAGCTTCGCGAACCCGGCCACGAGTCACGTCGTCGATCTGACGTTCGCGCAGGTGACACAGGCCACGTTCGCCGACGCCAGCACCGAGCAGTATGTCTATGACAGCGCCGGGAACATCACCGCCCGCGTGGACCGGGCGGGGCACACGTGGACGTGGACCTACAACGCGATGGGACTGCCGCTCACCGCGCGTGAGCCGGGCGGGTCGGAGGTGACCTACACCTGGACCACGAACGGTACGCTCGCGTCCGTTCAGGACGCCGACGGCGGACAACTCACCTACGGGTACGACGCCTGGTTCCGGGTGACCAGCATCTCGAATTCCGAGGGTGGCATGCGGCAGATGGCCTACGACGCGTTCGACCGGCTCACCAACGAGGTGGACGAACTCGGCAACGCCACCGCTTGGGAGTACGACGCCAACGGAAACCTGGTCCGGACAACGGACGCGCTAGGCCACGCCGCCGAGTGGCAGTACGACACCCTGAACCGCGTGACGAACACGAGCGACAGCGTGGGCCAGCGCGGCGCCTGCGCCTACGATAACCGAGGCCGGCCGGCCGTGCTCACCGACGCGCTCGGCATCCGCGACACGCTGGCTTACGACGCGCGGGGCTGGCCCACCAACCGCGCGCGCGAAACCCTCTGCTGGAACGTCGGATTCGACGCCGAAGGGTTGCCCGTCGCCGCGACCATGCCGGACGGCAGCTCCCGGCAAACCCAGCTCGATGCACTCGGCCGGCCGACCAACGTCGTGGACGAAGCCGGCCAATCCTGGGCCTTCACCCGCGACGCGCTCGGCCATCTCACCGGCATGACCGATCCGGCTGGCGCCGGCACGACCATCGCCTACGACGCGCGCGGGCTCGCCACCTCGGTGACGCACGCCGTGACCGGCACGGCGTCCCTCCGACGCGACGAGCGGGGCCGTACCACGGAGTACGTCGACGCCACCGGCCGGTACTGGACGTTCGGATACAGCGATATGGGCCGGCTCATAGCCGTCACCAATCCGCTCGGCTATGCCGCCACCTGCAGCTACGACACGCTGGGCCGGCTCACATCCGTCGCCGGCCCGGACGGCACGATCGAAGGTTTCCTCTACGATGCGGCCGGCCGGCAGGTCCGGCGCCGCGATGCCCGCACCAACGACTGGTGGTTCGCCTACGACGCGCTGGACCGGGTCGTCGCCGTCACCAACCCGCTCGGCGGCGTGGTCCAATACACCTACGGCCCCGACGGCGCGCTGGCCTCCGTCTCCGACTCCGACATCGGCGCCGTGTCCAACGCCTACGATGCCGCGCGGCGTCCGACCGCCCGCCATTGCCCCGACGGCGGGTCCTCCGCCTGCGAATACGATCCCACCAACGGGCTGCCCAGCGCCATCCTCGACGCCAACGGGAACCGCTGGACCTTTGCCTACACCCCCGCCGGAAACCCGGCACGGCTCGACAATCCGCTCGGCGGCTCGACCTTCTGGGCCTACGATTCGGCCGGCCGCGAGACCAACGAAATCGACGCGCTGGGCAACAGCACGGACCGGGAATACGACGCGCTCGGCCGCGAAATCCTCACCCGGCTCCCCGACGGATTCACCGTCAGCAATGCCTATGACGCCGCAGGCCGATTGACCCACACCACCCTGGGCGGCCAAACCTGGCAGTATGCGTATGACAACGAGAACCGGCTCCTGAGCGAACAGACGCCGATGGGGCACCTCGTGCAGTATCAGCGCGACCCGCTCGGCCAGCTCACCGGCGTCGTGAATGCCCTCAACCAGCACGCCGCGCTCAGCTACGACCCTGCCGGACGCCTGCTCGCCGTCTCGGACCCCATGGGCCGGACGGCCTCGAATGCCTACGATTCCGCCGGCCAACTGATCGGCGTGACCCGGCCCGGCGGCGCGGCCGCGCAATACGCGCGCAATGCGCTCGGCCTCGTGGAACACGCGGCCGACCTCAACGGCAACGTCTGGACCTTCGGCTACACCAGCATGGGCCGGCTGCTCTGCGCCACGAACCCGCTGGGCCGGGCCACGCTCTTTTCCTACGATGAGGCCGGCCGCATCGACCGCGTGGACTACGCGGACGGCAGTTGGCAGGACATCGCCTACGATCCCGCCGGCAATGCCACCTCGTGCACGTACTCGGCCTCGCCCGCCTTGGTTTTCTCCTACGATGCGATGAACAGGCTCATCGATACGGACGGGCTCTCGTTCCAGCGCGACACGCTGGGGCGCGTCACCAACACGCTTCAGAACGGCGTGGCCTACGGCGCCGCCTACGACGTCAACGGCCGGCTCAGCGCCGCGACCTATCACGACGGCGCGCTCACCGCCACCTATGCCTACAACTCGACCAACGGCCTGCTCGCCGGCGTGCAGGACAGCCTGGCCGGGGGATGGGTGTCGTTCGAGTACGACGCGGACGGGCGGCTGACCCACATCACCCGTGCCAACGGCGTGAACGGCTCGCGCACTTGGGATGATGCCGGCCGGCTCACCCGCCTGCTCGAAACCAATGCGGCGGGCGTGCTGATCGACCTTCAGTACGCACTCAACCGGGCCGGGCAGGTCACAAACCTCGCGGCCGCAGTCCCGCTCCCCGCAGGACCCAACTTGCCGGGGACCGCAACGGCACGCGTATACGACGCCGCGGCCCGTGAGGCGGACGCCGGCTACGCCTACGACGCGCTCGGCCGGCGCACCAATGCGCCCGCGGGCGTGTGCGTCTGGGACGGCGCCTCGCGCCTCACCGCCCTCGACGCCGTCGCCTTCTCCTACAACGGGCTCGGCGACCTGCAGACACGTGTCGAGAGCGGTACAACCCAGCGCTTCTTCTACAACCATGCCGCCGGGCTGGCGCCGCTCATGACCGAACGGGACGACACGGCCGGGCAGAACCTGCGGTACTATGTCTGGACGCCCGAAGGCCGGCTGCTCTACATGATCGATGCCGCCGACGGGAACAAGCCTTACTACTTCCTTTTCGATCGCACCGGCAGCACGCTGGCGCTGACCGATTCCGCCGGCCAGATCACCGACGCCTGCGCCGTCGACCCGTACGGACGCCTGCTCGCCTGCACGGGCACCAACGCGCAGCCGTTCGCCTTCGTGGGCGAATGGGGTGTACGCCGCGAGGGCACCAACGGCCTCTACCACGCACGCGCTCGCTACTACGACGCCGGCACCGCCCGCTTCATCAGCTTCGAGCCGCACTGGCCTCGACTCCACGACCCGCGCCTGATCAATCCCTATGCCTACGCGTTGGGAGACCCCGTCCAGTTCGCCGATGTCGACGGATCGGATCCCGTCCCCGTCTCTGTCGGACCGCTGGGCGGCAACGTGAACGCGGCGAATCCCGCCAGTCCCTTCGGCGCCATCGACACGCCGGCCTCGGGCGGTCTCGCCCCCACGCGAATCCGCGGCACCGGATGGGCTCTCGACCTTCACTCGGCGCAGACTATCACAGTCCCTTCCTCGGGCAGTCTCGCCCCCACCCCAATCAATGTCACCGGATGGGCCCTCGACCTTCACTCGGCGCAGACCATCACAATCCCTTCCCCGCCGAACGTGCCGCCCGCCGGGGGGCCGTTGGACGGGGTCCTCCTCCTGACGTCGTTCCTGCCAAACGGCGGCACGACCGTGTTCACCATGCCGGGGCTTCCACATGCGTTCGCCCAACAGGTCGGCCGGCGTCAAGCGCCGAACAAGCCGGCGGTCGCCACCAAGACCGTCGAGAAGCCGCGTAAGACGCGCCCGCGAACATTGAAAAGGGCCCGGATCGAAGTCTCGGGACAGGAAATGGAGGCCATGCGCAGCCGCATCATCGCCGACGATCACGCCCTGTTCCGGCAGGATGTCGCCAGGCTGCGCCTCAAACGGGCCCTCGCAAAGCTCGCGCTCCTGGACCCCAAGCTGGCCAAGCAACTGGAATTGGCCGGCAGGGGAATGGGCCTGGACCCCCAGACCGATCCGTACGCCTCCGGCAAGGCCATTCCGGAGGACGCGCCCATTCCCATTGCGGCCAAGGGCCGTTTTGCCGTGAAATTCGCCAAGAAATCCGTGTGCGGCGGAATTCTCAGAAAATTGATCAAGGCAGGACTCCAATGGGAAGGCAACCCGCCCCCGGGGCCGCTCGTCCCCGATGGCGACGCGCTCGGCTTGAACAGGCTCCAGCAATGGCGGCTGCTGCAGGTTATGAACCTCGAGGCCTTCTCCGACTGGGTCGAGCAACTCCTGCACGGCATCGAACACCAGCAGTGGGCCGACGCACAAAAGGCCAAGGCCCTCGAGGCCGGCGCGCAGTTCCAGATGGAAGGCGGCAACAAGAACCTCGTCCAAGGACTCTGGGTACACGCGGACAAAGGCTGGATGTTCTTCCCCGAGGCCGCGGTCGTCTGTTCGGACATCGCCGGATATGGCTGGGCCATGATCGATTTCGAGGGAGAGGGAGTCAAGATCAGCAACGTGACCGAAGTCGAGCCCGGCATGGGCCCGAACTGGTAAACCATCACGCCGCCCTCGCGGCGCGTTGACGAATGGGGGAACCCGTAATGAGCAGTGCTCCGCGACGAACAACAGGCGGCACGCTTGCCGTCATGGCGGTGTTCATCTTCGCCCAGACCTTCGCTCACCTGGGCTTGGCCGCCCAGGAGAACGTCACCTACGCCTACGACGAAGCCGGCCGGCTGGTTTCTGCCGTCTATTCCGACGGCACCACCAACGCCGCCATCTGCTACCAGTACGACCCCAACGGCAACATCACCAACCGGGTCAGCCTGGCCCCCAACGATACCGCAACGGATAACGACGGCGATACGCTCGGCGACTTGCTCGAGCTGGTCTACTTCGGAAACCTCGCCGAAGACGGCGGCGGCGACCCGGACGCCGACGGGCTCGCCAACAGCAACGAGTTCGTCCTCGGCGCGAACCCCACCCTGACCAACACCGACGGCGACGCGCAGGCCGACGCCGACGAGTTCATCGCCGGTACCGGCCTGAACGACCCGGGATCCTACTTCGACCTCGACGACGCGGCACGTACCGGCACCGCCGTGCGCCTGCAGTGGGAAGCCGTCGCCGGCCGCACCTATCAGATCGAAGTCGCCACCGGCCTCACCGCCGGCGTGACATGGACAAACCGCGGCCCCGAACAGCCCGCCGCCTCCAATACCGTCCAGGAATCCAGCGAGCCGCTCGCCACTAACGAGTACTATCGCGTCAAAGTCCGGCTGACCGAGTAGCGCGCATGCCGAGCCCGTGCGCAATCCCGGCGCATCCCTGAGAAAGCCCGTCCCACGTGGAATCGCACGTGCGAATGTAGGACAGGCTTTCCAGCCCGTCCCCGCGAGCCCGTCTCAGCCCGTCTCCGCCCACGCTGGAGCCTGCCCCATCGTCGTATGGAACCGGGGGTATGCATTGCGTTTTGGAGGAAAGATGTCACACTGGCGCGGTTGGCGGTGAAACACTGAACGGAAAGGGCGGGCAGGATGGCTATTGACGACACGGCATTGAGGGAATTGGCCGAGCAGGCGGCGATCGGCGATCCGGACGCCGCGGAGCGGCTGATCCGCGGTTTTCATCGGTATTTGATGACGTATCTGTACGTTTCGGGGATCCCGGAGGCGGACATCAACGATGTCGCGCAGGAGGTGGCGCTGCAGGCGTACCGCAGTTTGCATCGCTATTCGGCGGACCGGCCGTTCCTGCCCTGGATGCGCGGCATAGCGGCGCATCGGGTAAAAAACTACTGGCGGACGCAGAGCCGCAAGCAGACGCGCGAGGGCCTGTTTCGCGAGTACGTTGAGCGGCAGCTGGCGGATGAGCGCACCGTTCGGGCGCTGGCCGACACGCCGTCGGAACGCTTGCAGGACTGTATTAGGCGTCTGCCTGAGAAGCAGCAGCAGATCCTGGCTTTACGTTACGCCCAAGGGCTGAACGCGAACGAGATCAGCGAAAGACTGAAGCGTGAGGCCGCGGCCGTGCGCAAGGCGCTGTCTCGGATCCGGGACGCGTTGCGCGCCTGCTTGGACGGCCCCATAGCGGGCGCGGTGCGGTGAGCGGAGCGCGAGTCATGAACCGCGACGATTTTGAGAGCCTGCTGGACGGCTGCCTGGACGGCACGGCCACGGCCGAGGAACAGGCGCAGGTCGTGGCGGCGGCGGAAGCGCAAGAGGAGCTGCGCGCCGTGCTGGTTCGCCATGCGGATGTGGATATTGTGCTGAAGGCGGAACGGCATGACGCCTCGGACTTCGCGGCGGAAATCGTGAGCCTCGTGACTCGCGAGGAAGAGAGCACGGCGTTTGCGGCGGGCGTGCTCGATCGGTTCGAGGCGGAAGAGCGCGCGAACGGCAGAGCGGGTACACAGGCGGCAAAACCGGCCGCGCGCAGCCGGCGTCTTGCCGCGCCCCGCGCACGTTGGGGTTGGCGCATCACGGGAATGGCCGCGGCGGCCCTGGTCGGGGTCGGCATCCTGCTCCATACGGCGCTGCGCCAGCTGACGCTCGGCCCGAGCCCGACGCTCATCGGCGAAGTGGCCGACTGCGGAGGCGACGTGTTTGTGGCCGGGCCGCATGGCGACATACGTGCAGGCCGCGACCACGCGCTCACGGCCGGCGCGACGCTTCTGGTGAAAGGCGCGACGAGTTGGGCCAAGGTTCGCCATACGCGCGGCGCCCAACTCGAGTTCATCGGCGAGGCAAGGGCCACCTTTCAACTCGAGAAGGACGAGCCTGTCGCCCCAGCTTCTCATCGCGTGGAACTGGATGCCGGGATCCTGCGGGCGAGCGTATCGCCCGGCGCGAAGAAAGTTCTGATCTTCGACACGCCGCATGCGCGGATCGAGGTAGTGGGAACGCGCTTCACGCTGACGGTCGCTTCGAACGCGACACGCGTCGACATGGAAAAGGGCGCCGTCCGCGCAACCTGCAAACGCGACGGCCGGTCCGTCAGGCTCATCGCCGGCCAGTCGGCTATCGTGGCCGATGCGATCGGCACGGCGGGCCGCCCCGGGTCTGAGCCGAACGGCCCGCGGCCGCCGCGGGTACGGGCCGGGCTGGTCGCGCTGTACAGCTTTGACGAAGGCGCGGGCCAGATCGTGCACGACCGGTCCGGCTTCCGCAAGCCGATCAACCTGACGATCCGTGATGCCGAGCATACGGTCCGCTGGCTGCCCGGCGGCGGGCTGCAGATTCATGCCCCGACCATCATCACGAACGCGCTGCCGCCCGCGAAGATCATCGACGCGTGCATGCAGAGCCACGCGCTCACGGTCGAGGCGTGGATCACGCCCCGGCTGCCGCCGTACTACGAAGGCGTCGCACGAATCGTGACGATCTCGGAGCATATCGGCTCGCGCGACTTCACGCTCGCCCAGTGGGGCACGCGGTACAAGCTGCGCTTGCGTACGACACAGACGGACGAAAACGCCGACCGCAGCCCCGCCACACCGGCCGGCAGCGTCTGTCCGCGCCTGTCGCACGTTCTGTTCGCGCGTGACAAGACGGGCAGGATCGCCTGCTACCTGGACGGCCAGCCCGTGCGCACCGGGATCTGGCAGGAGAACCCGCCGCCGGGTACGTGGACCGAGACCGACCTGTTCGGCGGCGACTTCTCGAACTGGCAACGAGGCAGACGGATACGGCTGGCGCTGGCGAACGAATTGATGGCGGCTTTCGGCGAGCCGCGCCCGTGGCTGGGCGAATTGCATCTGGTGGCGATCTACAGCCGCGCGCTTTCGGCGAGTGAGGCCGCGCAGAATTTCCTGGCGGGACCCAAGCCAGGGATAGAGACCACGCGGAGGTAGGTGCATGCGGTCAGGAGTCATGGGTGACGTGTACGGGGCACGCCCCCTCACCCCAACCCTCTCCCCCGAGGGGAGAGGGAGTCGGAGCAGAGCCGCGCGCGGCTGGAAGAACGGGCTCACGAGGTCAAATCGAGACTGAACGCCGAACGCCCCAAGCGACCGGTGTTGCGGTCGTGAGAGAAGGAACGGCTTCGGCCAAACGGTTAAGCCAAGCGGGAGGAAGAGATCATGTTCGGCAAGACAACGCAGACGGCTCTCCGTGTTGGCGTGTTGGCGATGGGCGCCATCGCGGCGGACGCGGCCACGGTGGCGACGCCAACGTTCAACAAGAAGCATGGGTTCTACAGCTCGTCGTTCAGCGTGGCGATCAGCACCGCCACCTCCGGCGCCACCATCCGCTACACCACCGACGGCAGCGCGCCAACGGCGTCCAAGGGCACGGTGTACGGCGGCGCCGTCCCCATCTCGACCACGACCTGCCTGCGCGCCGTGGCCGCCAAGAGCGGGATGACGACGTCCATGAGCGTCACGCAGACCTACATCTTCCCGGCCAAGGTCCTCATCCAGACCCGCCCGAGCGGCTATCCCACGCAGTGGGGCCCGAACAGCGAAGGCAAGATGAATCCCATGGAATACGAGCTCGATGCGGGGCTGGTGAGCCAGTACGCGTCCACGATTCAGGACGACCTGCAACAGGTTCCGTCGATGTCGATCGCGATGCACAGGGACGACCTGTTCGGGCCGAAGGGCGTGGGTGTCTACAACAGCGGCGACGGGCGCAGCGCATCGAACAGTCTTTACGAGAAGTCCTGTTCGGCGGAGTTGATCTATCCGAACAAGACGACGTTCAGTGGGTTCGCCGGGTTCCAGATCAATTGCGGGATCCGGCCGCACACGCACGTCAAGGGCAAGCGCTTCTTCAAGCTGGTCTTCCGTGCGGAGCGCGGCCCGAAGAAATTGTACTACCCGGTCTTTGAATCGGCGGTGCACGGCGCGGGGAGCGCGGTGCAGGCGTTCGATCACCTCGTGCTGCGCGCGGGCGGCAACGACTCGTGGCAGCACGCGGGCCTGAGCACGTACCATGCGACCTACACGCGGGATCAGTGGGTACGCGCGTCGCAGCTCGAGATGAACGGATACGGTGCGCGAGGCACCTACGTGCATCTGTACCTCAACGGGTTGTACTGGGGCCTCTATAACCTGACGGAGCGGCCCGACGCGTGGTTCGCGAAGGCGTACGACGGCGGGACGAAAGAGAATTGGACGGCGTTGCACCATGCGGACGACACGGCGGTGTACAAGCATCGCCTGGTCAGCGGCGATCATTCGCGCTGGTGCTACCTGCACAGCACGCTGGCCAAGAACGGCGGCCTGTCGGACGCGTCGACGTACAACCAGGTCAAGCAATACCTGAACGTCACGAATTTCGCCGACACTATTGTGCTGCATTCGTACGCGGGCAGCGGCGATTGGCCGCACAACAACTGGTTCGCGGGGTATCGCAACGCGCCGACGCCGGAACCGGCCCGCTATTTCGCGTGGGACCTGGAGGACAGTTGGCTCTACACGCGTGAAGGCACCGTGGAACAGCCCAAACCGCGTTCGAACGAGGGGGCCTGGATCCATCCGTTCCTGCGCGCGACCTGGCCGCAGATGGGCAAGCTGTGGGTGGAGATCGTGAAAAACGCGGATTTCAAGATGCTGTTTGCCGACCGTATCTACCGCCACGGCTACAACGAAGGACAGTTGACGGAATCCAAGAGTCTGGCGCGCTGGAACGCGATCAACGCCCAGATCGACCGTGCGATTGTGGGCGAGGCCGCCCGGTGGGGTACCTTCCACCGGCATTCGACGCCCAACTGGCAGCTTGCGGATGCGGGGCTGACACTGCCCGCCAAGTTCACGCGCAGCCACTGGCTCGCCAGGGTCAACGAGGTGCGGGGTCACATGAGCGGCAACTCGGACCGGCTCGTTGCGGCGGCGCGCTCATACGGATACTACCCGTCCCTGAATCCCCCGCTCTACAGCCGGCACGGCGGCACGGTGGCCGCCGGCTTCAAGCTCACGATCAGCAAGAGCGGGACTGGCACGATTTTCTACCGCACCGACGGCCAGGACCCACGCGTCGACGGCGGCGGGGTGCGGTCCGGGTCCTCGGCCCAGACATCGAGTGTCGTCCTGACGCTCAACAACACCACGACGGTGAAGACGCGCTTGAAGAACGCCGCGACGTGGAGCGCGCTGGCCGACGCCAAGTTCACCGTCACGGCCGCCACGCCCAAGCCGGAAATCGCGCTCGGCACGACGAGTATCGCCGTCAGTTGCGAGCAAGGCCAGAACGCGCCGAGCAAGACGTTCCAGGTCTGGAACAGCGGCGGCGGCACGCTGCTGTACAAGGTCGAGGAAGGCTCGAGCAAGTTCTCCGTCTCGCCCACGACCGGCTCCTCGACCGGTGCCGGCGATAAGAAGACGCACACCATCGCCTTCACCGCCTCCGGCCTGGCGCCGGGAGTGTACGACCGGAGCCTGACGGTGCAGGACAACGGATCCGGCGCGGCGAACGGCCCGGTCACGATCGCGGTGCAGATCACGGTGAATGCGCCGGCGCCTGAACCGACCGAGGAAATCGCAAAGGGCGCTGCATGGAAATACCGACCCGGCAGCACGGAGGCGTCCGCGCCGGCCACGGCATGGCGCGGCATCCGCTTCGACGATTCCGGCTGGTCGAGCGGCGCCGCGCCCATCGGCTGCGGGCCGCTCGCCTACGGCACGAAGCTGGCGATGTCCGGCCGGTACACCTCGCTCTTCCTGCGCAAGACGGTCCAAATGGCGGACCCGGCCAAAATCGTCGAGCTGAGCCTGAACGTGGACTATGACGACGGATTCATCCTCTGGATCAACGGCCAGGAACTGGCGCGGGTGAACGTGCAGGGCGCGCCGGGCACGTTCGTGGCGCACGACGCGACCTGCACCGGCTACGTCGCCGGAAGCACGGCCGCGTGGAGCGCCACCTTCAAGGACGCCATCCTGCCGGCCCTCCAGGCGGAAAACGTGGTGGCGGTGCAGGTGTTCAACAACTCGCTCTACAGCGGCGATGCGATGTTCGATCTGTCGTTATCCGTTATTCGTTATTCGTTATCCATCTCGGAGGATGCGGACCAGGATGCGTTGCCTGATGTTTGGGAAGACGCCCATCTGTCCGACTTGTCCGACCCGTCCGACACGTCCGACTCCGCCGATCCCGACGGCGACGGCGTCTCGAATCTCGAGGAGTACATCGCGGGCACGAGTCCCACGACCGATAGCCAATGGTTTGGGGTCGATGCCCAACTCGTGGGCGGTCGCGTCGTGGTCTCGTTCGTCACCGTGGCGGCGAGCGGGCCCGGCTACGAAGGGGTTAGCCGGCACTACGCGCTGGAAGAGGGCATGAGCACAGCGGGCGCGACGTGGGGCGTCGTGCCGGGTTACGAAGACATTGTCGGAACGGGTCAGACCGTCTCGTACCCGCCAAGCGGGGGCGGCGCCGGCGAGGCGAAGATCTATCGCGCGCGGGTATGGCTGGAAAACTTGTGAGGAGGAGCTCCGTGATGAGAATCCCGACCTTGAGCAGACGCGCACGCGGACAAAGCGCGACGACTCGGCGAAAGCAGGCCGTTTCCCTCATGCTGATCCTCGGCGCAAGTCTCGCGAGCGGAACCGTCGCAGCCGTGCAGCCCGGCCTGCGCGTGAGCGACAACAAGCGGTTCCTGGTGGACAGTCAGACAGGCGAGCCTTTCTGTTGGATGGGCGACACGGGCTGGTCGCTGTTCGGGCGCTACACCCGAAGCGAAGCGACCGTCTACCTGGCCGACCGCGCGCAGCGGAAATTCAACGCCATTCAGACCTTCTTCAGCGCCGGCTGGATGACCAAGGACGCGGCGGGCCACGCGATCTTCCTGAACGGCGACGCGACGCAGCCGAACCCGCAGTACCTCAGCCATGTGGATTCGGTGATCGACGAGGCCGACTCGCACGGCCTCTACATCTGCCTGGGCATCGGCGAGGTGATCCGCTCGGATTCGCCATGGTACATCACGAGCACCGCGAAGGGGTACGCATATGGCCGAATCCTCGGCGGCCATTTCCGGAATCGGACCCGTCTGATCTGGAGTCTGGGCCAGGACTTCGACGCGGAGAGCGACGGGCTCGACTATCGGCCCGTGATCCGTGCGGTCGCGGAGGGGGTTGCTGACGGCGTGAATGGGATCAACCAGCACGACGGTGCGGCGGACTACAGCACGACCCTGATGACCTATCACGCCTCGACCCGTTCGTCCCGATGGTTCCAGAGTGATCCGTGGCTGGATTTCAACATGATTCAAACCTGGAAGCATGTGGCCAACATCCCCTCGAACGTCAGCAGCGACTACGCCAAGACGCCCACCAAGCCGACCCTGCACGCCGAGGGGGCCTATGAGGGGGGGACCGACATCAACGGCGCAACGATCACCCCGCACGTGGCGCGGTATCAGGCCTATTGGGCCGTGTTCGCGGGCGCGCTCGGCCACACGTACGGACATAGCAGCATCTGGCCGCACCGTTCGGGCTGGCAACAGGCGCTGAGCGCGGCGGGCGGGGCCGGCATGCGGCACCTGCGCGCGCTGTGCGAGTCGCGGCCTGTCCTGGGCCGGATCCCCGATCCGGCTGTGCTCGCATCCGGCGCCGGGTCGACCTCCGACGGGTCCTACCGGATGGCCGTACGCGGATCGGACAAGAGCTACGTATTCGTGTACACGACGAAGGGCTACACGTTCACCGTGGACATGACCAAGATCTCCGGCTCAACCGCGAACGCCTGGTGGTACAGCCCGCGCGACGGCAAGTGCTACGATGCCAACGGCAGCGTCACCGCCAGTCCGTTCGCCCAGTATGCCGCCGCCGGAACGCGCACCTTCGACCCGCCCGGGGCGTCGGGCGACGATAGGGACTGGGTCCTGGTTCTGGACGACGCCGGCCAAGCCTATTCCATGCCGGGCACAACGGCGGCGGGTCCCCGCATCGCGTTGAACAGCACGGCCATCGCGGTGATCGGCGAGCAGGGCCAGGACGCGCCCGATGCGGTCATCCAGGTTTGGAACGGCGGCACCGGGACGCTGCAATACCGGCTGATCGAAACCAGCAGCAAGCTGGCCGTTTCACCCGCGACGGGCGCGTCGACCGGGCCGGGCGACAAGCGCATGCACACGGTCGCATTCACCACCGCCGACTTGGCGCCCGGCACCTACGCGCGCGTCATCACGGTAGAGGACAACGGCTCCGGCGCGGTGAACGGGCCGCTTACGATCGACGTCACCATCACCGTGACGGAGCCGGTACCGGCGCCGCCCGAAGGTTTCGCGGCTTCGGCCGTCTCAGCGACGGAAGTGCGGCTCACGTGGTCGGACCTGCCGAACGAGACGCAGTACATGCTGCGCAAGAGTCTGGACGGCACGTACTGGTACGCGTTCGATGCGGTCTACCCGGCGGCGAACGTCGCGACCTACACCGACCGCGGGTTGGAGCCGGGCACGACCTACTACTACAAGATCCGCGGGGTGAACGGCGGCGGGTACGGGCCCTATTGCGATCCGATCAGCATCACGGCGAAGGCGCCCGTCGCCGAGCCGATCGAACTGGTCGCGAAGGGTGCGGCCTGGCAGTACCGTCCGGGTTCCAGCGAAGCGTCGAGCCCGGCATCTCTGTGGCGCGGGGCCCGTTTCGACGATAGCGGCTGGTCGACCGGTCACGCGCCGTTCGGCTACGGCCCGCTCGCCTACGGGACGAAGCTGGCGATGTCCGGCCGGTACACCTCGGTCTTTCTGCGCAAGACGGTCCGGCTCGCGGATCCGGCGAAGATCGCCGAGTTGAGCCTGGCTGTGGACTATGACGACGGATTCATTCTCTGGGTCAACGGCCAGGAGCTGGCGCGCGTGAATGTACAGGGCGATCCCGGGACCTTCGTGACGCACGACGAGATCTGTACCGGCTACGTCGCCGGAAGCACGGCCACGTGGAGCGCCACCTTCAAGGACGCCATCCTGCCGGCCCTCCAGACGGAAAACGTGGTGGCCGTGCACTGGTTCAACAACTCGCTCTACAGCGGCGACGCGATGTTCGATCTGTCGTTATCCGTTATTCGTTATTCGTTGTCCGTCTCCGAAGACGCGGACCAAGATGCGTTGCCGGACACATGGGAAACGGATCAACTCTCGGGTCTGTCTGATCCGGCCGATACGTCCGACACGTCCGATCCCGACGGCGACGGCGTCTCGAATCTCGAGGAGTACATCGCGGGGACGAGCCCCACGGCGGATGGCGAATGGTTCGGGGTTGATGCCCAACTCGTAGGCGGGCGAGTCATGGTGTCGTTCGTGACGGTTGCGGCGACCGGGCCGGGTTACGAGGGGCTGAGCCGGCACTACGCGTTGGAACAAGGCACCGGCATGGACGGCGCGGTCTGGAACGTCGTGGCGGGTTACGAAGACATCGTCGGGACGGGCCAGACGGTCTCGTACGAGCCGGCCGGCGGCGCAGCGGGCGAGATGCGAGTCTACCGGGCACGCGTATGGCTCAGCGATTGACGATTCTCCGCTTTCAGCATGGTGCGTGTTCCTCTCTTGGCTGCAGTGGTGTCTGTCTCTTGGCTTGGTGCCTTGGCCGCTTGGGCGCCCGCGGCTCGCGAGGACGCTCGCCCTCCATACGGCCCGCCGCAATGCCTGTCCCTTGCTGGCCGTGGCGGCCGCACGGCGCACACGGACAAACACGGACCCGCACGGACGAACACGGACATGCTCTGTGCCCGTCCCCAGCGTCCTGTCCCCAGCGTCTCGCTTTGTGCCTGTCCCCAAGGCCGCCAAGGCCGCGCCCCCGGGCCGACAGGCACTATTCTATCGGAGGGCGCTGCCATCGGAAATTCCTTTTGCGACGATATTGATGGGATAACGTGGCGAGGTGCGTTCTTCTTTTTGGGGGAAGATTTCGGGGGGAGAGGGTTATTTTCTCTGTAATATCCGCCGAATGGGTGCTTACTATGGGCAGCGGGGGGTGGGGCGTGAGCGCGCTTACAGAGACAATCCAACGGGTTCTGGCCGGGGACAAGGCCGCGTTTTCGGGGATTGTGCGGGAGTATTACGGCATGCTGGTGGCGTTTGCGGCTTTCCGGGTGCCGGATGCCGATGTGGTGGACGAAGTGGTGCAGCAGACGTTCATCAGGGTCTATGAGCAGCTCGCGCAGTACGAGCCGGACAAGGATTTCGGAGCCTGGCTGCGCACGATCTGCCGTTACATGGTGATGGCCGAGTTGAAGCGCCGGAGCCGGGAACAGGCGAACCGGAGCCGGTATCGGGAATACATTGCGGCGCGGCTGTTGGAGGCGCCGGTGCAGGAGCGGCAGGAGGCGGCCCGAGTGGACACCTTCCAGGCGCTGGACCGGTGCCTGCAGCAGTTGCAGGCGAACTACAGGGATCTGGTCAACTGCCGTTACCGGCAGAAGCTGGCGACGAAGCAGATAGCCGAGAAATTCGGCCGCTCGCTGGAGTGGGTGACCACCAACCTGTTTCGCGTACGGGGCATGCTGCGGGAATGTATCCGGCAGCAACTGCAAGGCTCAGAGGCATGAAAGAGGAGCGATTCCAGCACCTTGTGGAGAGCTACCTGGAAGGCACGATTGCCGAGGGGGACGCCCGGGAACTGGCCGACGCGCTGGACGCGTCGGCGCCGTTGCGAGAGCGCATGCGTGAAGAAGTGTGCATGGCGGTGCTGCTGCGGAAACACTCGGAGGGCGTGCCCGAGCACATGGTGGCGCAGGTACAGGCCGGCCTGCGCACGGACGGTGAGAAATCGGATTTCGTGGCCAAGGTGCGGATGAGCCTGCCGGCGTCGGCAACCCGGGCCAAGCGGCCGGACCGGGCTCGTCCGTTGCGAGTGAAGACGGCGCGGCTCGCCGTGGCGGATCGCCGCTACCGCGGGACGGCCCCGCGCGGGTGGGGCGTAACGGCGGCCGCCGCGGCTGTGCTGATCGGGCTGGCGGTTCTGATCAGCCGGCAGTGGCGCCAGCTTCGGATTCGTCCGCCCGGGCCCGTGATTCGGATCGAGCACGTGCAAGGCGCGGCCTCGCTGCTAACCCGTTCGGGGCAATCCGCCGCCAGCGAGGGTTGCGATGTGCTGCCCGGCGAGACGATCCTGACCGGCACGGACGGCAGCACGGTCGCGGCGTACGCGGGCCATGGCATCCAACTCGTGATCGGCCCCCGGACGCGGCTGACCGTAGGGACCACCTCCCTCGACGGAAACCCCGCCGACCGCCCGCAACAACTGCTGCTGCTCGCCGCGGGCGCCGCGACCGTCAACGTGACGAAGCGGCTGCCGCGTCAATCCGTGTTCGCGACGCCTCACGCGGAAGTCCGCGTGGTCGGGACGCGTTTCACACTGAACGTTCTGCCCCAGACCACCGTCGTGGGCGTGGAAGCGGGCCGGGTCCAGGTGTTGAACATGGCGACTCGCGAGACGCTCAGTCTGCAGGCCGGCTACCGTGCGGAGATCGGTGTGCGGACAACGGTCAGGGCCAGTCCCGGGCCGGCACCGCCGGCGCACAGGGACGCAGCGCTCGTGGCGCTCTATACGTTCGAGGAAGGCAGAGGGCGCATCGTTCACGACGTGAGCGGGGTCGGGATGCCCCTGAATCTCACGGTGGAGGATCCTGACGCTGTCCAATGGATCCCGGGCGGCGGGTTGATCGTGCGCCGGCCGACGATTATGGCGTCTGATGAACCGGGAACAAAAATCGCGGCCGCCTGCATGGCCAGCGGGGAACTGACGCTGGAGGCTTGGGTGCGGCCCGCGGACCTGACGGCTGTCGGGCCGGCGCGTATCATGGCGCTGTCGCGGGATACGGGGCATGCCAATTTCATGCTCGGGCAATGGCAAGACTACCTGCACGGCCGCGTGCGCACGACCGAGACGATCCCGAGTGCCTGCCCTGCGCTGGCGACTCACCGTGGATCGGTGACGGTATCGGCACTGCACATCGTCCACACGCGCGACCGGGCCGGGCGCGTTCGCTGTCTCATCAACGGGCGCGACGTCAGCCTCGGCCTCACCGACACGCGGCCGACTCAGGACTCGCCGATTCGTGAAGGCGTCTTCGTGATCGGCGGAGACCTCTCGGTCTGGGAACGGGACATGCGCCTGACACTGGCCGACGAATTCACGCGCGATCGGACCTGGTTGGGCGAGTATTACCTCGTCGCCGTCTACGCCCGCGCGCTATCCGAACAGGAAACCCGGGCGCTCTTCGAACGGCGCACTCAAACGCTTCGGACCGCAGCAGATGGCTCATGAATAGATCAGGTTAGACCGCCAGGAAATGCGGGTGTTAAGCCAAACCACCTACAGGGGCAGACCATGGGGCAACCGGAATACGAGTGTTTGAGAAGAACCGAACGCACGGGTGCAGTCGCACGCCAAGCTGCTCCACCCGACACCTTCGCCCTCCATTTTCTCACATTCTCAAAAACGAGTTCTCATTCTCGCGAAAACCACCCGCCGCATTTGCCTGATACTGATTTGAATACTATATGTTGCGGTATGCCGAGGGAGAATGGTTCGGGGAGGCACTTGGTCCGATTATTGCTGTGAACTCTACCGAGGGATTAAGCCGAGCATAAGAAGGAGCGCTGCAATGGAACGACGAATCAAGCGGAGGCTTTGGCCGGCGGTTTTGTCTCTGGTCCTGCTTGGGGTTCTGGCCCCCCAGGGAGCGCGAGGGGCGACGCTAGTGGCACGATCGACGACATGGCGTTACCGCAAGGGCACACAGGAAGCCTCTGACCCGCGCAGTGCGTGGCGCGAGGTGGATTTCGACGATTCGACGTGGCCGAAGGGTGTGCTTCCGCTGGGTTACGGGGAAACCGTGACCACGACGCTGAGCGACATGAACGGGAGCTACTCCACGGTGTATCTGCGCAAGACGTTCACGGTGACGGGCATGGACGTGGACATGCGCTTACGGGTGAATGTGGACTACGACGACGGGTTCATCGTCTGGATCAACGGCGAACGGGTACTGGACCAGGACGAGCCGGATGCGGAGCCTTTGTACAACTCCCTGGCCTCGGACAGCCATGAGTCCGGCATTTTCGAGGAGCACGAAATCGGAGAAGACCCGGAAGACTACCTGGAAGTCGGGGAAAATGTGATTGCGGTGCAGCTCTTCAACGAAAGTGTGGGCAGCAGTGACGCGAAGATCGACATCGAACTGGTCTCCTTCTCGCGGGTGCGGGACACGACGTTCAGCACGGACCGCGGATTTTTCGACTCGGCCTTCGCCCTGACGATCGCCACGGCAACCGCGGGGGCGACGATTCGCTACACGACGAACGGCACGGAGCCGTCGCCGACCTACGGAACCGTCTACACCGGTCCGATCTCGATCGGCAAGACCACCTGCCTTCGCGCCATGGCGTGCAAAGGCGGGTACGAATCGACAGACGTGGACACGCAGACCTATATTTTCGTCAACGACGTGATTACACAGAGCGAGATGGACTCCAACGTCGTGAACCGCTCGCCCTACAACGGGACGATCAAGAACGATCTGAAAGCGATTCCGACCCTGTCCATCGCGATCAAGCACAGCGACATGTTCGGCACGATCTATCCGGACAGCGCCTCGGGCCAGGTGAAGCCGGAGAAGCCGATGTCGCTGGAGCTCATTTATCCAAACGGCGAGCATGAGGGGTTTCAGATCGACTGCGCGGTGCGGCCGCACAGCCACTACTTCCCGAAGCGCGCGCTGAAGGCGGTGTTCAAGCGGCCCTACGGGCCGACGAAGCTGCGGTATCCGATCTTCGAGACGGCGGTGATCGGCGCCGACACCGCCGTGGACTCGTTCGACCAGATCATTTTGCGCTCCGGCTGCAACCGCAACATCTGCGGGTTCATGCAGGAGGACCAGCGGCACACGACGTACACGCGTGACGAGTGGCTGCGTTCAACCCAGGCCTTGATGTCGGGGGTGGGCTCGCACGGAATGTTCGCGCATCTGTACATCAACGGGCAGTACTGGGGCCTGTACAACCCCGCGGAGCGGCCGGACGAATCCTTCACCAGCTCCTATTTCGGGGGCGAGAAGGAGGATTGGTTCGCGATCAACCACGGCGGCGACGTCACGGAGACCGCCGGCGCGGACGACCGGTGGGACTACCTCCACAACACGGTCGTGCCGAAGGACATGACCGTGTGGGCGAATTACGAACTGCTGATGGAGTATCTGAACGTGAAGCAGTTCTGCGACTACATCCTGCTGGCGTCCTACACCGGGCTGGGTGACTGGCCCAGGAACAACTGGTATGCCGGCAACCGGAACAATCCGCCGGAGCCGGCGATGTACTTCGCCTGGGACGCCGAGAGTTCGTGGTGGTACTCGTATCAATGGAACGGGACGTTGAACGTCTGGACCACGACCCGCCGTTCGAACGACGGCGCTTGGATTCATCCCGCACTGCTGTCGCAGACGGACACGACCTCGAAGCTGTGGCAATCGGCGGACAACCAGCCTGATTTCCGATTGCTGTTCGCCGACCGGCTGTACAAGCACGGCTTCAACGACGGCGTATTGACGGAGGCGAACGCGAAGGCGCGCTGGAACAGCCTGTGCAGCTATGTCGAGCAGCCGGTCAACGCGGAATACGCGCGCTGGGGCGACGAGAAGACGCCGCAGATGTGGACGAACTTCAGTCACGTGGCTGAAGGCCCGGTGAACCTGTTCCACCGCGACGGGTACTGGTACTCGGCACGCGATCACGTGCTGAACCAGATGACGGGCAACGTGGCCCAGATGGTGGCGGCGGCGCAGAGTAAGGGCTGTTACCCGGGCATCAATCCGCCGGCATTCTTGCAGCACGGGGGGGCGATTGCCAGCGGGTTCCGGCTGACGATGTCGAACCCGAACGCGGCCACCACCATTTACTACACGGTGGACGGATCCGATCCGCGCGTGCCGCGCGGGAGCCGGTTGTCGGGCGCGAGTCGGTATACGGGGCCGGTGACGCTTTCGCGCACGACGCACGTGAAGGCGCGCGTCTGGAAGAACAATAACACCTGGAGCGCGGTCCACGAGGCGACCTACAATTTCACGGCGCATTACAGCAACATTCGAATTACGGAGATCATGTACAACCCGCTCGGCGGGGCGGAATTCGAGTTCGTCGAGATCCGGAACACCGGCAGTTCGACGCGCGGGCTGTCGGACATGCAGCTCAAGGGCCTGAAGTACGCCTTTCCGCCCGGCACCGAACTGGGCAGCGGCGCGATGGCCGTACTGGTCGCCGACGAAGCGACCTTCACGGCCCGCTACCCGAACGTGAAGACGTCGGTTGCCCACTTCGGGGTCTACCGCGGCCGGCTGGACAACGGCGGGGAGAAGGTGGCGCTTCTGGACTGTGAGGGCCGCACCGTGACGGCGGTGCGGTACAACGACAAGGACCCCTGGCCGGAGGAAGCGGACGGAGAGGGCTATTCGCTGGTCTTTGACGGGACGGGCGATCAGGACGACCCGGCCCTGTGGCGGGCGAGCAACCTGATCGGCGGCTCGCCCGGCTACGAAGACGGCGAGCCGTACCGCGTGGTGATCAACGAAGCGCTCACGCACACGGATCTGCCGCAGAAGGACGCCCTCGAGCTGTACAATGCGGGCCAGACCTCGGTCGACATCGGCGGGTGGTACCTGAGCGACACGCTGACGGACTATAAGAAATTCCGGATTCCGACCGGCACCGTGCTCGCGGCCGGCGGGTACAAGGTCTACGACGAAGACGATTTCAATCACACACCCGGCGATCCGAGCTGCTTCCTGCTCGACTCGCATGGGGACGAGATCTACCTGACGCGGTGGGACGCCAGCGGGAACATGCTCTATCTGGAGGAAGTCCGGTTCGGCGGCGGGGCGAACGGGGTGGCCTTCGGCCGCCACATGAGGACCGACGGCGAGACGGATTTCGTCGCGCAGGGTTCGCCCGCCACGACGCTGGGCGGGGCGAACGCCTATCCGGCCGTCGGCCCGGTCGTGATCAACGAGCTCATGTATCACTCGGCCGCCGCGGGCGGCCTGGAGTTCGTCGAGCTGTACAATCCGGGCGACGCCGACGTGCCGCTCTACGACCTGGCGAACCCGGCCAACACGTGGAAGCTGGCGGGCGGGGTGGATTATGTCTTCGCGCAGGGCAAGAGCATCGGTGCGCGGGAATACGCACTGGTCGTGCCGACCAACGAAGCGGCGTTCCGGGCGCAGTATCCCGGCGTGCCGAGCGGCGTGCAGGTCTTCGGGCCGTACGCCGGCCGGCTGAGCAATGCCGGGGAAAGCGTGAAGCTCTGGCGCCCCGACACCCCGGACCCGGAAGGAATCCCGTGGATCCTGGTCGATCGCGTGCAGTACAACGACAACTCGCCATGGCCCGAAATCGCGGACGGGGACGGCCCGTCGCTGGAGCGCCAGGATCCCGCGGCCTACGGCAACGACCCGGCCAACTGGGCGGCGAGCCACGCGAACGGCGGCACGCCGGGCGCGGCGAACTCGGGCGTGCTCGTCCCGAAGACCGCCGGGTGGCGCTATCACGACCGCGGCGAGGACCTCGGCACGGCCTGGCGAGCGGCGTCCTACGACGACAGCGCCTGGGACGACGGCAATGCGCCGCTGGGCTACGCCCACGAGGAAATCGACACGACGGTCGACTACGGCGAAGACCCGAACGCGAAGCACATCACCACCTACTTCCGCAGGATGTTCACACTGGCAGCCGACCCGGACAACGTGACGGATCTCACGCTCTACGCCCGGTACGACGACGGATTCGTGGCGTACCTGAACGGGCAGGAAGTCGAGCGCGCCTCACTGCCGACGGGGACGATCAGTTACGGCACGACCGCCACCAGTCATGAGCCGGCGGGTTTCGAGACGTTCGACATCACCTCGGACAAGTCGAAGCTTGTGAAGGGACTCAACGTCCTGGCCGTCGAGGTTCACCAGTCCGGCGGTTCCAGCAGCGACCTGTTCATGGACATCGAACTCAAACACACCGCCACGGTCGGGAACCCGCCGGCCGCGCCGGCCAACCTGGCCGCCAGCGCCGCCTCGACGACGCGGATCAACCTGACGTGGACCGACGCGAGCAACAACGAGACGGGCTTCAAGTTGGACCGCCGCCAGAGCGGAACGCAGGTGTGGGAGCGGGTTGCGACGCTGGGCGCCAACATCTCGACGTACAGCGACTCCGGCCTGGCGGCCGGGACCCTGTACTATTACATGGTGAAAGCCTACAATGGCGACGGCAACTCGCCGTACTCGAACGTCGCGGCGGCGACGACGCAGGAGGGGCCACCCGCGGCGCCGAGCAGTCTGGTTGCCACGGCCCAGTCCACGACGCGCATCGATCTGCGCTGGACCGACAACAGCGGCAACGAAACGGGCTTCAAGATCGAACGCAGCCCCAACGGCAGCTCGGGCTGGGCGCAGATCGGCACGACGGGCGCGGACATCACGACGTACAGCGACTCCGGGTTGACGCCCGCGACGGCCTGCTATTACCGCGTGCGCGCCGCCAACGCGATGGGCGACTCCGGCTACTCGAACGTCGGCAACGCCACGACGCCGGCGGTATACGTCCAGTTCGCCGCATCCGCCTCAAGCGGCGGCGAAGCCGTTTCGCCCGCGACGCTCAGCGTGACCCTCAGCGGCTCGTCCCCGCTGGCGGTGAGCGTGAACTACGCGGCGACCGGCGGCTCGGCCACGGGCGGCGGGACGGACTACACACTGGCCGGCGGCACGCTCAATTTCAGCCCCGGCCAGACGGCCAAGACGATCTCCGTCACGATCGTCGACGACGGCGCGGAGGAATCGGCTGAAACGATCGTCGTCACACTGAGCAGCCCGTCGAATGCGGCGCTCGGTTCGCGCACGACGCACACCTACACGATTGCGGACAACGACCGGTTGTTCGAGGCCTACAACGACCTGTGCTGGTCCAACGGCCAGACCGCGGCGAACATCACGCTGCTCACCCGCGGGCAGACCGGCTTCCTGGTCGATTACAACAACGGCCAGACGACACCCGTGCGGCTGACGATCAACGACGGCGGCGGCGGCCCCTATCCGGAGCAGGGAGTCCCGCCCGCTTCGGGCACCGACGCATACGGCGTGTTCAACGGCAAGGTGGATTGCGCCGGGCTCGTCAGCTACGGGACCGACCTCACGCTGCAGGTCGACTATCTCGATCCCGAGCTGCGATACGAATTGGTGTTGTTCGGCAACCGGGGTGTTTCGACCTACACCGATCGCCTGACCACATACACGATCTCCGGCGTAGACGGGTTCAGCAACGAAAGCACTTCGGGCGCGGGACCGGCCGACGCGGCGACCGTCATCTGCAATGGGTGGAACACGCAGAACGGTTACGTCGCCCGCTACACGAACATCGACCCCGGCGCCGACGGCGCGTTCAGCGTCACCTTGAGCGACAGCGCCACGCGGTTCTACCTCAACGCATTGATGCTGAAGGCCGCCCGCCCCGAGCCGACCGTGCCGGTGCTGTTCACGGCGTACAACGACCTGTTGTGGGCCGGCGGCCAGCTCGCGAACAACATTACGCGGTACACCGGGTGGGAGATCAACGGCCTGACCACCAGCGGGCCGCTTGTCGACTACGCGACGGGCACGAATCTGGGCGTGCAAGTCTCGGTCACCACGGCTGCCGCCTGGGGCAGCAGCTTCCCGACACAGGGCGCGAATCCCGCCGCCGGCACCGACGGCTACAGTGTGTTCAACGGAAAGGTCGACTGCGTGGGTAACGCGGCCAACGATGACATCACGATTGCCTTCACGGGCCTCGAGCCGGCCTGGGACTACACGATCGTCATCTTCGGCAATCGTCACAATGCGACCTACACGGATCGAATCAGCGACTTCGTGATATCGGATGTGGCGGGGTTCGACAACGCGAGTTCGTCCGGCGCGCAGGTGCTCAGCACCGGCGGCCAGGCCGACGACACGACACGCTATTGCACGGGCTGGAACACGGACAACGGCTACGTGGCGAAATTCACGCATGTGAAGCCCGGCGCCGACGGCGACATGACGGTGACGGTCAGCGGGGTCAACCGATACGCCAACGCCTTCATGCTGAGCGCGCAGGCGGGCTCCGGCACGGAGGGCGCCATCAAGGTGGCCAAAGGCGCCGTGTGGCGGTACCGGAAGGGGACCGCGGAGGCGTCCACACCGGGCTCCGCGTGGCGAAACACCGGCTTCGACGATTCCGGGTGGGCCAGCGGAAACGCCCCCATCGGCTACGGCGGATTGTCCTACGGCACGACGCTGAGCGATATGGAGGACAGCTACTCGTCCGTCTTTCTGCGCCGATCGTTCACGCTCGCCAACGGAGCCGCCGTGCGGCAGCTCAACATCGAAATCGACCACGACGACGGGTTCCTGGCCTGGCTGAACGGGGAAGAGATTGCCCGCGTCTGCGTGGAAGGCGCGCCCGGCGAATTCGTGCCGTTCGATGCACTGGCGACGGAGAACACGAATGCCACATGGTCGACGGCTTTGACGGGTGACGATCTGCCGGACCTGCTCCTCACCAATGTGCTCGCGGTGCAGATGTTCAACCGGGATCTGTCGAGCGGGGATCTGCTGTTCGACGCGGAGTTGTCGGTCGTTGAGGACAGCCCCTTCTCTGCTGCCGAGGACAGCGATCAGGACACCATCCCGGACGACTGGGAGACGGCGGAACTGGGCGGCACGGGATACGACCCGGAAGACGACAAGGACGGGGACGGCTTCTCCAACGTCGAGGAGTATATTGCCGGCACGGATCCCGACGACGCGGCAAAGCACTTCGCGGTGCGCGTCGAATGCCTGGCCGCCCAGCTCGTTGTGTCCTTCGACACGGTTCAGGCGTCGGGCACCGGCTATGCCGGACTCACCCGTTTCTACACGCTGGAGGAGCGCGTCGACCTCAACGGAAGCGGCGCCTGGCTGGATCTGGCCGGCTGCGCGCAGATTGAGGGGACCGGCCAGACCGTGAGCTACACTAACGGCGCACCCGCCGGCACCACCTACTACCGGGCCCGAGTCTGGCTGGAATAGCGAAAAGCCCCCTGCCGGATACCGGGGCCGGATGCAAAATGAAAACGGTCTTCCACAGTGGATGACTCACCGGTTGGTCCAGACGCCGCAGATTCACCACGGAGGCACTGAGCCACGCAGCCGCCTTCGCTCGGAAGCTACGGCGAGCCAGAGGGGATTCGACACGGAGGCAAGGGAGGAGCCGGAGGAGACCGAATCATCGACCGCTCCGATACCTCCTCGTCTACAAACGTTGCGGGAATCTGGGGCATTTGCCTTGTGCAATTCCTGAGCCTGCGGAAAACTGTCATTGGCAAATGCGCCAAATTCCCGCAACCTCGTTCTGCATCTCCTCCGTGGCTCAGTGCCTCCGTGGTGAATCTGCCTCCGCTCACGCCTATTTTCGGATTAGGGGCACACCCGAGCCCTTTACGCCCGGTCTTCCATACTGTATGTTGTGGTTTCCGGGGTGGAAGGACAGGCGGGTGGTTTTTTTCGATTTTGGGTGTCCAATTTCGGGGCCGCATGCCGAATAAGGTAGTGGAAGGCGGCGTCATGACGAATCAGGAAGAATTTCTCACGCTTTTCCTGAAGCACCAGGCACACATCAAAGCGTTCATCTGTTCGTTGGTCCGGGATCACTACGCGGCGGAGGATGTGGTTCAGGAAGTGGCGCTGGTCCTGTGGCGCAAGTTCGAGGAGTACGATGCCGCCCGCCCGTTCGGGGCCTGGGCGCGCGGCATTGCGGTTCGGAAGATCATGCAGAGCGTGGCGAAACAGAGCGGGCGTTCGGTGGTGCTTTCGCCGGAGGCAATCGAGGCGATAAGCGAAGCGTACGACGCGGAGCGGCTGGATCCGCCGGCCGAGCAGGAAGCGCTGCGAACGTGCATGCAGAGGCTGCCGGAGAAGGCGCGCCGGCTTCTGGCGCTGCGTTACGAAGAGCGGCTGCGGCTGCGGGAGATTGCGGGTCGCGTGCAAAGCACACTGGACGCGGTGCACAAGGCTTTGTCGCGGCTGCGGGAGCGTCTGCAGAAATGCATAGAACGGCAACTGGCCACGGGCCCGGGGAGTGTCTAGATGGCTGATCTGGACTATGCTCGGGAGCTGATCGAAAAGTACGTGGACGGACTGGCCACGGATTCGGAGGTTTCCGAACTGGATCGGCTTCTCGCGGTTGAGGAGGGTGTCGCACGTGCTTTCGTGCGGATCACCAAGTGCCAGAGCTACCTCGACGACTTTTTCCGGGGCGAATCGGAACGGGCGGCACTGCCCCACGACGCGGCGCATCCTCACAGGGCGCACCGGCACATGCCCGTGTCGATTCCATCGCAACCTCCGCAACGGCCTTCGGTCAACTGGAACCGGGGTATCACGGCAGCCGCAGCCGCCCTGCTGGTTGCGCTCGGCTTTCTGATCCACGAACACCTGCGTCATCTGCGGCCTGTCGCCGACGGGCCGCGTCAAGCCGCGGGCGCACCCGTAGCGATCGGAGTTGTCACGGCGGTGCGCGGGGAAGCCTATGTGCAAGCCGCCGGGGCGGGCCGGCGTGCGGTACGGCGGGGCGAGCCTCTGTTTGCGGGCGACACGCTCATCGCGACGGAGTCGGGCGACGGCGTCACGGCGTTGCTGGACAACAGCACGCTGCTGGAACTGCATCCCGCCGCCGCCGTTGTCGTCGGCGCCGGCCCAGCCGGGCCGGCGGCTGGGCCGGGCGGATGGAATCACTATGCGTTTGTTGAACGCGGGCTGGTCCGGGCCGCCATTGACCCGGGCGGGGGAAGGCAAGTCACGCTGGCGTCGCGGCACGCCGAAGTCATGGTGCTCGGCACGGAGTTCACGCTCAGCGTCACGGAAGAGAAGACCCGCGTACAGATGCGGCGGGGCGAGGTGCGGGTACGAAACACCCACACGGACGAAGCCGTCATCGTCCGCGAGGGATTCTATGCGGTCTTGAGCCCGACGAGCACGGACCTCCGCAAAAAGGAATGGCGCGAGGAGTCCACGCCCGTGCAGGTCTCCCGGGTGCGGGAGGACTTGCAGGCCCTCTATCTGTTCGTTCAGGCCGGCGGGTTCACCGTGCAGGACGTGTCCGGAGTCGGCACGCCGCTGCACTTGCGCATCACCGACTGGAGCGCTGTGCGCTGGGTGGTGGGCGGCGGGCTGACTGTCATCAGGCCTACGACCGTCTCTACCCTCGTGCCGGCGGAGAAGATCATCAACGCCTGCCGCGCCTCCCAGGAGTTGACCGTCGAACTCTGGATCAGGCCGTCGGCATTCCCCACGGAACACCTCCCCCAGCGGATGCTCAGCCTGGAACGCAAAGTGGGCCCGGACAACGTCGCGTTGGGCATGTACTGGGACGAAGAAGATTTCGTCTGGTCGTACGTCGCATTGCGCAAGACGGCAGGGGCCGAAATGCTGCGTGTGCGGGGCTACTGCGTCGACGAACTGACCCATCTGGTTTACACGCAGGATCGTGCGGGCCTGGCACGCTTTTATGTGAACGGTGGCTGCAAGACGACGAATGAGAGTAAACAGACCTGGAAGGTCGGTGACTTCTCGAAATGGGAGGACGGAACGCCGCTGATCCTGGCGAACGGCGCCGATGGGCGAAAACCCTGGCTGGGCGAATTTCAACTGGTCGCGCTCTACAGCCGGGCGCTGCGGTCTTCGGACGTGAGACGGAATTTCAAGGCCGGGATCCCGCGGCCCGAAACGGTCGTCCGCAGCATGAATCGGACTCGGTAGACTCATAAGTCAAGATGGCGCTGCGCGCCGGCAACCGGCTCGCGGCAGCGGAAAGGGGACGGAGATGCACGCGAACATCCGCCAGCAAGCAAGGGAACGGGGCGACAGGGGGCAAGCGCAGATTGCCGCCAAGACCATGCCGGAGATGACAAACCTGATCCTGCACGAGTTCAAGACGCTTCGACACAGGGAGCCCGTTATGCAGCCGGCTGTTGCCGGCGTCCGCAGTTCGCGTTGATCAGGCACTGATTTCCACCTCCGGCACGGTACGCCAAGAATCCCATCCTTGCGGGGCCCACCCCACAGACACACGCGCCCGTGCGTCGCTGCCGGCGCCTTCCGGCGGCCGGGCCAGCCGGACGGAACAAGCACACACCTCTCCCCCCCCTCCCTCCGCCGGGAACCCTCAAGATGTTGTGCGGGCCGAGATGAAGGGGGCCGCTCATGCCAAGAGCCGAAATTCCGTTGCATTCGGGGCCTGATTCTTGTTTAGATTCTGGGGTTTTTGGCCGTATATGGGACGAAGGGGCACGTGAAAGGCACGGCAATGGCTGAAAAGGCAGACTTTCTAAGGCTTTTCATTCCGCTGCAGGGCGACCTGCTCGCCTACATTCTGTCGATGGGCGTACGCCCTGAGGACGCGGACGATCTGCTGCAGGACTCGGCTACGGTGATGTTCACGAAAATCGGGCATTTCGAAGCCGGTACGAATTTCCGGGCGTGGGCCTTCAAGATCGTGCGCAACGAGATTCTCAGCTATTTCAGGAAGGGCGCCAAGCGCCCGCTGCGTTTGAGCGAGGAGGCCTTTGAGGACATCGAGTATCTCGCGGCCAACGAGACGGAAGTCCCCAGTGTCCGGCTCAAGGCCTTGACGGTCTGCCTGGAGAAGCTGCAGGAGCACGCGAAATCGATGGTCATGATGCGGTACCGCGACAACATGACGGTACAGGCCATTGCCCGGGTGCTGAGCCGGCCGGTGGACTCGATCTACACGACAATGTCGCGGATACGGAAGTCGCTGCAGGAGTGCATCCTGCGTTTTGAACGGCTGGAAGGCAAGACGGCATGAGCGAGAGCGAGCATATCGCCGAACTGATTCGCCGCCACATCGAGGGGCTGCTGACCGACTCGGAGCGCGAGGAACTGGAGCTGTATCTGGACCTCGACCGAGAGGCGCGACGGGCCTTTGTGCGCGAGATGAAGCTGCACGCCTCGCTTTCGATCTACCTGCGAAGCGTCGGGGCGCGGAAGGCAGCGAAGCCGGCGGCGACCTCCTCACACGCCATCGTCCCGCACAGGAAGCGGCGTCTGGCGACAGCGCCGCGCGCGTTGCCGTTGCCGCGGCCGGCCGCGCCGCGCCAGCCGCGCCGGTTGAGTTGGTGGCCGGCGGCCATAGCGGCGGCGCTGCTGGTCGGGATCGGCTTCCTGGTCAACGCGCATTTCAGCGCGCTGCGTCCGATTCCCGGCGCGGAGGCGCCCGTGGCGCAGGCGCCGACGCCCGGGCGGCAGCCCGCGGCATTCGTCCAGCGGATTTCGGGCCAGGTCTATGTGACGTCGGGACTGGACCAGAAACCGGCGGTGCCCGCACAGGAGCTGTACGCAGGCGACAAGATCATGACCGTGAGTGCGGACGCGGCCGCCACGATCGTGTTGGGCGCGACGGCACAACTGGAGCTGCGGGCCGGCTCGTCCTTGACGGTAGGCGACTCGGCCGTTCCCGATTCGGCGACGGCGTGGCTTCGCAACAATCATGCCTTCATTCAGAGCGGCACAGTGCTGGCCGACGTCACGCGCGCGGCCGGCACACAGACGATTCTGACCACCCCGCATGCGGAAGTGGACGTGGTCGGAACCCGGTTCGCGCTGGAGGTGGCGACCGAATCCACGCGTGTGGACATGCAGAGCGGCCGGGTCCAACTCCGCAACACGGCCACCGACGAGTCTTTGCCCCTGGACGAGGGGCACTACGCGCTGCTCAGCTCCTACCGAACGGTCGTCGTGGCGAAACCGTCCTTCGAACGGCCGCCGATGCGGCCCGAGCGCGTGCGCGAGGGGCTGCTGGCGCTGTATACCTTCCAGGAAGGCAAAGGGTTCACCGTGCGCGACGTGTCGGGCAGGGGCGCCCCGTTGAACCTGCACGTCACGGACTGGAAGGCCGTGCGCTGGCTGCCGGAAGGCGGCCTCGCGGTCGAGCGGCCGGCAACGATCGCCTCACCCACGTCGGCGGGCAAGATCATCGACGCGTGCCGGCGGAACCGCGCGGTCACCGTCGAGCTGTGGATCACGCCCCGCTATGTGCCCAAGAAGTGCATGATGCGCCATGTTCTCACGTTCAAGAACAAGCCGCACACCGCCAGTCTCACCCTCGGCATGCGGCACTGCCAACACAACCCGCAATGCACCTACGAAGCCGCCCGCCAAATGGCGAAGGCGAAGACGCTCAAGGCAAGGGATTTCCCGTTCGGGCAGATCACCCACGTGGTCTACACACAGGACGCCGGCGGCGCCCAACGCCTCTACGTCAACGGCTGCGTGCGCGCACAACAATCGAATGAAGGGCTGGACTTCGCCAACTGGTCGTACGGTACCCCGCTGACCCTCGCCAACGAAGTGGACGGGACCTCGCCGTGGCTGGGCGACTACCATCTTGTGGCTGTCTATGATCGCGCGCTGAAGTACCAGGAGGTGAAACAGAACTACGAGGCGGGCGTCGTCAAACATGACGCCGTCGCCCGCCGCTGACTCACGCCGCGCGCGAAGGCGCGGCGGCGGCTCTTAGATCAAACCGGAGCAGTTGACTCAAGAACCGCTCCGCGCGGAGGGGAAAGGGGGAAGCGAAATGAAATGCCGGGCACACAGTCACGATTCCGGGTATTGGGCCGGCACGACGCAGATGCGAACTGGCGACCACACGATGCCACAAATGACCGCACTGATCCTACATGAGTTCCGAACACTGAGACAGCGTGGCTTCGCCGCGCCGCCGATGTCGGCCGGACGCCGACCGCAGTGCGTCCTGCTCCGGGGTTAGAGCCCTCTGGCGGGCAAGTCAACCCCGAGGCCGCGCTTGAAGGGGCGAGGGAGAAAGCGATGAGGACGTGGGAACAGTTCCTTGTCTGGTTGGCCTGTGGCGTTCACGCTGCACTGCAGGCGATTCTTGACGACCCGCCGCTTCCCGCCACCTGCCTCGCCAGGCTGCAGCCGCAAAGACGAATTTCATTTGGAAGTCAATTGGGCCCACCTGGAGTTCAAAACAGATGAAGCCACGACGGAGGCGACATCACTGCTTAGCCGGGGACACGCGGCAGACGACCCCCCGCCGTTTGTTGCCACTCCCAGGACCCGAGCAGACGGACGCGTAAGCGACCTTCTCTGGGTGGGCCCCTCCCTACACCGTCGGCACGCTTCGACAGACACCGAGAGCGGCTCACGCGTCCCCTCTCCGAGGCGGGATCGCATGCAGCCGCAGGTTGGCAACCGCACTCCCTCCCAACTTGCTCGAGAACTTACTCGAGAACTTGTCTCCATCTCCGGCCGGTAAACTGTTTCGAATCTTGCGAGGGCGCGCATTTCCCGCACCGCCCCGCAAGCAAACCACTCCATATTGTATATGCGATATCGTTTTGGAAAGAATGGGGACAGGCGCGTGCGGGTGGCCCTTTTTCGGCAGAAAACCGTTTAGATTTGGCGGATTCCCCGCGTATATAGACGGGGGTAAGGGGGGGGGCAGTCGCGAGCTGCCATAGAAGCGGGTGTGTTAACTCGAGCCTCAGGGAAGAACCTGATAAGACCTTTGGGTCGCGCGGATGCGCGATCCGGGTTAAGTCAAGGGGGAGATGAGCGATGGCAAGCATCAGCATCTCGTCCTGGAAGCCGCGGGTGCGAGCGCGGCGGCGGGCGGCGTGGCGTTGCCGGGCATGTCCCGCAGCACGGCGCCATTTCGTTTTCACGGCCCTTCTGTCAGTCCTATCCGTTCTGGGTTTCGCCACCGGCGGCTATTCGGAGCTGAAGATCTATCCGTCGCCGGGCAATCTGTCGAGCGTAGAGCACCTGTTGCAAAGCTCCCGATATTCCGTGCAGGTTGACGGAAAGTCGTGTTTCGTTTACGAGACGGACGACTACTGGGAGAGCAGCCGCTCGTCACGCCCGAACTCGGCTTCGTTCGTGTGTTTCTCGTTCCGAAACCAATCGGTGACGGTAAAGGTGACGTGCAATTTCACGGTCAGTTCCGTGACGATCCGGCCGAAGAGCGACAAGGTTTCGTTCACGCGCAGCGGCAACACGATCACGTTCACGCTGTCCGAGCCGAAGCCGCTCTGCGTTGAAGTGAACAACCGGGAGCGACCGCTGTTCATTCTCTCGGACGAGCCGGACGAGCCGGACACCTCGGCGCACCATTATTTTGGGCCGGGCGTGCACTACATTGGCGCGAAGTACGCGGTGGCGGAGAACCAGCGGGTGTACATTGCCGGCGGCGCGGTGGTGGAAGGCACGCTGCTGCTGAAAGGGCACAACATCAAGGTGCGCGGGCGCGGCATCCTGAGTGCCGGCCAGTGGGCGCCGGCGCAATGGGAGAACGACAAGCTGTTTTCGGTCATCAGCAACACGGGCTGGTACAATGACCAGGAGTATTCGGGCATCGTGATGCTGAACTCGCCCGGCTGGAACGTGAACGGGTGCGGCCACCGGCGTCTGCTGAAGAACCTGAAGGTGATCTCCTGGGTCGGCTGCACGGACGGTCCGCACACCTCCGGCAATAGCTCTCGCCTCGAGGATTCCTTCCTGTTCTGCAACGACGATGTGCTGATGGCCAGTTACGGCACCGGCAGTCGGATCCGCAACTGCGTGGTGTGGAAGGGGCCATGGGGCCGGCCGATCGGCAGTCTCAACGGCGGGACGAGCGACCAGAGCGACGCGCTGTGGGAAGACATCGACATCATCGGCGACGAGGGCCCGGTGCAGGACAACAGCGCGATGTTGGCGAGTTTCCGGATCCACGGGTCCGGCGAGCGCGGCTACAAGAAGAACTTCACATTCCGCAACATTCGGATCGAAACGCCGCGTGCCGCGCCGCTGATCTACCTGAACGCGGACGGTTTTCTGATGGAGGACTTCACATTCGAGAACATCACGGTCGAGAACCACGTCTCCTACGAAGGGATACTGAAGGCCGGGAACGGCGGCATGATCAACGGGGTTCATTTCAAGTCGATCACGCTCGGCGGCAAGGCGGTCACGAGTCTGTCGGCGGCGGGCATCCAGAAGAGCGGCACGGTCCAGAACGTGACGTTCGAGGGTGGCGGCCCCTCGACGCCGGCGGCGCCGAGCGCATTGACGGCGCAGGTGCAGACTGCCGATGAGGTACGGCTCGCGTGGCGCGACAACAGCACGGATGAGACGGGTTTCAAGATCGACCGCCGCCAGAGCGG
Organism: Kiritimatiellia bacterium; assembly: GCA_016929905.1. Lineage (GTDB taxonomy): Bacteria > Verrucomicrobiota > Kiritimatiellia > JAFGHX01 > JAFGHX01 > JAFGHX01. The sequence goes on from JAFGHX010000308.1 coordinate 38,035, forward strand.
CACCGACGCCTGGGTGCGGATCGCCACCACCACCGCCAACGTCACGGCCTACACCGACAGCGGGTTGAGCGCCGAGACCAAGTTCTACTACATGGTCAAGGCCTACAATGCCGCCGGCAACTCGCCCTACTCCAACGTCGCCGACGTCACCACGCCGCCGCCGGCGCCTGCGGCGCCGGCGAACGTGACCGCACGCGCCGCGGGCTCGACCCGGATCGAACTCTCCTGGACCGACCGCAGCGGGAACGAGACCGGCTTCAAGATCGACCGCCGCCAGAGCGGCACCACGCCCTGGGTTCGCGTCGCCTCGACCGGTGCCAATGCCACGGCCTGGTCCGACGCCGGCCTGCCGCCGGCGACCCGGTTCTACTACCTGGTCAAGGCCACCAACGCCGGCGGCGATTCCGCCTACGCGAACAAAGCCGACGCCACCACACTGGACGGGATCGGAGGCGAAAGCGTGTGGCGCTACCGCAAGGGCACCGCCGAGGCCTCGAACCCGGCGACGGCGTGGCGCGGGGTCGGGTTCGACGATTCCCGCTGGGCACAGGGCGCCATGCCGATCGGCTACAGCGGCTCCGCCGTCTCGTTCGGCACGGAGCTGACCGACATGCGCGGGAATTACTCCTGCGTTTTCCTGCGGCGCTCGTTCACCGTCGCCGAGCCCGCCGCGGTGAGCGGCCTGCAGGTGCGCGCCGACTACGACGACGGGTTCGTCATGTGGATCAACGGCACGGAGGTCGCACGCGTGAACGTCGCCGGCGACCCCGGCAGCGTCCTGCCGCACGATGCGACGGCAGCCGACAATATGAACGGCACCTGGTCGGCCACCCTCACCGGCGGGGCCCTGCCCGATCTGCGCCGGGGCGAGAATGTGATCGCGGTCCAGCTGCTGAACCGCTCGCTCGACATGAGCGGCGACTGCCTGTTCGACATGGAGTTGTGCGTTGTCGGCAGTCCGTTGTCCGTTGCGGCGGATTCCGACGGCGACAGCATGCCGGACGCGTGGGAGGCGCTCCGTCTGCCCGACGCGTCCGACCCGGCCGAGACGTCCGAGTCGGCGGACCCGGACGGCGACGGCGTGTCGAACCTCGGCGAATACATCGCCGGGACCGATCCGGCCGACCCGGACGACACTCTCGAAGCGGGCGTGAAGCTGCAAGACGGCCGCATAGTGGTTTCGTTCCCCACGGTAGCGGCCGAGGGGACGGGCTACGCGGGGTGCACGCGCCACTACGCGCTGCAACACCGCGTACCGGGCGACGACGCCGGCTGGCTGGCCGTCCCGGGCTATGCGGACCTGGTCGGAATCGGCCAACTTGTCCGCTACGCGCCGGCAACCGACCCCACGCCACGCGTCTACCGCGTGCAGGTCTGGCTGGCAGATCCGTAGCGCGTTAATTCGAACGTCAGGTTTTGAACCTGACAAGACCTCTGAGTCACGCATCGATGCGCGACCCGGGTCAAGTCAAGGTGGGATGGACCATGAAATGCGTCAACATCTCATCTGACGGACCGGGCGCCGCGGCGAGGCAAACGCCGCGGCCAGCGCACCCGCCTATCCCGCGTTTGTTCGCAGCATGGGTCGGGGCCCTCTCCCTTGCGGTGCTGCTGGCTTGGCCGTCGCGTGCGCCCGCCCAAGAGACCTATCTGCCCTGGACCGAGGGCACGGCGCAGCCGGTCCGGTTCGCGCCGGGCCTGGCGCTCTCCACCTACTACGGGTCCGTCCAGCGCACCTATGACGAATGGAAAGCCGCCGGTATCTGGAATTGGGTCAATGTCGAACGCGGGCACTGGCTGATGATGTACGTCCCGTACATTGCATGGCGCGACTTCTACCAGGATCACAACGTGCGCCCGTCGAAACCGGCGGATCCCAACGACCCCGCTTACCGCTGGGCGGCGCTCGACAATCTGCTGGCGGTCGAGGCGATCCGGACGAAAGAAGTCAGACTGCTCTTCCGCCTCATGTTCAAGGTGAAGGGCAACACGCCCCGCTGGCTGGTCGACGGCCGAGGCGTTGTGAACCACGAAGACAACGGGCTCGGCGGCGCCGTGCTGGCCGACGACTCGACAACCGACGGGCTGCCCGCCTGGCACCGCGAGTACGTTGAAAAGGAATGGCGCTACTTCGCCACGGCGTTCGGCAAGCGCTACAAGAACCGTACGGAGCTGGCCGGCATCATCATGGACGAGATCTACCTCGCGACCGTCAGCAATTGGCCGTCGGATCTCACGAGCAATGACCAGTATTCGCGCGGGTACGACGAGGCCTGTATTGATCTGGCCGCCGCCATGCCGAACACGGCGATCGTCGTGTACCAGGTTTGGAGCTGGCAGCGCAAGGAACGGCTCGAGTCGGTGGTGAACATCGGGTTCGGCTGCGCCGACGCGCGGCTGTGGGAGACGGAGGTCTCGCAGGACGGACCGTGGCATCCGGACGACTCGCCGGCCGCCGAGGGCAGCGGCTACTACCGCAGCGCGCAGACCTACAATTACGCCGCGCGCAGCCCGCAAGGGGGCATGCCGCATTTCTGGATGGTCGGCGCGGAGCCGAACGGCTGGAAGCAGACGGGGTCTATTCCTGCCGTGTGCGGCGGAAAGAACAACATCCTCGGCTATCCGACCGGGACGAAGAAGGCGTGCCACGAAATCGACCCGGCGTATTTCATGCAGTATCATGCGGGCGTGCCGCGCAAGCCGAACGGCTATCCCGGCCTGAACAATGTGCCGGGCATCATCCATGCGGCCTGGCTGCAGGTGTCCGACCTGCCGACCTCGAGCCGCTGCAGCACGGGCGACGCGCCGCGTTCCAAGCCGGATTGGGCGACAGCGTTCGCCATGCTCGGGCCACAGGGGCTCGACTGCATACCCGAAGAACCGTACGGTTGGGAGTCGCAGATCGGCCCGCCCGGAGGGCTGACCCGGGTCCAGATCCATCACAACGAGGATGATGCTGAGGAGCGCCTGGATTCCGGGCAGGTCTCCCTGTACAGCTCGGACCTGGAACTGGTCCGCGACGCCGCCGACCAACTTGTCGGGTTGCGGTTCCCCAACGTGCCACTGCCCCAGGCCGCGTCCGTCGCGAGCGCGTATCTCGAGTTCGCGACCGACGAACCGAGCGAGGAGACGACCTCGCTCACCATCCGGGGCCAGGCCGCCGACCATGCGGCGCCGTTTGCGGCCAGCGCCGCCAATCTGAGCGCGCGCAGCCGAACGACCGCACGCACGGCGTGGGCACCGGGCCAATGGAGCACGATCGGCAAACTGCGCCAGACCCCGGACATCGCCGCGGTCATCCAGGAAATCGTGAACCGGCCGGGCTGGCAGCCGGGTAACGCGCTGGTCATCCTCATCAGCGGCACCGGCAGGCGCGTGGCCGCATCCGTCGACGGCAGCCCCGGCGGCGCACCGCTGCTGGTGGTAACCTGCAGCACGCCTTCGACACCGGCTGCACCGAGCGCCCTGTCGGCCGCCGCCTTGGCCGCCGACGCGGTCCGGCTCGCCTGGCAGGACAACAGCAGCAACGAGGCCGGCTTTAAGATCGACCGCCGCCAAAGCGGCACGGACGACTGGGTCCGCATCGCCACCACCGGCGCCAACGCCACAACCTACACCGACAGCGGGCTGCCGGCCGGCACGAAATTTTACTACATGGTCAAAGCCGCGAATGCGGAGGGCAACTCTCCGTATTCCAGTGTGGCTGCCGTTACCACGCCGGAGCCGCCGCCGGTTGCCCCCGCGAATCTCGTCGCGCGCGTGGCCGGCTCGACCCGAATCGCCTTGAGCTGGGCCGACCGCAGCGGGAACGAGACCGGCTTCAAGATCGACCGCCGCCAGAGCGGCACCACGCCCTGGGTCCGCATCGCGACAGCCGCCGCGAACGGCTCGGCCTGGTCCGACACCGGCCTGCCGCCGGACACCCGGTTCTACTACCTCATCAAGGCGACCAACGCCGGCGGCGATTCCGCCTACGCCAACAGGGCCGACGCCACCACACTGAACGGCACCGCGGGCGGGAGCGTGTGGCGCTACCGCAAGGGGACCGCCGAGGCCTCGAACCCGGCGACGGTGTGGCGCGGGGTCGGGTTCGACGACTCCGGCTGGGCCAGCGGCGCGGCCCCCTTCGGCTACGGCGACGGGCCTTACGGGACGGAACTGACCGACATGCAGGGACGCTACGCGTGCCTGTTCCTGCGACACACGTTCCAGGTGGACAGGCCCGCCGCCGTGGCGGAGCTGCATCTGAATGTCACCTACGACGACGGCTTCATCATCTGGCTCAACGGTCAGGAGGTGGCGCGGCAGAACGTGGGCGGTAGCGCCGGCGATTTCCACAGCTTCAACGGCGTGGCCAGCGATGCGGTCGGCAACGGCACACCATGGCGCGCGGTGCTTACAGGGGCGGCCCTGCCCGAACTGCGCTCGGGCGCAAACGTCGTCGCGGTACAGGTGTTCAACGCCTCGCTGGCCGACAGCAGCGACCTGACGTTCGACGGCTCGTTCTCTGTTGTCGCCAGTGCGTTGTCTGTTGCATCGGACGAGGAGGGCGACGGTATGCCGGACGCATGGGAGGCGTCCCATCTGTCGAAGCTGCCTGATCCGTCGGATCGGACCGATCAGTCCGATCCGGACGCCGACGGCTTGTCGAACCTCGCCGAATACATTGCAGGGACGGACCCGGCCGATCCGGCCGACGCGTTCGAGGCCGACGTGAGACTGCAGAGCGGCCGGATTGTGGTGTCGTTCGCGACTGTGCCGGCCGCCGGGACAGGCTACGAGGGCTGTACACGCCGCTATGTCCTCGAACAACGCCCGGTCGCCGACGTTGCCAACTGGGTGCCCGTCCCCGGCTACCAAGATATCACCGGCGACGGACAAACCGTACGCTACCTACCACCCTCGGGCGAACCCAGAATCTACCGCGCACGCGTGTGGCTGCAGGATCGCTAGCCCACACCCGAAATACCGGACGGAATCCCGCATCGGAAAGAAAAGCCCGGGGAACTCGCGCCCATCCAAAAATTTTCTTTTTGCAAAAATAGTGTTTAGATCCCGGCTGCTCGCGCCGTATATGTGATGGGGGAAAGGGGGATCAAGTCATCCGCGCACGCGGCTGCGTTAACTGTGGCATCGCAGATACCCCTGATTCGCCCGGTTCTTTCTCACTTTCGCAAGAATGACATTCGCATCTCTGCGAAAAAGGAGGCTGTCACGCTATATATTGCGTGATTTCATGCTGGCATGCTTCCTGCTGCGGAATCCGGATGGCCACGTGCGGACTTCAGCGGGGAGCAGCTTGCGGGGTTAACTCGAAGGTCCGAGGAACGACACCATAACGCCCTCGTGCCGTGCGCTGCCGCGCGACCGGGGTTAAGTCAAGGGAGATGGGAGATGACAAAGATCCACATCTCGTTCTGCCGGCTGCGGGCAAGGTGCCGGGCTTTCCGGCGATTTGGCGGGGGATGCGGCTTCACGGACTCAGGGTTCACGCGTGCGGGGGTCCTCCTGGTGCTTGGCATCATGACGCTGCTACCGTTCGCGAGCCACGCGGCAACGTACTACGTCGCGACGACCGGCAGCGACTCGAACCCCGGCACGCAGAGCCGCCCGTTTCGGACGGTGCAAAAGGCCGCCAACAGCGTCGCACCCGGCGACACGGTGCTGATTCGGGCAGGCACCTACAATTCCTCGTCCAGTTTTCGGGTGAGCCGCGCGGGGACGTCGAGTCAGCGGATCACCTACAAGGCCTACGGCGACGGCCCGGTCCGAATCAGCCGCGCCCAGGTCATGCCCGGCCCGTGGACACTGCACAAGAACAAGATCTACAAGACGACCTACTCGCAGGCGATCATGGCGCTTTTTCGCGGCTCCGCGCCGCTGGAGGGCAGCGGCCGGTACGTGACATCCATCGACACGATGATGCCCAACTCCTTCTTCGTTTCCGGCAGCACCGTCTACGTCTGGCTGGCGGACGGATCCGATCCCGACAATTCGCTCATGCGCGCCTCGCCGGGCCATGTCGTGGAGCTCTACGACTGCCACTACAACACGTTCGACGGGCTCACGGTCGAATACGGCTTCAACGGGTTCAAGAAGCAGGGATCTTCGACCCACCATGTGACGATCCGGAACTGCACCATCCGGTCCATTGCCAGTCAAGGCGTACAACCGGTCGCGGCGAGCGGCATCATCGAGCGCAATCTGTTCCAGAAGATCGGTACGTCGAAGTACCAGCATGGAATCTACTGCGGGATATCGGGAATCGTGATCCGGCACAACATCTTCGAGGAGATCGAGGGCGCCGGCGTGCACCTGTACAACGCCAACGCCGGGTTCGAAAAGTGCGAAGTCTACGGCAACATCTTCCGCAAGCCCAGACCGATGACCGCGACGGGCGGCTACTACGTGGACGTCGTCGCCTGGGGCACGGGCCGGCACAAGATCTACAACAACCTCTTCTTCGGCGAGGGCAAGCGCGACGGGATATCCGTCAACTCGTCCGAGAACGAGATCCATCATAACACCTTCGCCGGCTCGCCGGAATGCATCCAACTCTACGCCAACAAGCTGGGCAACAGGATCTATAACAACCTCTGCGTGGATGCCGGCAGCCGGTTCATCGTGGCCCCGAGCGGGTCCGGAACTCAAACCATCGACTACAATCTCTATTATAATTTCACGGCCACGCCGCGCTGGCAATGGAATGGGCAGACCTACACCTCGTTCAGTTCCTACAAGGCGGCCTCCGGCGAAACGCACGGCACGTATGCAAATCCTCGTCTGGCGGATTACGCGAACGACGACCTGCATCTCGCGGCCGGCAGCCCCGCCATCGACAGCGGGACCGGCCAGGCCGGTGTCTCCGTGGACTTCGACGGACGCGCCCGCCCGCAAGGCGCCGGCTACGACCGCGGCGCGTTCGAGTACGCCGGCGCGTCCGTGCCGACCCCGGCGGCGCCGAGCGCGCTGGTGGCAAGCGCCGCCTCCTCGAGCCGCATCACGCTGGGTTGGCGCGACAACAGCAGCGACGAGACCGGCTTCAAGATCGACCGCCGCCAGAGCGGCACCAGCGACTGGGTCCGCATCGCCACCACCGGCCCCAACGCCACCGCCCACACCGACACCGGGCTGAGCGCCGACACCAAGTTCTATTACAGGGTCAAGGCCTACAATGCCGCCGGCAATTCCCCCTACTCCAACCTCGCCGACGCCACGACGGCCCCGGAGGCCACGCCGCCCGCCGCGCCGGCAAGCCTCGCCGCACGCGCAACCGGCGCAACCCGCATCGAACTGAACTGGGCCGACCGCAGCGGCGACGAGACCGGCTTCAAGATCGACCGCCGCCAGAGCGGCGCCGGCGACTGGGTCCGCATCGCCACCACCGGCCCCAACACCACCGCCCACACCGACACCGGGCTGAGCGCCGACACCAAGTTCTACTACATGGTCAAGGCCTACAATGTCGCCGGCAATTCCCCCTACTCCAACCTCGCGGACGCCACGACGCTGGACGCCGTCCCGCATGAAGCCGTGTGGCGTTACCGGAAGGGCACCGCCGAGGCCTCCAGCCCGCCGAACGCCTGGCGCAACGCCGGGTTCAACGATTCCGGCTGGGCGCAGGGCCTGACCCCAATCGGCTACACCGACTCCGGTCTGCCGCTCGGTACGGAACTGGCCGACATGCGGGGCCGCTATACGTGCGTCTTCCTGCGCCGCGCCTTCACGGTCGCCGAGCCGGCGGCTGTGAGTGAGCTGCGACTCAGTGCCGACTACGACGACGGGTTCGTCTTGTGGATCAACGGCTCCGAAGTGGGGCGCGTGAACGTGGCCGGTGAACCGGGAACGGCCGTGCCGTACGATGCGGTGGCCGCCGGGAACCTGAACAGCACGTGGACCGCGACGCTGACCGGCGCGCGGATGCCGGCCCTGCGCCCGGGCGCAAACGTGATCGCGGTCCAACTGCTGAACCGCTCGCTGAGCGAGAGCGGCGACTGTCTGTTCGACATGGAGTTGTCCGTGGTCGGCAGCCCGCTCTCCGTGGCGACCGACGCCGACAGAAACGGCTTGCCCGACGCCTGGGAAGCCGACCGCCTGCCCGATAGGTCCGACCCGGACGGCGAAACGGGTTCGGCCGACCCGGACGGTGACGGCGTCTCGAACCTGGCCGAGTTCATCGCTGGGACGGATCCCGCGGACGAAGGCGATACGTTCGCGGTACGTGTTGAGCTGCAGAACGGCCGGATCGTCGTCTCTTTCCCCACTGTCCCCGCGACGGGAACAGGCTATGACGGTTGTACCCGCCACTATGCACTCGAGTTCTGCACACCGGCCGATACGGCCAACTGGCTGCCTGTTCCCGGCTATACCGAAATCATGGGCGGCGGCCAGACCGTGCGCTATACCCCGCCGGCCGGCGAACCTCGCCTCTATCGCGCACGCGTGTGGCTGGAACTGCCCTGACCGACTCTGCGCGGCTTGCCCAAACCCGCCCTGCCGCGCACCTCGGCGCCGCTCACAGAGCGGCCCCCACAACCCGGCCTCGCATCCTTCCCGGTCATGGAGCCCTCCGCCTTGCAGGATCGTTCTGTGAGCGGCTCCGCCCGGAACACCCCCATATATAGGGGGTCGACGGGTGGCGCCGGGCCTGGCGCACTTTTTTTTCAACTGCCTGTAAGATTCCGACCCTTTCTCCCAATGGCTAATAGCGGGGGAAAGGGGGTGCTGTGTGCCCAGCCTGTTTCCCAACCGCCGTTGAATCGAAGGAGAATCACGATGAAGACAAAGCTGAAGTCCGCCGGGTCAGCCATGGGTATTCTGCTCGCTCTTACGGTACTGGAGGCGCCCTTGCACACAGCGTCCGCTGAGCATCCGCTGCTGCTGGTGACGGCCGACATGTATCCGGAGCTGCGCGCACGCGCGTCGCAATCGCCGTGGTCGACCATGAAGGCGAAAGCGGTCAGCGACGTGAACGGCCTGTCCTACAATTCCGGCAGCTCACGCTCGTCGCGCGCGTATCGGATCCGTGACATCGCGCAGGCAGGCGCGCTGGCCTGCATTCTGGACCCGGCCAACAAGACGACCTACAAGAACAAGGTGCGCGACATTCTGCTGAAGTGGCAAGACGTCGGCCTGCCGCCGTCGACGGATCACGGCGACATCGTTTCGCCGGGTGCAAGCCTGATGGTATCGATTCTCGCGCTGGACATCCTCCACGACGAGCTGACCGCCTCGGAGCTGGCCGCGGTGGAGGCCGCCATGTCGCCGTTGGCCGAGTGGTACTGGACGCACGGGACCGCATGGCAGCTCAACCTGTTTGGTGTGCGGGGCACCTGGGCGCTGTACAAGCAGGACCGGTCGCGGATCGACAAGGCCAAGGCCGACTACAAGAACCACCTCTTCTCGCAGGTCACGCCGGACGGCGGCTATGACGGCGGCGGGCACTATTACTGGGCGCGGCTGGGCGGCCGCTCGGACCGCGGCCCGAGCAAGACGCATTTCATGGACGTGCTCCGCTTCACCGGTGAGATGGACTTGTTGTCCGACGGTCGGGTGACGCAGTTCTACGAGAACATGCCCGGCTGCGCGCTGACCCCGTTCCGCCGCACGTTGACGTTCGGCGACGGCGCCTACAACGAGCAGATCCAGTCGGGAAACGACACGCTGCTGTTCACCGGGCATCGCGTCTCGGGGGTCGCCGCCCGCGAGATGGCGTGGGTGCTCGGCAACGATTCGGTCCCGAACCAGAACGTTCTGCTGGCCTACCTCCTGATGAAATACCCGCTGCCGGCGCCCGAGAAACCGCGCAGCCGGATCGTACGCGACACCGGCGCCTTCTTCTGGGAGAACAACACCTCCGACCGCTCGCTGATGGGCGCGCTGCGCAGCTGCGTGACCGACGACTGGCATTCGCACAAGGACGTCAACGCGCTGCACCTGTCGGCCTACGGCGAGAACATGCTTCAGAACGTAGGCTACAAGGGCGCCAGTTCCGACTACAACAGCACGTTCACGTGGACCTACATCAACCATCAGGCGTTCGGCAACAACGTCGCCCTGATCAACGGCGCGGACCACGCCACGAAGAAGGGCGCCGGCATTCGCGAGGGGTTCACCGCGCCGGTGTTCGACTACGCATGCGCGGATTCGGGCTCCGCCATCGCCGGCGGCACGCATCTGCGCAATCTCGTCATGGTCCACCCGCAAGACGGCTGCGACGGCTATTATCTCGTGTTCGACGAACTCGACGCCGCCAACCCGGCCCACGATGTGCAGGTGCTCTGGCATCCGGCCTCCGCCAGCTACACGACCGTCACCGCGAAACAGGAATACCGCTGGACGATCAGGAAGTTCAGCGGGCATGACGTGTATCTGAGCGTGTTCCTGGCCAGGGCCCCGGACGCGGTGCAGATCAAAGACAGCCCGTTTTGCGGCTGGAGCGGCGCGAGCTATCTGGGCAAGTATCTCCATACCACCTACGGAACCGATGCGGCCGGCAAAGCCAACGTGCTGACGGCGCTGTTCCCGCACGACGACACGCACGCGAAGGCCGGCATGAGCCGGCTCGGCGGGACCGGCTATTCCGGCGTGAAACTGGCGCATGCCGGCGGCGTCACGGATTGGGCGGTTGAATCCGGCGGCGCGGCCGGCGTCACGGTGGGCGGCGCCTCCTTCACCGGCAAGGCCTGCGTGTTCCGAACGACAGGCCCGGACTGCCTGTTCTACTTCGTCAGGCAGGGCACCGCGTTCGAGAGCGGCACCTCGCCGGCGCTGGGCTTCACGGCGCCGGTGCCGGTCAGTCTGTACCTGCGCGGGACCACAGGCCGGATCATGACCCCGGCGGCTCGCATCCGATTCCGGTATCCCGGCGTGATCGGAGTATCGGTGAACGGAACGCCGCTTTCCGCCGCGGCGCGCGGGACCGGCTGGGTCGAAGCGGACGTGCCGGCCGGCACCCATCCTATCGAGCTGGCCGTCGACGGCGCCGCGGCCGTTAAGGAAAGCCAATGGAAATACAAGGAGTCCGGCGCCGCGTTGCCGGACGCGTGGAACACGCTCACCTATGATGACGGCGCCTGGTCGTGCGGAGAGGGGCCGCTCGGCTACGGCGAGACCTACGTGAACACGCGCGTGCGCTACGGCGCGGATCCGACCGCGAAGTATCCGACCACCTGCTTCCGCAAGCGGTTCCAGCTCGGGGCCGGCCCGGCACAGGTCGCCGCGCTCACGCTGCGCATGGCCTACGACGACGGGTTCGTGGCCTACCTGAACGGCACGGAAGTCGCGCGCCGCGGGCTCGGCACGGGCTCCGTGGGATACGGCGATTTCGCGAGCAGCCATGAAGGGAACACGTATGAAACGATCGACCTGACCGCGCACAAGAGCCTGCTCCGAACGGGCGCCAACGTGCTCGCCGTCGAACTGCACCAGGCCGATGCCGGCAGCAGCGACCTCGTCTGGGACGCCGAACTGACCTATACCCTCACGGATACCGGCGTTCCCGCCGCGCCCAGCGACCTGCGCGCGGAGCCGGTTTCGGCCAGCGCGATCCGAGTCTCGTGGATCGACAACAGCACGAACGAAGAGAATTTCAAAGTGCGGCGGTCGGCCGACGGCGTGAATTTCGATCATGCCATAATCGTGCCGGCGGGCATCACGAGCTGTATGGACACGGGCCTTGAACCGGGCGCCACCACCTACTACCAGGTCAAGGCCGAACACAGCACCGAGGGCGATTCCGACTACGTCGGGCCGGTCGCCGCCACCACGCTTGTCGCTAACCGCCCGTTCACCGCTTATAACGACTTGGCCTGGGCGGCCGGCCAACGCGCGCAGAACATCACCACCTACACGCGGGCGCAAGGCGGCTGGTTGCGGGACAACGCCTCGGACCTGGCGCTTGCGGCCACGCTCACCGTCGACGGCGGAGGGGACGGTCCCATTCTCACCCAGGGCGCCGATGCGGCGCCGGGCACGGACGCCGATACCGTCTTCAACGGCATCGTCGATTGCGCCGGACTCATCAGCTACGGCGAACCGCTCGGTCTGACCTTCGCCGGGCTGGACCCCGCGCTGCGCTACGAATGCGTCCTGTTCGGCAACCGCGACAACGCCGCCTATACCGACCGGCTCACAACCGTCACCATCGCCGGCGCCGAACGGTTCGCCAATCGGAGCAGTGCGGGCGCGTCCTACTCGGGCGAGTCCGATCCCGCGACCGTCGTCTGCAACGGCTGGAACACCAAAGGCGGGCGCGTAGCCCGCTTCGCCGACATCGCGCCGGGCGCCGACGGCACATTCTCGCTCACCGTGTCCGACCCCGCGGGCCGGTTCTATGCCAATGCCGTCATGCTGCAGGCAACGGACACCGGCGAAGAGCCGTTCGCCGCCATCGCGAAAGGCGGCACGTGGCGCTACCGCAAGGGGACTGCCGAGGCATCCGCGCCCGCCGCCGCCTGGCGCGACGTGCGCTTCGACGATTCACGATGGGCGGCCGGCCCGGCCCCGATCGGCTACGGCGGCGGCGAGGCCACGCCGCTTGACGACATGTACGGCAGCTATTCGTGCGTCTTTCTGCGCAAACACTTCACCATCGGGCAGCCGGCCGCCATCACGCAGATGCGCCTGGCCGCCGACTACGACGACGGGTTCATCGCCTGGCTGAACGGTGCGGAACTCGCGCGCGTCAACGTGCCGGGACAGATGGGCGAATTCGTGGCGCATGACGCATTCGCCGCCGCCAATATGAGCGCAGCCTGGGCGCAAAGCTTCACCGGCGCCGATATTCCCGTCCTGCTCCAGACCAATGTGCTGGCCGTCCAGGTCTTCAACCGCTCCCTCACCAGCGGCGATCTGGCGTTCGATGCGGAGCTGTCCGTCGTCAGCAGCCGGTTGTCCGTTGCCGACGACGCGGATCAGGACAGCATGCCCGACGCCTGGGAAACCGCCCATCTGTCCGGCCTGCCCGATCCGGCCGATCGGGCCTGTTCGGCCGACCCCGACGGCGACGGGCTTTCCAACCTGGAGGAGTTTATCGCCGGCACCGACCCGCTGGTGGCGCCGCCCGACGAAACCACACAGGGCGAAGGCGGGTTCAGGGTGGAGGTGCAGCTCAACGGCGGGAAGGTGACCGTCTCGTTCAGCACCGTCGCCGCCGCGGGCGCCGGGTACGAGGGGTTGACCCGGCATTACCGGCTCGAGCAGGCCGACGGCCCCGACAACCGGGACTGGCAACCCGTGCCCGGCTATGAGGACGTCATCGGCGCCGGGCAGACTGTCGTGCTCCTGCCCGTCTCCGGACCCAACATCACCCTCTATCGCGCACGGGTCTGGCTGCAAGCGCCGTGATCGATCGCGCCCGCGGTGGCGCAGGGGGGCCGCTCACAGCGCGGCCACCGAGCGCGCTGAGCGTGCGGCGCGATAGCGCCGCTAGCCTCCAGCGCCGGGTTCGGAGTCCGTTGTCAATTGTCCCAGAGCGTTTGGTGTTCTTTCTGATGGAGGGCGAGCGTCCCGAGGCTGCATCAAGACCCAGTCGCACGTTGCCACACGCCTTACGGCGTTGACTACAAACGGCACATCTGGTGGTTCTGGCAGATGAGAGGACATGCTTCCGAAGGTCCGTCCCGCGGGTGAGGAGGATGGATTCGCGGCGTGAGGAGAGATTAAGGCGAAAGATTAGGGCAAAA
>JAFGHX010000309.1 GCA_016929905.1 Kiritimatiellia bacterium
CGGGTCCGGCGGCGGGTTCGGCACCTCGCAGGTGAACTTCTTCGGGTTGAAAGGGTTCGGCCAGCGGATCGCCATCCTGCTCGACGTCTCCGAGAGCATGTGCGAAGACTCGCGCGGCTACCCGAAGGGCTATCAGCGCGTGAAGTTCCGGATCCGCGAGGTCATCTCCTACCTCGCCGACGGCACCTTCTTCAATATCATCTCCTTCGCCCGCGGGTGCCGCACCTGCTTCCCGAAAATGCTGCTCGCCGATGCCGACAGCAAGGAACGCGCCAAGAAATGGGTCGAGCAGTTCAACAACCTCGAGGGGCCGTTCGGCATGCGCGAGAGCAACTACTGGCCGGGCGAGCACGGGCTGAAGGCGCAGGGCGGGTCCACCCGCATCGACCTGGCGCTGACGGCCGCGTTCGAGCAGGGGGCCGACACGATCTTCGTGATCACCGACGGCGTGCCGTGGGTCTACAAGTTCCTGGAAGGCAAAGAGCTCGAAGAACACATGAAACGCGTCGCCCAGTGGCGCGAACGCAAGGCGCAGGAGGAAGAAAGCCTGACGGACAAGGACCGCGAACGCATGCGCAAAGCGGAGGCGGAGGAGAAACAACGGAAGGAAGAAGAGGACGCCAAGCGCCTGCGCAAGGGGCTCGGGCCGTTTGTGCGGGAGGGCGGCGGCAAAGGCGGGCCGGCACCCCCTCGGTTCAGCGACGAAGACGTGCTCAAGCACGTCGATATGCTCCAGAAGAAGTTCTACGACGACCAGGGCAAGCGGCGCGCGCGCGTCCACGTGATCGGCTATGAGGTCGACGGGCAGACGGAGAACTTCCTCCGCGAGCTCGCCACGCAGAACAAAGGCCGCTTCCGCCGGATCAAGCATTTCTGAAAACCGACCTGCGGTGAAGCCCGGCCCGCTGCTCGCCAGGCAGCGGGCCTTCCTTTAACATACACGTCTTCGCGTGTATCTGAGCAGCGCGGTCGTCCTCGGCCGCGCACGGCCGAGGGAGGGCCGGGCGAGGACGCCCGGCCTACTTTGGGTTGCGGGCGAAGCCCGCCTTGAGTTATTTCCGCCCTTGTCTTCAGATCCGCTCCCGGTGTACAGTCTGCTCCGGCCCGGCGACAAGCCAAGAGTTCAACCCGGAGCGCACCACACGTGGCGGAACTCACCAACACTTTTTCGTGGTCCTTCAGTGCGGCGGAAGACTTCGAGGAATGCCGAAGGCGGCGGTACTGGGCAAAGTACGCCATGTGGGGCGGCTGGAGTCGCGACGCGGCTGAGGAGCCGCGCACCGCTTACCGCCTCTGCAAAATGGAGAACCGGTACTCGCTGCTCGGCAACGCCGTGGAACAGGCGGTGATGTGGGTGCTGCGCCAGAAGCAGGCGGGTCGCGACGCGACGGTCGAGGAGGCCTACCAGGAAATCGCCAGACCGTACCTGAACCGGGCCTGGAAGGAGTCCAGAGAGAAGCGCTGGGAACAGAACCCGAAGAAGTACTGCTGCCTCCACGAACACTACTACGCCACAGCGGGCGGCAACGAACCGGAAGAATGGACCCGCACCGTGGCTGAGCACACCCGGCAATGCCTCGCCAATTTCATCGCCTCCGTGCTGCCCGGCCTCGCTCAGGTGCGCCGCGAGCAGGAAATCGCGGTGGCCACCGTCGCGCAGGGCGATCCCGAGTCCTTCGATTTCGGCGGGGTCAAAGTCTACGCGATCCCGGACTACGTCTACCGGGCCGGCACCGCCGTTCATATCTACGACTGGAAGGCCGGCAAGCCGCGCGAGAATCACGCGGATCAACTCGCCCTCTACGGCTTCTGGGCCAACACCAAGCACGGGATCCCCGCTGCCAACATCTACGTCCATATCGAGTACCTCCTGCTCGACAGCCGCGAGGTCAGGCAACTCACCGAGGCCGATCTGCAGGGCGTGGAAGAAAAGATCCGGGATTCGGTCCAGGATATGGCCGAGTACCTCGTCAACGGCGACATTCGCCGCAACGAGCCGGTGCCCAAACAGGACTGGGACCTCGCATCCAGCCGCGGCGCCTGCCGCTGGTGCAACTTCCTCGAACTGTGCGCGCCCGAACTCGGGCAGGAGTAGAAGGCGACGCCGCCTTCGGGCGGACACCGGCCGCCCGCCCGGCCCTGCCGTAAGGGGCCCCGCTGATCCCGTCTGGACAAGTCCAAAGTCGCGATTTGTCTTTGTCGCCATGAAATTCGCCGCGGGCCGCCAGGCCGGGCGGCTTTGAATCCGCTTGCCTTCTCCCGCGCCTCCCTCTATCTTAGACAGGTTGTTTGCATGAAGCTGCTGGCCCTTTCTGCCCCGCACGGTCCTCCGTCGAACAATGACAAGGGGGGCTTCTCCTGTCGGAGCGGGCAGGGCCGATTTCCGGGGGTTGAGAACGCGCAACGCAATGGGGGAGACCATGGCCAAGACGATGACGGTAATGGACGGCAACACCGCGGCGGCGACCGTCGCGCACGCGGTAAACGAAGTGTGCGCCATCTATCCGATTACGCCGTCCTCGCCGATGGGTGAGACGGCCGACGAACTGAGCGCCAAGGGCGTGACGAACATCTGGGGCACCATCCCGCAGGTGGTTGAAATGCAGTCGGAGGGCGGCGCCAGCGGCGCGGTGCACGGCGCGCTCACTTCCGGCGCGTTGACCACGACATTCACCGCCTCGCAAGGCCTGCTGCTGATGATCCCGAACATGTTCAAGATCGCGGGCGAGCTCAGCCCGACCGTCTTCCACGTCTCCGCCCGTTCCGTGGCGTGCCAGGCGCTGTCCATCTTCTGCGACCACTCCGACGTCATGGCCGTGCGGTCCACGGGCTGGGGGCTGCTCGCCTCGGCGAGCATCCAGGAGATCATGGATTTCGCGCTCATCGCGCAGGCGGCGACGCTGGAATCGCGAGTGCCGTTTGTGCATTTTTTCGACGGGTTCCGCAACTCGCACGAATTCCAGAAGATCGAGGAAGTGACCCGCGACATCATGCGGGCGATGATAGACGACGAACTCGTGCTCGCCCATCGCGCGCGCGGCATGTCGCCCGACCGGCCCGTGCTGCGCGGCACGGCCCAGAACCCGGATGTGTTCTTCCAGGGGCGCGAGACGGTGAATCCGTACTATCTGCCCGTCGCCGCCCATGTGCAGAAGGCGATGGACAAGTTTGCCGGGCTCACCGGCCGGGCGTACAAGCTGTACGAGTACGTCGGCGCGTCCGATGCCGAGCGCGTCATCGTGCTGATGGGCTCGGCGGCGGAAACGGCGCACGAAACCGCCGAGCACCTCATGAGCCGGGGCGAAAAGGTCGGGCTGCTCAAGGTCCGGCTGTATCGCCCGTTCGACGTGAAGGCGTTCTGCGACGCGCTGCCCGCCTCCGTGCGCGCCATCGCCGTCCTGGAACGGACCAAAGAGCCGGGCGCGATCGGCGAGCCCATGTATCTCGACGTCCGGTCCGCGATCGGCGAGGGGATGGAGGAGCAGGTCTTCAAGGGCGCGAAATACCCGACGATCATCGGCGGCCGCTACGGGCTCGGCTCCAAGGAGTTCAGCCCGGCCATGGTCAAAGCCGTCTATGACAACCTCGCGCTCGACCAGCCGAAGAACCATTTCACCGTCGGCATCAACGACGACGTGACGCATACCAGCCTGGAACTCGACGAGACGTTCGCCATCGAGCAGCCCGGCCGGATCGAATGCATGTTCTATGCGCTCGGCTCGGACGGGACGGTCGGCGCCAGCCACAATTCGACCGAGATCATCGGCAGCCGTACGGAGAACTACGCCCAGAACTACTGCGTCTACGACTCCAAGAAGGCCGGGGCGCGGACGGTCTCGCACCTGCGCTTCGGTCCGAAACTCATTCGCAGCCCCTACCTGTGCCGGCGCGCGGACTTCGTGGCGTGCCACAATTTCTCGTTTGTCGAGAAGTACGACATGCTTTCCGGCGCCAAGCCGGGCAGCACGTTCCTGCTCAACTGCCCGTACGGGCCCGACGAGGTGTGGGACTACCTGCCGGACGAGATGGAGGCGCAGATCATTGCGAAGAAGCTGAAGTTCTACGTGATCGACGCCGCCACGCTGGCCAAGGATCTGGGGCTGGGCGCGCGGATCAACACGATCATGCAGACCTGCTTCTTCGCCATCTCCGGCGTCCTGCCCACGGACGAAGCGATTGCGGCGCTGAAGGACGCGATCCGGCACAGCTACGGCAAGAAGGGCGAGGCGATCGTTCAGATGAATTTCAAGGCGGTCGACGGCACCCTCGAGGGGCTGCACCCGGTGCGCGTGCCCGACAAGCCGGCGGGCAAGCTCAAGATGCCGCCCACCGTGCCGGACGAAGCGCCGGAATTCGTCAAGGACGTGACGGCGCTGCTGATGCGCCAGGAAGGCGACGCGTTGCCCGTGAGCAAGATGCCCGCCGACGGCACCTGGCCGACCGGCACCACGAAATACGAGAAGCGGAACGTCGCCCAGGACATCCCCCAATGGGATCCGGCCCTGTGCATCCAGTGCGCGCAGTGTTCGCTGGTCTGTCCGCACGCGGCGATCCGCGTGAAGATCTACGACGCCGGCGTGCTGAAGAACGCGCCCGCGACGTTCAAGTCGGCCGATGCGAAGGGCAAAGAGTACGCCGGCATGAAATGGACCGTGCAGGTCGCGCCCGAGGATTGTACCGGGTGCGGCGCCTGCGTCTTCAACTGCCCGGCCAAGGAGAAGGACCGGGCGACGAAGCAGGAAACCGGCCACAAGGCGATCGACATGACGCCGCAACTGCCGCTGCGCCGGCAGGAGGCGGAGAACTTCGCGTTCTTCCTCAAGATCCCGGAACTCGCGCCCGACCGCTACAACAGGGCCACCATCAAGGGCAGCCAGCTCGCCACGCCCCTGTTCGAATTCTCGGGCGCGTGTCCCGGCTGCGGGGAGACGCAGTACGTGAAACTGCTCACGCAGCTGTTCGGCGACAGGGCCATGATCGCCAACGCAACGGGCTGTTCCAGCATCTACGGCGGCAATCTGCCCACCACGCCGTACACCACCCGGGCGGACGGGCGCGGGCCGACCTGGTCGAACTCCCTGTTCGAGGACAACGCCGAGTTCGGGTTCGGCATGCGGCTGGCCGTGGACAAATTCAGGCAGTACGCGTGCGAACTCGTGGGCAAGCTGCGCGAGGCCGATTGCCCCGCATGCGGCAACGTGAAGGACGTGCTGGCCGCCGTGTGCGACGCCGATCAGTCGAGCCAGGCCGCGATCGAGGCGCAGCGCGAGCGCGTCGCCAAGCTGAAGGACGCGCTCGCCGCCTGCGACGATGCGCTGTGCCGGCAGTTGTGCTCCGTGGCGGACTATCTCGTCAAGAAATCCGTCTGGGTCCTCGGCGGCGACGGCTGGGCCTATGATATCGGGTACGGCGGGCTGGACCACGTGCTCGCGTGCGGGCGTAACGTCAACGTGCTCGTGCTGGACACGGAGGTCTACTCCAACACGGGCGGGCAGGCCTCCAAGTCCACCCCGATGGGCGCCGTGGCCCGTTTCGCCGCGGCCGGGCGGCCGGCGATGAAGAAGGACATGGCGCTGATGATGATGACTTACGGCAACATCTACGTGGCCACGGTGTCGATGGGCGCCAACCCGGCGCAGTGCGTGCGCGCGTTCGCCGAGGCCGAGGCTTACGAAGGGCCTTCCATCATCATTGCCTATTCCACTTGCATCGCGCACGGGATCAACATGACGGAAGGCCTGGGCGAGCAGAAGAAGGCCGTTCAGTCGGGCCACTTCCCGCTCATGCGTTTCAATCCGGCTCTTGCGCGGGAAGGCAAGAACCCGTTCGTCCTCGACAGCAAGCCGCCCATCATGAAGTTCAGCGAGCACGCGCTGGAGGAGAACCGGTTCCGCATCCTCACCAAGACGCATCCAGACCAGGCCAAGGCCCTGCTGGCCGAAGCCGACCGGTTGACCGTCGCGCGGTTCGATCTGTATCAGAAACTCGCCCAGATGCCGCTGTGCGGCGCCGCCGATACGGCGGAAGCGAAGGAGGCCGCGGAATGATGGAGGAAGCCCGGGAACGCCTCGACCGGATGCGCCGGCATCTCGCGGAAATGCGAGGCTATCTTTGACGTCGATAACCGCCGGAAAGGTCTGGCGACGCTCGAGCAGGAGATGGCGTCGCCTTCGTTCTGGGACGATCAGAACAAGGCCAAGCACACGATCGAGAAGGCCAATCAGCACCGCGTTATTCTGAACCCGTTCGGGAAGCTGGAGAAGGCAGCCGAGGATGTCGCGCTATTCCTTGAATTGGCCGAAGGGGAAGAGGACCCGAGCCAGAAAGAGCAGGTCGTGGCCGACGCCGTGACGGAGTTGGACCGGGCCGAGGAAGCGTTCGGCAAACTGGAGCTGCAGTCGTTGCTGGGCGATCCGCTCGACGCGCATAACGTCTACCTCTCCCTGCACGCCGGCGCCGGCGGAACGGAATCCTGCGATTGGGCCGAGATGCTCCTGCGGATGTACCGCCGCTACTGCGAAGCGCACGAGTTCGAGGTGACCCTGCTCGATCTCCAGGCGGGAGAGGAGGCGGGGATCAAGAGCGCCACGCTGCTGGCTGCCGGCCCCTTCGCCTACGGTTACCTCAAAGCCGAACGCGGCGTCCATCGGCTGGTGCGGATCAGTCCGTTCGATGCCAACAAACGGCGCCACACCTCGTTTGCGTCGGTCGACACCCTGGCGGAGGTCGATGAATCGATCGAGATCGAGATCGACGAAAACGACCTGCGGGTCGACACCTACCGCTCAAGCGGCGCGGGCGGCCAGCATGTCAACACCACCGACTCCGCCGTGCGCATCACGCATGTGCCGACGGGGATCATCGTGGCGTGCCAGGCCGAACGCTCTCAGCACAAGAACCGCAGCCGGGCCATGAGCCTGCTCCGGGCCCGGCTCCATGAATGGACGCTGGACCAGAAACGCAAGGATATGGAAAAGCACTATGGCGAAAAGGGGGAGATCGCCTGGGGCCACCAGATCCGGTCGTATGTCCTGCACCCGTATTCTCTCGTGAAGGACCTCCGTACCGATACCGAGGTCGGAAACGTCTCCGGGGTGCTGGACGGGGATCTGGATCCGTTCATCGAGGCCTTTCTGAAGTGGCAAAGAAGCCGGCAGTAGGAGGACCGGAAGACTGGAAGAGTGGAAGGCTGGAAGAGTGGATGGCTGCACGGGAAACCACGGTCCGCGTTTGTCCCAATCCTTCCAATCTTCCAACGTTCCATTCTTCCGGTGCTCCGTTTGTCGTGGTCTTGGCGTAGTGCTATGAGATACGCGGTCATCTCCGACATACACGCCAATCTGCAGGCGTGGAATGCCGTTCTGCTCGACATCCGCAGCTCCTCGGTGGACGAAATCATCTGTCTCGGCGATATCGTGGGCTACGGGCCGAACCCCCGAGAAGTGCTCGAATCCGTCTATGCGCATGTACACCATTTCGTGCTCGGCAACCACGATGCGGCCGTGTGCGACATGATCGATTGCGGGTACTTTAACCGGATTGCGCGTGAACTCATCCTCTGGACGAGGGGCCAACTCAACCCCGCCGCGCACAAGTTCCTGCATGCCCTGCCGCTTTCGCTGCTGGGCGAGGGGTTCCGCTGCGTACACGGCGAGTTCGGCCAGCCCGGCCGGTTCGAGTATGTTGTGGCGCCCGAGGAGGCCGTCCCCTCCTGGCAGGCCGTCGACGAGCCGCTCCTGTTCGTCGGCCATACGCATCTGCCCGGCATCTTCCTGCTGGGTCAGAGCGGCGTCCCGCATCTCGTGGCGCCCCAGGACTTCGTGCTGGAGCCGGAGAAACGGTTCCTCGTTAATGTCGGTTCCGTCGGTCAACCGCGCGATGAGGATGCGCGCGCGTCCTACTGCATCTACGATTCGGCCCGGTCAGCCGTGTTCTGGCGGCGGATCCCGTTCGATATCGATGCCTACGAGGCCGCCGTCGAGGCGGCGCACCTCCCGGCCGACGCGAGCCTCCTGGCCGAAGACCCGCGCCGGACGAGAGATCCGGTGCGCTTCATCCAGGACTTCAGCCCGGGCAAAGCGCCTGAGAAAGGCGTAACCGACGCCGTCGAAGTGCAGACGCTCAAGCACCTCCGCAAGGGCGTCCGGAAATGGCGCACGCTGGCCGCGGGCTTGCTCGGCCTGTGCCTGCTGTCTGCCGGCGGCGCGGGATGGCTCTGGCACCGGTACGGCAATCGCTCGGCCGTCATCGCCGGCGAGCGTACCGCGCCGCTGTCGGCCGCGGCCGTCGCGGTCGACGCGAACGTGCTGTCAGCGCCGCCTGCCGACCCCGTGCCGCCCGGCCGGCCCGTCCCCGGCTGGCGGATCCGGCTCGGCGACCGTCGCCGGCAGAGTGTGGCGGTCGAGACCGTGGACGGTTCGGCGCTGGGGTTCGTCCTGCGGTCGCAGGCGGCCGGTGTGGAGATGGCGGTGCTGTCGCCCGACATCACGATCACGCCCGACATGCGTTTCTGTCTCGAGGCTTTCTTGCGGAAGAGCGCCGACTTCGACGGGCACGTGCACGTCGTCGTCTCGCTGGTCAGCCGTCCGGCCGACAACCCGGGCCGTCTGTACCAGCAGAACATCGTCAAGGCCCCGACCTGGAAGCGAAAGGACGATTGGCTGCTGGCCAAGCAGACCTTTGACGCACCCGACGGCGCCGAGTTCGCCCGCTTCCAGATCCAGGGCCGGTTCACCGGGACCGTATGGGTGCTGGACCCCGCACTCTACCGTCGGAGGTGACGCGCCCGGCGCCTGCGCGCCGCGCGAGCGGCGCGGAGCGTGGCCAACGCATGCACCGCCAGCGTGGCGAGAATCACGCCGCCGCCCGCCAGCGTCGCGGCCGTCGGGCGGTCGTCGATCACCAGGTAGGCCCACAACGGGCACGCGACCGGCTCGACGAGAATGAGAATCGAGGCTTCGGCGGCACGAACCGAGTGAACGCCGCGCTGGAACAGAAAGTACGCCAGGCCGATCTGCACGGCGCCCAGAAAGAGAATTTGCGACCCGCTCGACACGTCCGGCCACACCCATCCCGGGCGGCGCAAGGCGGCGATCGGCAGCGCCACGAGGGCTGTGAGCAGGTTGCCCAGGGCCAGGCCCAGCACGCCGCTGCCGTCGCGCCACTTGCGCAGTGCGATCATGCAGCCGGCGAAGGTGAAACCCGAAAGCACCCCCATCACGTTGCCGAACAGACACCGGCTCCCCGTAAGGCCACCGGCCGGGAAGATCAGCGCCATGCCGCCCAGAATGGCGACGATGGCGAGGACGTCCGGCCGGCGAAGCGGCTCCTTCAGGAGCCACGGCGACAACGCCAACACATAGACCGGCGCGGCGTACTGCAGCAGTATGGCGTTGGCCGTCGCCGTATACGTCTGGGCCAGCACGTACGGAAGCACGGTGCTCGCCACCAATACCGCCACGATCCACTGTGCCCGTGTCGGCCGGACCCGTCTCGGCCGGGCGATCAGCAGCAGCGTCACGCTCGCAATCAGAGAGCGCAGCCCCGCCACCTGCCAGCCGGACCACGCCGCGCCCGCTCCGGTCAGCTTTTTGATGAAAAGGCCGGAGGTGCTCCACAGCAGCGCCGCGACGACGCACAGAACCCGCCCCGTCCACGGACTCTGTTCCGTCTCTGTCGGTTCTCTGGAGATCGGTTGCGGTACGCTCATGTGCCGGGTCCCTCCTGCGTCCTTCCACGCGCCACGAACATTAGGAGAATGGCGCCGGTGGATCAACGCGAAATTGCATTGGCATTGTCTTGGCGTGGGCTTTCTGGTATGAAATGATCTTCGCTATGGGTAGAATGTTTGACAGGCTGAGGGCTTCGGAGTTGTACTGTCCGCGTTGCCGCACGGCGCAACCGGTCCGGGAGCGGCTGCTTCTGATCATTCCGCGCGGCGAGCTGCACGAGTATCGCTGCACGGTTTGCGGAGAATCGCTCGCGACACGGGAAGTCAAGATGGCGCCGAAGCCTTTGGAACTGCCTCCCCGTTGAGGTCCGTTCGGAGATGGCCGGCCACTCCGGCGCCGGCGGCGATCTATGCGCCGGGCCCGAGGAGACTATGCAGCCCGGACTCTACATTGTGGGCACGCCTATCGGCAATCTCGGGGATATCACCTTGCGTGCACTGGACGCGTTGCGCGAGGCCGATCTGGTGCTGGCCGAGGACACGCGTCGCACAGGCCGTCTGCTGGCGCGCTATGAGATCGACTGCCCGTTGCTGAGTTGTCACAAGTTCAATGAAGCCTCGCGGGTGGATGGCGTGCTGCAACGCATTCGCAGCGGCGCCGCCGTGGCCCTGGTGGCGGATTCGGGGATGCCCGGCGTGTCGGATCCCGGCGCGCGCGTCGTGACGGCCTGCCGCGAGAACGGCTTGCCCGTCACCGTCGTGCCCGGCCCCAGCGCCGTGCCGGCCGCCATTGCCCTTGCGGGCGTCCGCGGCAGCGGCTATCTGTTCGAGGGGTTTTTGCCGAAAAAACGCGGCGCGCGCGCCAAGAAGCTGGCGGAACTCGCGGGGCAGGCCTGCCCCGTCGTCTTCTTCGAGTCCCCCTACCGCCTCCTCAAGGTCCTGCAGGAAATGGCCGAGCTGCTGGGCGACCGTACCGTGTATGTCTGCCGTGAAATCACGAAGATCCACGAGGAATGCCGGGTCGGCCGGCCTGCCGAACTTGCGGCGGCCCTCCACAATCGGAGCATCAAGGGCGAAATTGTCGTGGTGATTGCACCCGCTACACATTGACAACACGCGCCAAATCGTGCTAACTCTTCGGGTGAATGGGCGGGATGAGTTGAGAAACGGGATGAGTCCTGAACCGGATACGGATGTGCTGCTCGTGGCGGTGTGGCAAGAGTGGGCCTTTGTTCGTGTGCTCGGGCGCGGCTCCTTCAAGATCAGCTCTGCCCTCAAGCGGTTCCATACGGCCATGATCGAGCGTGGCTATGTCCTGCATGCGCTGGACATGGCGGACTGCCTTGGCTTGGACAGCACCTTTATGGGCGTCCTGGCGGGGATCGGGCTGCGGCTGAAACGGCGCGGCGAAGGCCGCCTCATCATGGTGAACGTGAACAGCAAGATCAACAATCTGCTCGACACGCTTGGGCTGACCCATCTGATCTCGGCCTACGCGCCGGGGGACGAGCCGGGCGATCTGCGCGGCCGGCTTTCCTCATCGGAGGATTTGACCCCGCTCGACATGCCGCCCGACGACAAGAAGAACACCAGCATTACGATGCTGGACGCGCACGAAGACCTCATTGCGGCCTCGCCGGACAACCTGCCCAAGTTCAAAGACGTGTTGGAGTACCTGAGGGAGGACCTCAGCGACCGTGGAACGGCCGAGTGAGGACTCGGCGCCCGGCGGGACCCGCGCTCCGCATGCACTATTGATCATCCAGCCGTTTTATGCCATAAATACGCCGTGCCCTAGTGCAGGGAAACCGGATGCTTCGATGTACGTGACCATTTCTCAATTTGAGCTCGTGGCGTTGCTCGTGGCCGCGCTCGGGTCCCTGCTCTGGCTGGCGCGCACCCTGCGCCATCTCGGGCGGTTGCGCGCGGAACGGGACGGACTGGTGCAGGAGAAGGAGGTCGTCTTCAATTTCCTGCACGACGTCAGCGAAGTGTTCGCCGAAGAGGATTCGGTCGACTTCCACCCCCTCCTGGAACGCGTTCTGTTCTATGCCCTGCGTACAACCGGCGCCGGCGCCGGCGTGCTGTACCTCCTTGAGCCCAACGGCGAGGAGCTGCGCGCCCACGCCGTGTCGCGCCTGTTCCCGCCGCTCGCCGGCGGCGTGGATGCCGGCATCGACCGTGCGCTGAGCAAGGTGCGCTACATTGAGGGGCTCGTCAAGAAGCGCATGATACGCCGCGGCGAAGGGCTCGTCGGGGACGTGGCGGAGAGCGGGGTTCCGATCCTGATCGAGGACGCCGAACGCGATCCGCGCGTGCCGAAATTCGATCTGGACTACCTCAGAATCCATTCGATCCTGCTCGTCCCCATGCGGTTCCACCACCAGGTGATGGGCGTGCTGGCCGTCGTCAACCCCGTCGACGGCGAGCCGTTCCTGCAGGCGGATCAAAGCCTGCTCCAGGTGCTCGCCGATCAGGCCTCGGTCTCCATCAGTTTCGCCAAGTACAATGTGGCACTCGACGAAAAGCGCCGGCTCGATTACGATCTCGGTATCGCGCGCGACATCCAGCGCCAACTGCTCCCCAAGGAGATCCCGCAGGTCCCCGGCGTGGAGCTGGCCGCCTTCTCCGTGCCCGCCAAGGAGGTCGGCGGCGACTACTACGACTTCATCGCCGTGGACGACACGCACCTGGGCATTGTGATCGCCGACGTGTCCGGCAAGAGCGTCGCCGGCGCGATCGTCATGTCTGTCTGCCGCAGCGTGCTTCGTACCATGGCGCCCGGCTGCCTCAGCCCGGCCCACGTGCTGCGCTCCTTGAACCGCGTCATGAGCGAAGACATCCCCGAGGACATGTTCGTCAGCGTTTTGTACATGATACTCGACACGCGCACGCATGAACTGGTCGTCGCCCGGGCCGGGCACGTCCGGCCGATCGTCAACCCGCGCGAACGCGGCGAGCCCTGGACGATTGACTCCGAGGGGATTGCCATCGGCATGCTGGACCCGGACACTTTCGATGCCGCCCTCGACGAAAACAGGACGGCCCTGCAGCCCGGCGATATGGTCGTCGGTTACACCGACGGCGTGACCGAAGCCATGGACCAGCGCCAGCATGAGTGGGGCGTGCTGAACCTGATCAAGACGATCCAGATTACGGCTATGGACCGCGAGGACGTCGCGCACCTGGTTGCGAATGTCCAGCGGAAGCTGCTGCAGTTCGCGGGGAATACGCCGCAATATGACGACATGACGCTCGTGGCCATGCGCATCACGCAATAGTGGGGGCAAAGGGGATGAGACGACGGACCAAGCGTATTATCCGCGTGCAGAAGGGTGACGACGCCCAGCCGGCAGAACCGCACGCAGACGAAAATGAGCATGTAGCCGGCCCGCCGCCCGAGCCCGGTGCGCAGGCGGCTGCCGGCCCGCAGGCGGACCCGCCGGCCCCTCCCGCTCAGAAGGAGGCACAGCCTCCGCAGGGCGAGACCGGGCAGGAGCCGGAGGACATCGAGGCGCTGAAGAACCGCCTTCTGCGGCTTCAGGCGGATTTCGACAACTTCAGAAAGCGTACGCTTCGCGAGAAGGACGAGCTTTACCAACGCGCCAACGAGGACATCATGCTCGAGCTGCTGCCGGTCCTGGACCATCTCGAGCTGGGCCTGCAGGCCGCGCGGGAGCACCATGCGGCGCCCGCCTTTGTCGAGGGGCTGCAGATGGTGGGCGACCAGTTGCTTGGCGCGCTGAAAAAGTTCGGCCTCACCCCCATCGAAACGGATTGCCGCCCGTTCGACCCCGAAGAGCATGAGGCGGTCTCGTATCTGCCTTCCCCGGAGCGCGCGGAAGGGCAAATCCTCGTCGAGACCCGAAAGGGGTATCGGCTCGGCCAGCGGCTGCTGCGCGCGGCGCAGGTCGTCGTGTCGAGCGGGCCGGCGGCGGGAGAACCGGGTCAACCGGCCGCGCAGGGGGCGGAGGAGCGGGGCTAATGGCGAGCAAGCAGGATTACTACGAGGTTCTGGGGGTCGCCAAGTCCGCCACCGCCGACGAGATCAAGAAGGCCTACCGCAAGCTGGCGATGAAATATCACCCGGATAAGAACGCCGGGGACAAGGAGGCGGAGGCCAAATTCAAGGAGATATCGGAGGCTTACGAAGTCCTGAGCGACGCTCAGAAGCGGCGCCAGTATGACCAGTTCGGGCATGACGGCCTGAAGTCCGCCTTCGGGCCCGGCGGTTTCGATTTCGCCCGCGACTTCACGCACTTCTCCGATCTGGAAGACATTCTGGGCAGTCTGTTCGGTGGCGGCGGCATTTTCGACGAGTTCTTCGGCGGCGGCGCGCGCCGCCGCCGTTCGGCAACGGCGCCCAGGCGCGGCGCGGATCTGCGCTTCGACCTCGAGATCGAGTTCGAAGAGGCGGTGTTCGGATCCGAACGGGAGGTGACCCTGCCGGTCAACGACCCTTGTGCCGACTGCAGCGGCACCGGCGTCACGCCCGGGAGCCGGAAGGAAACATGCAAGCACTGCGGCGGGCGAGGCGTCATCGTCTCCTCCAGCGGCTTTTTCCAGGTGCGCCAGACCTGCCCCGTCTGTTCGGGAACAGGCGAAGTCATCGCGAGCCCGTGCCGCAAGTGCCACGGTACGGGCAAGGTGAAGACACGCCGGCGGCTGACGCTGAGGATTCCGCCCGGCGTCGAGACCGGTTCGCGCCTGCGGCTCGGCGGCAAAGGCGAGGCCGGCGAGCGCGGCGGCCCGGCGGGCGACCTCTACGTGCAGCTTCACGTCAGGCCGCACGATCTGTTCCAGCGCCGAGGCGACGATCTGTTCTGCGAAATCCCGGTGCCCGTCGAAATGGCCGCGCTCGGCGGCGAGGTCCAGGTGCCCACCATCGACGGCTATGCGAAGCTGAAGCTGGCGCCGGGCACCGAGAATGGGAAGATATTCCGGCTTCGCGGCAAGGGGATGTCCAGCGCCCACAGCTACGGGAAGGGCGATCAGCTTGTTCAGGTGCTCGTTGAGGTGCCCGTCCGCCTGAACGCCGCGCAGAAGAAACTGTTGGCCGAGTTCCAGAAAGCACAGTCTGACGACAATTACCCCACCGCCTCCCGGTTCAAGAAACGTGTCGAGGCATTCTTCGATCGCAAGAAAGAGATGAAGAAGTAGCCCGGCCAAAACCCATGATTCGGTGCTTTGTAGAACCCTCCGCCCTGCCTGAGCCCGAGATCGTGATCCGCGGGGAGGAGGCGCACCATCTGCTCCATGTGCGGCGTGTCGCCGCCGATGGGAACGTCACGCTCTTCGATGGGCAGGGCAATCAGGCATTGGCCGAGATCTCGGCCGTCCGCAAGCGCGAGGTGTGCGTCCGGGTGCTGAGCCGGAGGACGACCGCGCGGCCCGCTCCGCGGCTGGCACTCGTGCAGGCTGTGCCCAAGGGGCCGAGCATGGACCTGATCGTGCAGAAGGCCACCGAACTCGGCATCGCGGCCATCCAGCCTGTCCTTTCGGCACGGGGCGTGGTGCACCTGGACCGCCGGCAGGCGCCGAAGCGGCACGCACGCTGGCTGCGCATCGCCGTGAACGCGGCCAAGCAGAGCGGGGTCCTGTGGCTGCCCGACGTCCGGCCCGTTCGCCCGCTCGCCGAGTTGCTCGCCGGCCCGCCGCCCTGCGATACGGGCTTCATGGCCTCGCTCGCGCCCGGCGCGCGTCCCTTCCGGTCTGCCGTGGACGAGGCCAGGAAAGGGCGGCCCGGCCGCGTCGCACTGTTGATCGGCCCGGAAGGGGACTTTACGCCCGGCGAAACTGCCGATGCGAACCGCGCCGGATGGATTCCCGTCAGTCTCGGACCCGCCGTCCTGCGTGTCGAAACCGCCGCTCTGTTCGGGCTCAGCCTGCTCGTGTATGAGTTTGCCCGCAACCCGGAGGCCGGAGATCGGAGATCAGCGCTCAACGGCGCGCCCTCCGGGGCTGACGGCTAGCCTGAAACTTCCCCGAGTTCCCTAGAAAACTTGCTCGAGAACTTACTCGAGAACCCCCGCCGCAGCGGCGGGATCGACAAAGTTTCCACCTCGTTATATCCGGCGTCGCGCGGCGCGCCGCTTCTCCGTTCAGATCTGCATCAGCTCGGCCAGGTCGACCACGCGGTTCTCACGGCGCGCGCGTTCGGCGGCGAACACCATCAGGTGCGTCTCCAGCGTCTCTTCCGGCCCGGACAGGATGCGCGAGGGGTCCTCGTTCGCCACGGCCGCCACGAAACTCTGCATCAGGCCGGTGTCGCCGCCGCCGTGCCCGCCCGCGATGGACGCATCCGAGGCGCGCGTGTCTATCGTTTCCGTGCGGTCCGTCAGGAAATCGTAGTGTTCGAGCGTTGAGCTGTCGCCCCGCAGTTCGCCGCGCGAGCCGAAGACCGTTGTCCGGCGCCCGGCCATCTTGGAGAACGCTGTCATGGTGAAGGACGCGGTCTTTCCGCCCGCGAACAGCATACTCACGACCTGGTTGTCGACGACGTCGTTGTCGCACGCGTACACACAGCGTCCGTACGGGCCGGCTTGCAGCGCTTCCGTCACACCCGCCTCCGTCACCTCGGGCGTCAGCACGTTCACCGGCCAGCCGGTGCGGCCGCTTCGGAGGAAACCGAGATAGATCTTCTTCGCCGAGTATGGACACTGTGGCTCGACCGCACATGCCAGGCAATGCTCCGCCGCGCCCGCCGGCCTGCACGCCTTGCGGAAATGGTTGAGCGTCCCGAACGAGTGGACCTTGCGGCAGGGCGTGTTCATGATGTAGCGGATCCAGTCCAGATCGTGGCAGGATTTCGCCAGAAGCATGGGCGAGGACTCCGCTTCGTTGCGCCAGTTCCCGCGCACGAACGCGTGCGCCTGGTGCCAGTACCCGACCGGCTCGAGGTGCTGCAGCGAGATCACCTCGCCGATCAGGCCGGAGTCGATCAGTTCCTTGACTTTGCGCGTGTAGGCCGTGTAGCGCAGGACGTGGCAGACGGCCAGAATGACCCCGTTCTTGATGGCCGACCCCACGATGCGGCGGCAATCCCGCTCGTTGGGCGCCATCGGCTTCTCCAGCAGGATGTGGTAGCCCAGCTCGGCTGCGGCGACGGCCGGCGCGGCGTGCATGGCGTCCTGGGTCGCGATAATGATCGCATCGGCCAGCCGGCCCTTGGCCAGAAGTTCCTCCCAGCCATTGAAGACGTGCCCCGTCGCAATGCCGTGCCGGCTCGCCATGCGTTCGCGGTAGAATGCGCGCGGTTCGGCAACCGCCACCACCTGTGCCTCCTGCGGATACTTCCCGGCGTAGTCCGCGTAGGCCGTTCCCCGGCCCCCGGCACCCAGAACGGCCAGCTTCACGCGTTGCATAGAGCGCTCCCTTTCGTTGTGCGGGCTCAAAGACCCGATAGAATGGCGGGAAGAGCCGCACGAGTCAACTCCGCAATAAAGGCGGGGACAAACACCCGGAAATCAGATACAATAACGACCGGCCCGCGGGCGTTAAAGGGGTGGGCCCCGGCGGCCATAGGCCGGCGTCGGTGTGTGGCCCTCGGGGGGAGCGGGCAGGTGCGACGCTCGAAGCGCCCCGCTCGCCGACACGGTGAACCAGGAGGAACGGGTCTATGAAGCGCGGCGCGATGTGCCGTCTGCTCGCTTTCGTGGTGGGGGGCGGTTGCCTCGTGCAACCGGCGGAGGCTGCTCCGCAGGAGGCCGATGGGGCAGCCGTCGCAAGACAATGCCGTGAGTTGTCTCGCGACATCCCCTCGCTCTACTTGATCAACGGCCTGTTTCTATCGCCTGAACAGATCGGAGCCATGCTCCCCCTGCTGGAGCAGGCGCGGCAGATCCGGGACCGGGCGGAGGCGGAGGCGGAACGGGTTGGAGCCGAGCTGCGCGCGGAACTGGAAGGGCTCCGCGAGGAGTCCCTGAAGCAGGGCATGGAAGGCGGCCGCAGACGGACCCGTACCCGTTCGGGGCCGCGCCGAAAGCACCAGGAACTCCAGGCCCGGCTCCGGGATATGCGTGTGGAGGCAAACGCCAAGATGGATGCGCTGGTCGACAGGGCGTTTGCGGTCCTGAGCGACAGCCAGAAGGATATTGTCACGAACTTCAAGCCCTGCTTCGTTCCGGCTCGGGATTTCAGGAATCCGGAGCGCGTGGGCCAGGCGACGGACGACACGTCGTTCGGCGAAGGACTCCTGGCGCGCCTGCGTCGGACGCCCGCGCCGCGGCTCGCCGCGGCGCGGGAACAGGCACTCGAGCGAATGGTCGAATACGCGCTGCACGAATACCACATTGCCTACAGCGATGCGATCAAGGCGGAGTTCCGCAAGGAATTCGCCGAGCGGCTCGACGCCGCCGTCGCCCGGTGCCGGAACATGACGGACGCGGATTTCGAGCTGGAAAAAGCGGATATGGCCCGGCAACTCACGGCGTTGGACTGCGGCAATAAGGACCGGTACAAGAGCGCCGCTGTCGTACGGTGGAAGGTGCGGCAGTACATCCTGAACCCGAATCTGACGCCCATCCTGGAAGCACGCGCGCAGGGAGCCGGCCAATGAGGCGCGCGCTTGCCGTGGTGCTCACAGCGATCCCGCTGCTGGCCCCTCGCGCCCCGGGCGCCGACGAGCAGGGCCCGGAGCAGGCCCTGCAAGGGATTCGCGGGACAGCCCGGCTTATCGCGGAACTCGCGCCGTCCCCCCCGCAGGTTGAGGCGCTGATCCCCGTGGTCGACGAGGCCCTGGCCGCCGCCGCGCAGGTGGAGCAGCGCATTCGGCAGTCTCAACAGCAAGCCGTCCGGTCCTACGCCGCCCTGAAGGAGGAACTCGCTGCTCAGAAGGTGACCCAGACCACGGAGCAGGCTGCCCAGCGCGCGCACGCGCAGGTGAAGCGGTTGCAGGAGGAGGATCTGGTCAGGGCACTGCTCGCCTGCGAACCGAAAATCGATACCGTTCTCACCGCCGACCAGGTGGCCTTTCTCATCGCATACGACGAGAACGACAAGGTCGAGACGCAGCGGCGCAGGGGCTGCATTCGCGAGGTCCGGCATCTTGCCTTGACCGCGCTCGAGCGGGTTCGCGGCATGGATGAGGCGGAGCTGGCGAAGTCCGGCCCTGCAGTCTATGAAGGGTTCGTGACCACCTGCACCGACGACGGCCTGCTCGTGGCGGAGCGCCTCGATATCGAAGCGGGTCTTGCCGGCGCGATGGATGTGTTTCGGCGGGCACGCGCGATGTCGCGAGCCGACTACCTGAAGGCGCGCACCGAACTGGCGGCCGCGTTGTGCCCCAGGACCGGCCTGCCGCGGCCGCCGATCTACAGCCATAAGGTCTACCGCGGGACGCCGCTTCGACTGCTCGGACGTTCGTCCCGACAACTGTTCAGCGAGGCGGCCAGGGAAATTCTCGAACGGATGAAGGAACGGCCCTGGGCCTGGGACCGCAGCCGCAACGCGTTCCGAGGCGACAGACAGGACGATCCGTTGGCCCGATGACTTGCTCCGACACACGCCAACACGGGGACTTCACGCGCCGGCGCTTCCTCTCCGGCTGCGCGGCGGCCGGGATGGGCGCCGCGTTCGGGGGGCTGTGGCCCGCGGCGGCGCGCGCCGCGCCGCCGCGCAGAGACCGGCGCGGTCCGCCGGTGCAGTGGAAGGAAGCCATGTTCTGGGAGCCGGCGGGCGACGGGAGAGTCCGCTGCACGACCTGCCCGAACATGTGCGTGCGGGCCGAAGGCGAGGTCACGTACTGCAACACCCGCATCAATCGCGGCGGTAAGCTCTATACGCTCACCTACGGGCGGCCGTGCGTCATCTCCTCCGACCCGCTCGAGAAGAATCCGCTCTTCCACGTTGAGCCCGGCAGCAGCGCCGTTGCCACGGCCACAGCCGGGTGCAACCTGCGCTGCACGTACTGCCAAAACTGGGATATCGCGCTCGTCGGCCCGGACCGCACGCGAAACATGGCGCTGTCGCCCGAGGAACTCGTGAA
Source organism: Kiritimatiellia bacterium (assembly GCA_016929905.1). Lineage (GTDB taxonomy): Bacteria > Verrucomicrobiota > Kiritimatiellia > JAFGHX01 > JAFGHX01 > JAFGHX01. The sequence continues at coordinate 19,656 of JAFGHX010000309.1, forward strand.
GCGGGTGAAGGACCGGGGGTTGAACTGGCTGACGTTCACCTACACCGAACCGACGGCATACTACGAATACGCCGTGATCGCCGCCCGTATTGCCAGGCGCGAAGGCGTCAAGGTGGCCGTCGTCTCGGCCGGCTTCATCAATCCGAAACCCCTCGAGACGCTGATGGCATGCGCCGACGCGTTCAGCGTGACGCTCAAGGGCTACACCCAGGAGTTCTACAGGGAGGTCTGCGCAGGGAACCTGGCGGACGTGCTGCGCACGCTCAGAACGCTCGCCCGCTCCCGCTGCTGGCTCGAGGTGGTCACCCTGATCGTGCCGCAGTTGAACGACGACCCGGCAGGCCTGCGCTCACTGGCTCAGGGCATCGCGAAGATGAACCCCGACATCCCGCTCCATTTCCTGCGGTTCTATCCCGCGCACAAGCTCCAGCACCTGCCGCAGACCCCCGTGCAGACGCTGGAGACGGCGCACGCGACCGCACGCGCCGCCGGCCTGAACTACGTCTACGTCTCCAACCTGCCCGGCCATCGCGCCGGCAACACCTACTGCCCGAAGTGCGGCCGAACGCTCATCCAGCGCGTGGCCTTCAAGGTCCTGTCCAATGAGATCCGCGACGGCCGCTGCCCCGGCTGCGGACAGCGGATCCCGGGCGTGGGGCTGGGATAGCGCGGGCATTCCCCACGCCCGGCCCTATTCCTTCCACCCGAAGAACGCCTTGGCCATGGCGTAGACCTGGTCCAACCCGTCCGGTGCGAAGAAGATCTTTCCGATCCGTTTCCGGGTCTCGCCCGGGCACAGGTCGTCGATCTGGCCCTGCGCGTGCATGCAGTGATGGCTGTCGTTCATGTTGGTGCGGCAGTAGAACGCGCGGTCCCAGGTGAAGCCCATCACCAGCTTGGCGTTCTCGGCCTGGCGCGCGATGAAGGCCTTCGCCAGCGGGGCAGGGCAGAAGCCCCAATGCCCCATGAAACCGTCAGCCAATCCTTCGGGCTCATGATCCGTGACGAAGTAGTTCTGCATACGCCGCCAATGGCCGCCGGCCACGCGGCAGGGCAGCGCGTGGACCGACTGCCAGCCGTCCGCCGTCCAGACGAACACGCGCTTGCCCTCGCTGTCCCTGAAGAACGGGACGTGCTTCGATTTCAAACACGCGTTGTACTTGATGTCGTCGATGATGTGGTCGTCCAGATTCTCGACCGACGTGTCCAGCAGCAGCCCGTCGTCCTGCGCCACCATGCTGAAGCGCAACCGCACCTTGCCGCGCTTGGCGCCCGAGGTCTCGAGCGTGTACCCGGCCGCTTGCCCATCGCATTCCCATTCGCAGGCGCCGGAATCCATCTTGACCTCGAGGAAGTTCTCGAAACACTCCATCTCCAGGCCGTGCGCGCCCAGGTATTTCTCCGAATACATCATGACCTTCATCGATCTGCCCTGCGGTTCGATGCGGAAACTCATCCTGTCTTCTCCCTCGGCGTTCAAGGTTTGCGGTGCTCGCGCGGCGGCCGGCCGGCCGCGAGTTCGGGCTAAAAGGCCGGCGGATTCAAGTCTTTTCGCAGAAAAGACGCCCGAATTCAAGGCTGAATGCGCGCGGTAGAACCGGCGGGTGGCGGTGAACTCTCCACGTAAGGCTTGACTTGCTGAATGGACCATACTACCATACAGGCGTGCTAGCTACATCAGGAGGAGCCGGATCCATGCGCAAATCGAAAGTGTCACTGGTTGTTCTCTCGTTGCTGTTGGCCGCCTTTGCCGTCTATGCGTCCATGCTGGTCCCCGCGGCCGACAAGGCCCGCGAGAAAGCGAAGGCGCCGGAGAAATCCCCTGTGATCGACGAGACGCCCGAGGGCAACTGGGATCTCGTTCGATTGGACTTCATCCACTTTGCCAAACCTGAGAAGCCCGGTAAACCCGGCGGTGAGCCGAAACCGCCGAGTTGCTTCGGCACGCTGGGTGTGCAGTGGAAGGTGCTGCCGGTGGCCTATGTTGTGAACCCGACGACGCCGGACGAACTGCCGGAGGACGTCCTGCTGGACACCGTCTCCGCCTCCGCGGAGACCTGGGATGCGGCCACGGGCGCGGAACTGTTCGACGATACGTTCCTGGTGGACTACACGGCGGAGTGCGGCGTGCAGGACTATGAGAACGTGATTGCGTTCTCGGACTATCCCGATCCCAACGTGATCGGCGTCTGCTCGATCTGGTACACCCGGCGCGGCCGGCAGATCGTCGAGTTCGACATCTGTCTCAACACCAAGTTCCTCTGGGGCGACGGCTCCGTCAATCCGCTTGTGATGGACGTGGCCAATATCGTGACGCATGAACTCGGGCACAGTGTGGGGATGGACGACATCTACGACGACGCGTGCGCCGACGTGACAATGTACGGCTACTCGCAGGAAGGCGAAACCCACAAGCGGACCCTCGAGCCGCCCGATATTGCCGGCCTGCAGTCCATGTACGGGCCGTAACGCCCTGAACTTGCAAAATCCGTCGGCTTTCTGCATCCTGGCAGGCACCGATGGACAACTCCCGGCACAACGCTCCGAGCCGGTCCTCAACCGGACCTCGACGTCTCGGCTTGGTCTTCCTCGTTGCGCTGTTTTTCTGCCTGGCCCTCGTGAACGTATGGCGGCACGAGATGTGGCGCGACGAACTGCAGGCCTGGCTCATCGCAAAAGACAGCGGTTCCGTTGCGGAGCTGTTCCGCAACATGCGCTATGAAGGGCATCCGGCGCTGTGGCACGCGGCGCTCTTCCTGCTCAGCCGGGCGACGCCCCATCCGTTCGCCATGCAACTGCTGCATGCGGCACTGGCGACGGCGGCGGCCGCTCTTTTTCTGGCGTTTGCGCCCTTCTCGCGGCTGCACAAGGGCCTCTTTGTGCTGGGTTACTTCCCGCTCTACGAGTACAACGCGATCAGCCGGAACTATGCGGTCGGGCTGCTGCTGCTGTTCGCGTTCTGTGCGGGGGCCTGCAGGCCGCAACGGCGGTACGTCCTGCTGGGCCTGGTCTTGTTTCTGCTCTGCCAGGCCAACGCGTACGGACTCTTGATCGCCGTCTCGATGGCTTTGCTGCTCGGCATGGAACTGGCGCTCAGCCGGGAGGTCCGCCGACAAGCTCGGCGCCGCAAATGGGACGTTGCGCTGGCGGGCGGCCTGGTTGCGCTGGGGGTGACGTTGTCGGCCGTCCAGTTGCTGCCGCCGGCGGACAGCGGATTCGCGGTGGGTTGGCATACCACCTTCGACGTCGCGCGGCTGCGCCAGATGGCGGCAACCGTCTGGAAGAGCTATGTGCCGCTGCCCCGGCCGGCAGTCGCATTCTGGAACACGAACATTCTGGACCCGGCCAGCGGTGTCGCGGCTGCACAGGTCTGGCTTTCGCCCGTGCTGGTCTGTGCCGGCGTCTGGATGCTCCGGCGCCGGCCGTTGGTGCTGGTGCCCTACCTGTTCTTCACGTTGGCGGCCCTGACCTTCACGTATGTCAAGCTGCCGGGCTCCCTTCGGCACCACGGGCACCTCTATCTCATGCTTGTCGCCTGCCTGTGGCTCGCGGCGCGCGACGGCAGACCGGCGCCCGAACCGGCCGGCGGTCGCCCGCGCCGCGGAAAGGACTGGCGCCGCCTGGTGTTGACCGCCCTGTTGGCCGTTCATGCGTTCGCGGGGATCTTCGCCTGCGTCGTCGACTGGCGCCATCCGTTCTCCGCCGGAAAAGTCGTGGCCGGCTACCTCCGGAAACACGACCTGCACCATGCCGTCCTGGTCGGCGACATGGACTATGCCGTCTCGCCCGTGGCCGGCTATCTGAACCGCAAGATCTACTATCCGGCGGCCGACCGGGACGGCTCGTTCATCGTGTGGGACAACAGGCGCAGCCGTCTGAGCCGGGGCCGGATCCTGGAACTCGCGCTTGAGCGCGCGGCGCGGCAGCAGAAAGACGCGGTGCTGATTCTGAACTACAAGACGCGCTATGCCGACCCGCGGGTCGAATGGCTCGCCGTGTTCGACGCGAGCATCGTCCCCGACGAACGATACGTGCTGTTCCGGGTCAAGGGTCCGTGAGCCACCCGGCGCGAGGCGACGGATATGACGAGGTGGAGCCTTTGTTCCGCCGGCTTTGCCTGTGCGCCTAGCGCGCCGTGAACTTGCGAACGTCCACGCCGAGCACCGAGCGGTAGCCGGCGGGTTCCTTCACGGCCAGCACGGCGGTACCGTCGAGGCTTCCCGCCTCGAACATGACGGGGCGGCCCGTCGCGTTCACAACAAGCAGACGCGTCCCGGTCGCGTCCTGAACGCGGACCGCAACGGCCTCCGTGTCGGCACACGGCTTTCCGCCGACGCTCAGGGCCAGCTTCATGATCGTGACGGGGCCGGGGTCCGCATGTCGGATCGCGAACGCCCATGGAAATGTGGCCGTTTTGCCCTGCTGGCGGGCGAGCAGCATGGGGACCTTGCTCGCCGGGTCCCGGCCGGGCGCCGTCGCGGTGAAGACCTGCGAAGGCCGCTCCAGGCGCAGCGCCAGGGCCAGTGCGGTCTGGTCTTGGTGCCACACCGCACGGAGGAGGCCCTGCAGGTTCGCGGTGCGTATGTCCTTCGGCACCCGGTATGGGTCCGGCTCACCGATCTCTCCCTCAAACGGGCGCAGCTCAGCACCCGTCTCCAGCGTGCCCTCGTTGTGATAGACCCAGTCGTACGTATGCGGGGTGTCGCTGATCAGGCGGTCGATCATGACAAAGAGTCCGCCGTGCATCGCCACCGTCCTGAGGTGACGGACCCCGTCGTAGATCGGACCGGCGTCGGCCTGCGCGATGGCAGCGTCCGGGCCGCCCTCGAACCACTCGAGGGTTCCGGTGCTCGCGTTTTGGTCTTTCTGGTCGACAACGACCACGTTGTGCGCGAGCGAGCGCTTGTACCACTGCCGGTGCAGCGGGGCGGCGTAGGCGATGGAGCCGGGGTCAACGGCGAGCGCCCGGCCGAAGCCGCAGCTCACGAACCCGAGCTTGTCCGGGTGCCCGTGCCCGCCGCCGTGCGGGCCGTAATCGAGGGCCAGGTACAGACCGTTCGTGTCGGCGCCCGAACGCAACACCAGGACTCCGCTCGAGGAGAAGTTGCGGGAAACGGCGGGCCGCTCCGCGGCGGCGTCACCGGCAATCGGCTGGCCGTAGAGCAGCGCCTGCCAACTGCCGCGGCGGTCCCCGGCCAGAAGCGGGGCGTAGAGCGGGTCCTTCCAGCGCTGCCAGGCGATTTCGTAGACCGTCCCGCGCGAGTGGATCGACGCGCCGCCGCCGTCGTTGAACGGCGGAAGCCGGCCGTCGGGCATGGCGAAAAGCAGGGGGGCATCGAACATACTCTTGAACCGGTCGTCAAAGACGTTGATGCCGATGTTGTGGCAGGCCTGCGCCAGATCGCAGAGCGGCCCCAGCGCGTAGTAATGATAGCCCCATGAGTTCTCGAACCAGACCCCGTCGTCCTGGATGCCCCCCTCGATCTGTTGTCGGATGCCGGATCGCGAGGTGACGGCGTAGGCCGTCAATTCCGCATCGTCCATGGCCAGGGCCGCCAGGCCGATGGCCGCGTTGCGCCAGCACGAGATGTTGTGAATGCCCATGGCCTTGCCGCGGCAGACGAGCGCGGCCGGGCGCAGGAGTTTTTCGGCAACCGCGCGGCGTTCCTGTGCCGTCATGGCCGGTGAATCGACCACCAGGTCATAGGCGTGTGCGATCGGGATCAGCCAGCCGGATTCGGACAGGACCGTGGCCGTCACCTTCCCGCCGCGTCCCGGCTTTCCGTCTTTGTCCTGGTACGGAAAATCGGCGTATCGCTCCGCGTACCGCACCAGGATTCGCTTGGCCATCTCGGCGTACGTCAACTCGCCGGACAGCTGATAGGCGAGCCCGAGTTCGAATGCCTGCCGTGCCAGGCGCCCGTGCTGCGCGGTGATCGGCACGCGGTCGTAGGGTTCGCCGGAATAGACCGCGCCGCACTTGCGGCACACATGCTCGGTAGGCGATTTCGTGCGCAGCCGCCCGCCGCACTTCTTGCACGAGTAGAAGTGCCACCATTGGCCCTGCCGGTCCGGAATCCGCGGCTCGCTCGCGAGCGCCTTGTCCGCGCGGCGCAGCAGCGAGTCGTACGCTGTCTGAGCCCACGGGTGCCTGCGAATCTTCTCCCGCACCTCGCCCACGGCGGCCTTCGTCAGCGTGAGGCACGGGTGCGACCGTTGCGGAAGCGGCGTGGCCGCTTCCAGCGTCTTCTCCTGCCTGGACAGGGATACGCCCGTCATTTCGAAAGTGATCGGCACGCAGAATGTCGTCAGGGGCGCCTGATCCGTGCGCATGAGTTCGACGTCGAACGTCGCCTCCGCGGTTGCACCGGGCGCGAGCCGCAGGCTCGTCGCCACGGGCCGAACGGCGGTACCCGGGACTGTGCCGGCGCGGACCGCCAACTCGATGGGCCGGCCGCTGCGGTTCTCGACGGGAAAGGCGGCTTCCCAGATTGAGACCGGCCCTTCCCGCCGTCTCAGTCGGGCGTCGCCGACCCGGAACGCGTCGCGACTGAACCAGATGCCGTCGATCTGTATATGAAGAGCCGCCGGCGCCTTGACTTGCGCGCGCAGCGAGAGCGAGCGGGTCTCGGCCTGCCCCTTCGTGCTCCAGATGTAGGTGGGATCACGCAGCGGCAGATCGGCATGGTGCCAGCCGGTAGGCGTGGCGTCGCCTTCGAACGCGCGCCAGACGTGCTGATCGCCGCCGGTGAATTCCGCATGGATCATCTTCACGCCCAGCCACCGGCACCCGCTGCCCAGGATCCGGTACCGGAAATGGATGCGCTCGAAGCCGGACGGATCTGCGGCGAGCGGAAACGGCAGGTGGGGAACTCCCGGTGTGGTGATGGCCCAGTCGATGATCGTCTCGCCACGCTCGGAGAGCAGCGTGGCCGAGGACGGAAGCGGCGTTTTGCCCGGCTGCACGACGGCCACAACCGGATCGCCGGGTTCCGAGGCGGCGGGCGCAACGATGACCAGTCCCGCGCACAGCGCCAGCAGATGCACGGCAGGCCGTCTGCCGCCGCGAGGCGGCCGGCTGTGCGGGGGGCAGGGAACCCTGAGCATACGATACCTCCGTCGTCCATGGACACCATGCGAAGCCGAGAGATGCGTGACACGCGAGTTGAAAAAGGCTGGACCCGAACACAGGCCTGACTTATCCGTGCATAACCGTATCGCATGCGCACAGCCGCGTCAATGCCTGAGCGGCGTAGAGTAGAAGCGGCGTCTCGCCGCTTCCTCCGGCCGTAGGCTGGTGTCATCCGGGCCGGCCGAGCGGAGAGTAGAAGCGGCGTCTCGCCGCTTCCCCCGGCTGTAGGCCAGGGTCATCCGGGCATGCGTCGTGCCGGCGGAGGGCAGACCGGGCCTGCGGCCCGGGAAAAGCGGCGAGACGCCGCTTCTACTTTCACGCCAGCCGTCCGAAGTCGCCGTCGAGCAGAGCGCGCTTGGAGTCCATGTAGAGGCCGAAGTCGTCCCAGGAGACATCGGGCGGGACGGTGTGGTCGACGGTGGGGATGAAGCCGCCTTCCTCGATGAGCGGAATGAACTCGCGCAAGTGCGCGCGAATCGCAGCCGCGCCGCGCGGGAGGACACGTTTGTCGACGCCGCCCCAGAGCCGGAGCCCGCGCCCGAACCGCCGGCGCCACGTCACGGGGTCCACCCCGCTCGCGCGCTCGATCGGCCAGATGATGTCCACCCCACCGTCCATCAGGAGCGGAATCAGAACGGTCGGGTCCCCGTCGCTGTCCACGGCGATATGGCGCACCCCGCGCCCGCGCATGAACGCGGTCACACGCTTCAGATGCGGCAGAATGAATGTGCGGAAGGTCTCGGGCCCGAGCAGCGGCCCGCTCTTCATGGCGAAATCCTCGTTGAAACAGAAGTAGTCCGGTTCGATCTTGTCCAACACGGGCCGGCTGGTTTCGATGATGAAATCCGCGTAGAAGGCCATCATCTCGTGCATGAGCGCCGGATAGTCGTACCAGGCGTAGGAAAGGGCTTCGGTACCCATGAACTCGCGCGCACGCCAGTAGAAGCCGTTCGCGGCACAATTGCGGCCCAGCACCAGCGGGCAATCCCGCCGCCGCCAGACGGCGATCCGATCGGCCAGATCCGCCGGATACCGCGCGGGGACCGCCGCCACGAGGCGCTTCTTGATCGCGGCGAAGTCCGCCGGTGTCCTGACCGGCCATTGCAGATATTGATCCATGCACATCCGCTGGCCGTCAACCGTACCCGCGCGCAGTGCCTTGCTTACGATCCCTTTGGCGTTACGGCGGATTTCGTACTTCTCCGTCTGCTCGAGTACAGCGGATTCGAACGGGGGCAGGAACCCGAAATTGACCGGGATGTAGGCGCGCCGGTCCAGAGCGAGCTGCTGTTCGCCCGTAAACCAGTCCCATGTGTAATCCTGCACCGCATCCGGCGCTTCGCCCTGCCAGCGTTCGCGCGTCTGGCGCCATACGCCCAACTCGTGATTCGGGCGCGGTGCACCCGACTCGTAGTCCATGCAGGCGTGAAATCGATCCAAATCCGTCAGCGTCTGTGTCGTAGCCATTGGCAGTCCTCTTCCGAATCGCCGTCTCGTCCCAGCTTGCTCGAGAACTTACTATGGCATGCCCGCCCGCCTCGAATCCTTGACGATTCCGCCAAAAACGAGCACAATACCGTCAGAGCGATCGGAGGGGCGGTCATGGCGAGAACCCGGCGTCGGCTGCTGCAGGCGGCGGACTTCTTTAAGCAGACGGGAATGCCTTTGTATGTGCGGCGCATCGATGTGTCGCGTGGGGTTGCCCGACACGCGCATGGGTTCACCGAGCTGGTGGTGACGCTGGGCGGGCAGGGCGAGCACAGAACGGAGGACGAGCACTATTCCATCTCGGCGGGCGACACCTTCGTGATCCGGCCGGGCGAGGTTCACGAGTACGGGAAGGTCCGCCGGCTGGAGGTCGTCAACGTCATCTTCGACGCAGGGCGGATGGGGGTGCCGTCGGCGGATATCGGGCAGCTTCCGGGCTATCATGTGCTGTTTTCGCTGGAGCCGGAGTGGCGGCGCCGGCACCGGGCGCAGAGCCGGCTGAAGCTGCCGGCGGAGGCCTTGCGGCATGCGGAGGCGATGCTGCGCGGGCTGGAAACGGAACTGACGGCCCGGCGCGGCGGCTACCGGTTCATGGCGCGCGGGCTGTTCATGCAGTTGCTCGTCTTTCTCAGCCGGAGCTACTTGCGCATGCGCCAGCCGGAGTCGGTGGCGCTGCTGCGGATCGGGCGTGTCCTTGGCTTCATGGAGCAGCATTACGCCGAGCCCATGACGGTGCCGCAGCTTGTGGCCATGGCGCACATGTCGGAGAGCAGCCTGCTGCGCGCCTTTCGCAACGCGTTGGCCTCGACCCCGATCGCGTACCTCATTCGTCTTCGGATCCGCAAGGCGGCCGGGCTGTTGGCCGACGAGAATGCACGTGTCACGGAGGCGGCCTACCGGGTCGGCTTCTCAGACAGCAACTACTTCTCGCGGCAGTTCCGCCGCGTGATGGGGATGAGCCCGCGGGCGTACAAACGGCGGGCTCGCGGCGACACGACTCACAGGCAGGCGCGATAGATGTTGAGCACATCCGACTTGCGAAGCGGGCGGATGTTCGGGATGACGGCGCCTGGAAAGATCTGAACGGCCAGTTGCGCGGCCTTCTCCAATCGGTCCGCGGTGACGCCGATGTGCGAAAGCTTCACCCGCAGCCCCGTCTGTTTCATCCACGCCTCGAGCGCCTCGATTCCCTGGCGGGCGGCTTTCGCGTCGTCGGGCTCGCGCACGTCGAACACGTTCCGGCCCATGCGCGCGGCCATACGGCAGTCTTGCCCGCAGTTGTAGCGCAGTGTTTCGGGCAGCAAGGCGGCGAGCCCGAGTCCGTGCGTGACGTTGAACACGCCGCTGAGCGGGTGCTCCATCATGTGCAGGGGCGCGGATCCGTCCTGGCCCATGGCGAGCCCCATCATCGCGTAGGAACTGGCCAGCGCGAGATCGTTGCGCGCGCCCACATCGTGCCCGTCGCGGAGCGCGTTCGGCAACGCCTCCACGACGGTCCTGAAGATGGACTCCGACAGGCGGTCCTGCAGCGGGGTGTCGAAGTTCTTCTGGGACCAGTACGCCTCCATCGCGTGGCAGACGATGTCGAGCCCGCCGGCCGCCGTCGCCTCGGCCGGGAGCGTCAGGGTCAGTTCCGGATCCACGACGGACAAGGCCGGGACCAGGGCCTCGTGCTTGATCGCCAGTTTCTCGTCCGTGTCGGTGTTGGTGATCACCGCGTTGCCGTTCGCCTCCGAGCCCGTTGCGGCGAAGGTGGAGACGCAGACCAGCGGCAGCGCGTCCGTGAACGGCTTCTGCTCGGCGTCGCGCCGCATGTAGTCCCAGCATCTGCCCGGGTTTCGGCCGAGGCAGGCGACGAGCTTCGCTGCGTCCATCACGCTGCCGCCGCCAAGCGCCAGCACGAAGTCGCATGCTTCGGCCTCGCGCGCGGCGGCGGCGCGATCGACCGTCTTCGCGCTCGGGTTGGGCTCGACCCCCTCGAACAGCACCCAGCGGACCTTGTGCGCGTCGAGTTGCTGTATGACGCGCGCCAGGTATCCGTTGCGGACGACGGATCCGCCGCCGATCATGAGCAGGCAGTTTTCCCCGATTCCCGTCACGGCGGGGCCCAGGTTCTCGAGTTGGCCCGGCCCGAACAGGATTCTCACGGGCCGATACCAGGTGTAGTTCTGCATCGATGGCCTCCGGTTTCGGATTTCGTGCGTCTGGACGCTGACACGATTCCACAGTCCCGCGCACGGGTCAAGCGGGGAACCTGCAAATTCCGCTTGCAGGCTCGCCCGTAGCCGTGATATTGCGGCGGAGGATTCGTCTGCCGGGGAGGGTGGAATATGAAAAGAAGTGTTCGGGCGCCTGTCCTTCTGCTCGTTGGCCTGTGCGCCGGCGTGTTGCGGGCAAAGGATTTCTTCCCCGTCATTCAAGACGCAAAGGATGCCACGCGGGTTGTCGTGGCGGGGATGGTCCTGGGCGAAGATATCGGGGACACCCGCGCGCGCTTTGCGGCGAAGCAGCAGAAGCCGGTGCTGGATACCGAGGCCGTTCTCGAGTATGAGGGCGCGCCGGTGGCCGACGAGCCAATCGGTTCGGTTCGCCTCTATGTTCACCAATACCGCCTTTACAAGATCGTGTTCACCTGCGCGGCGGGGCGCGAAGCGGCGCCGGCGGCATACGCGCGCCTCCGACAAGCGTTCAGCGCACGCTACGGCACGCCGGACCACGCGCCCGAACCGACCGGTACGTTTGAGGAAGTCGAGTGGAACAAACTCGCCGACGGCGATCTGAAGCTGACCGTCATGTGGAAGGAAGACCCCGGCCACACGACGATCACCTACCTGTACATGCCGGTCTATCAGGAGCGGTTGAAGGATCTGACGAAATAGGGGCGTACGCATGCGACGGGCAGCATCTGGCGGCTTTCGGGTCAAGCTACACCGCCTCGAACTCCCGGCTTTGCTCGTGAGCTGTGCGCTGCTGGCCGGGTGCGCGTCGCCGGACGCACGCCGAAGCCCCGCGCGGGGCCTGCTCATTCTGCGTAACGCCAAGGTGGTTGTCGGAATCCTCCCCGAGGTCGGCGGGCGAGTGGTCCTGCTCAAAAGGCCGGCCGGTCACAACGTGCTCAAGTCCGATTCGGCCCTCTGGAACGAGCGGCGGGCGCAACGGCCTGTCGCTACGCCGGATGCGGGTTGGAAGGCCTACGACGGACAGATCGTCTGGGTCGGCCCCCAGTCCGCGTGGTGGACGGATCAGGACGCCAATCCGAAGCGCCGGGAACAGAAGGCCGGCTGGCCGCCGGACCCCTATCTGGTCTACGGGCAATTCGAGGTCGTGGAGCGCACGGAGACATCGGTCAGGCTGGTCGGGCCCGAGAGCCCGGTGACCGGCGTGCAGTTGACCAAGGAAATACGGCTCGAGCCGGACGGACGCGTGCGGTACAGTGTCTCGGGCCGGAACAGCCGGGACCGCGCCATCGCGCGTGACCTTTGGCCGAATTTGCGGATGAGCGGGTTCGACAGGTGTTACGTCCCGGTCGCGGGCCCCGACGCGGTCCGGGTGGAAGGGCCCACCGCCGCGCAGAAGAACAGAGTGACGGTGGCACATCGCCTCGTCGAGGGCTTCTTCACCTTTGCGCCCGAACTCCCGAATGCGGGCAAGAGCTGGCAGATGGCCAAGGCGTTCATTCAGCCGAATGCCGGCCTGATGGCCGGCTTCACCGCAGAAGACGCGCTTCTGATCCGGTTCTCGCCCGTCCCGAAAGACCGGATTCATCCCGACCAGGGCCAAATCGAGATATTCAATTCCGTACGCAATCGCGACGGGGAAGTGACCAGCCTGCTGGAACTGGAGATGCACAGCCCGTTCCGCTCGCTGGCCCCCGGCGAGACGATCACCGTGCAGCAGATCTGGGAGGTCATCCCGTATTATGGGCGGCAGAGCGATCGGGCACGCACGGCGTTCCTGCGGGACTGCCTCGCGGCCGGCCCGAAGGAAGACGGGGCGCCGTAGAGCGGACCGCACAATGCCGGCAGGGCGCGAAAGGGCTCGACAAGGCTTGCGACAAAGTTTACGACAGAGCTTACGACAGAGGGGCGAACAGGGCAGGCACGAGGGGAGCAAGACCGATGAAACTGGGAGCGGGTACGTTCGCGTGGGCGCGGGCGGGGCTGGACATGACGACAGCCCTGCAGGAAATAGCCGGATTGGGGATCCGCTACGTCGATGTGTTGGGCGCTATGCACGGACATCCCCTCCAGCTTGGCCGGATCCAGAAGAAAGCCATCAGGAAACACCTGGACGATTTCGGCCTGACCGCCTCCAGCCTGCTCGCCGTGGACAAAGCCGTGAATATTGCCATGGATGACAAGCACGGGCGCGACGATGTTCGGGACTATTTCAAGGCGAGCATGGAGTTCGCGAACGAGCTGGGCCTCAAGCAGGTTCTCGTGAAACCGGGCGATAAGAGCATCGACCTGCCCAACAGCAAGGCGTGGGCCAACGCCGTAGCGTTCAGCCTGGAGCTGGCTGAGATGTTCGGGGAAGCCGGGCTGCACCTGACCTATGAACTCGAATGGAGGACCTGCGGGCTGGTCCAGACGGTCGAACAGATGGAGACGATGCTCGCGGATGTCGACATGCCCAACGTCTGGGCAAACGTGGATCTCGGCCATGCCGCGCTCGCCCGGGAAGGCGTGGAGGATTTGGCGCGGATCGCCGACCGTACCATCCACCTGCATCTCAGCGACAACGACACCTTCCTGCATACCAACGACATCCCGGGTACCGCCGCTGTGCCGTTTGCCCGCTACATCCGGGCGATCGCGCCGCGCGCCGAGGACGCGTGCCGCGAAATCGGCGAGACACTCGTCGCCGGGATCGAGATCGAACTGGACGAGGGGGATACACGCCAGCCCGCCGATATCGTGCGCCAGGCTAAAGACTGGATCCTGGCCAATGTGCCCGAGGTCGAGCTGTAGCGGATCGGCAGACGGGGGGGCGCGGCTTCTCGTGCTCCTCGTTCGACTCCGTTATGTCCGGCACATCCCTACACGCCGGGGCGCAGAAAACCCGCGTTAGGTTCTTCGCCGCCAAGTCCTCTATCTGTAGAGTGTTACAGAGGGGGCCTGTTCAATGAAAGAAAGACCCAATGTCCTGTTTGTCCTCTCCGACCAGCACAATGCGAAAGTGCTCGGCCACAAGGGGCATCCGGACGTGAAGACGCCGGCCCTCGACCGGCTTGCGGCCGAAGGGGTACGGTTCGACAACGCGATTTGCCAGAACCCGATCTGTACCCCCAGTCGCGTGTCGTTCTGGTCCGGGCAGTACTGCCACAACCACGGTTACTACGGGCTGGACGGGCCCAATCCGGGCGGATTGCCCAGTATGCTCGGCCATTTCCGGCGGGCCGGTTACGTGACCGGCGCGGCTGGCAAACTGCACCTGCCCGAATACTGGGGCACGGACGATTGCGACTTGCGCAGCGGCAAAGACCCGTACTTCGAACACCTCGCCCGTAAGGGCCTCAAGTCGGACCCGCCGGTCGGCCATGACGGCTGCGCCTCAACGCTCCGCTACGAAGACAGCAGCGAAGGGTGGTATGCGCGCCAGACCGTCGCCATGCTCGATCAGGCCGGCAAGACCCAGCAGCCCTTCTTCCTCTATTGCGGGTTCATCCACCCGCACAGCCCCTACGTGCCCAGCGAACCGTTCTGGTCGATGTATGACGAGCAACAGCTGGCGCTGCCCCCGAACAGCGGCTACGACATGGAACTGAAGGCGCCGCACATGCGGCGCATGGCCGCCGCGTTCAGGACGGGCGACTGGACGAAACTCGAACCCCGGACCTTTGAGGCGGGCCGCCGCCGTAAGCTGCGCGGCTACCTCGGCAACGTCAGCCAGGTGGACCACGCGCTGGGCCAGATCCTCGAGGCGCTGAAGGCGCGTGGACTCGATGAGAATACGATCGTGGTCTACAGCACCGACCACGGCGATTATGCCTGCGAGCACGACCTGATGGAAAAGGCGCCCGGCATTTGCGCCGACGCCATTACCCGCATTCCCTTCATCTGGCGTTGGCCCGGCCGGTTCAAGAGCGGACATGTCGCCGGCGAGATCGTCGAGACCGTGGACGTGTCCGCAACCCTCTGTGCGCTGGCGGGCGTCGAACCGTTGCAGACGAGCGACGGTAAAGACATCTCGCACCTGCTCCGCGGCGAACACGGCGCCGTGCACGAGATCGGCGTCACCGAGTTCGCGTGGAGTAAAAGCGTGCGGAAGGGCCGCTACCGATGCGTGTACTACCCCAAAGCCATGTTCGCCGAGGCGTACCCCGGCGGTTTCGGCGAACTCTATGACCTGGAGGCCGACCCCTGGGAAATGCGGAATCTGTATTTCGAGGCCGACTGCGTACACCTCGTCCGTGAGCTTCGCGTAGACTTGTTGGACTGGCTCGTCACCACGACGCGGGTGAAGACCGTTCTGCCACCCCGCACCTTCTCCGGGCCGCAGGCCCGGACCCGGTTCAAACACACCACCAATCCCGACGGCAAAATCCATCCCGACCGCATCCGCGGCCTGAGCGGGCAGAACTACGTCTGACCAATGGGACTGTCAACGCGTAGGTTGAACCCTGGGCGGAACTCAGCCCGCCTGCGCTCAGAAGCCTCCGGTGTCCCCCGCGCCACGACGGCGAGACAAGACACCGGGGCTACCCGGAGTCGCGCTCTCGATACGGCCTCGATCCGTCGTACCCCTACGAACCCCGCGCCGACACGCTCGGAGCACGGCCTGCGCGAGCGGCGGCAGCCCGGTTTCCGGCACTTGACAAACGGATAAAATATGTTATGCTATGCTATCTGTATGATACAGAAAGGGAAACGGAGGTGGGTATGGTCAGGAGCGAGGATATTGGCGGAGCGACAGGCGGCGTGCCCCAATTGGGTCTGTGCATGATGTATCCGGCGCCCGGAATCATCGAGGCGATCGGGCCCGACTGGGACTGGATTTGGATCGACGGTCAGCATGGGGAATTGGGGTATGGCGACGTGCTCGGCATGGTGCGGGCCGCGAATCTGATCGAGCGCCCGGCCATTGTCCGGGTGGCCTCCCATGACTACGGTGCCATCGGCCGTGCGCTGGACACGGGGGCCGACGGCGTCATTCTCCCGATGGTCGACACTCCAAAGCAGGCGGAGGCGGCGGTGAAGGCCGCCAAATTCCCGCCGATCGGCCAGCGTTCCTACGGAGGCAGGCGACCGGTGGACCTGCACGGCCGGGACTACACCGGCACGGCAAACGAGGACACGTTGTTGATTGTCCAGATCGAGACTCCGGAAGCGCTGGTGAACGCGGAAGCGATTGCGGCGGTTCCAGGCGTTGACGCGCTCTTTCTGGGGCCCGACGACCTCATGCTGCGGCGCGGCCATCCGATGGCCATGCCGAAGCCGAAGGACGTTCTGGCTGCCGACATGCAGAGCGTGGTGGCGGCCTGCGCGCGGCACGGCAAGCTGGCCGTCACCGTCGGCATCGGTGCCGACATGTTTGAGCTGTGTCTGAGAGCGGGGTTTCACTTGATCGTGGCCGGCGGCGACGTGTTCTTTCTTGCTGACGGCTCGCGCTGCGCCGCCGCGGCCGCACGCCGTGCTGCGGCCGGCACGACGGCGGCGGCGGCCTGCGTACCGGCGGGAAAGGTGGCCGGGCGTTTCAGCCCAGGTTGGCGAGCAGGACGATCGCCAGCGCCGCCGCCACGCCCAGCATCTGCCGGGGCCGAATGCGTTCGGCCCACACCTGCCAGCCGATGAACAGGTTCAGCATGATGCGCACGCAGTTGGCGGTAGGGTAGACCACGATCGTCAGCAATACGCCCAGGGCCAGCAGGAGGAACAGCGTGGCCAATACGTTGAGCAGGCCGACGAAGACACCGATCCGCATATCGGCTGCCTTTGGGCGTACGCCACGGCGCAGAAGACAGAGCCCTGAGCAGACGGCCGCAGCGGTGAACAGGCACGTCTGATACAGAAGGGGGGCCGCCCCCGCGCCGCGCAGACTGGCGGCCCGATGGACCGTCCCGATCAGGCCGGCGGCGAGAAAGTTGGCGCCCAGCACCCCCTCGGCCTTGAACGACCAGCGGACGTCCCGGCCGTGATCGGGCCGGATCAGCAGCATCGTCGCGGGTATCAAGGCCACCGCGAGCCATTGCCCAACCGAAATCGGCTCGGACCACAGAACCCAGGCCACAAGAATCGGGATCACCATGCCCATGCTCGCCACCGCCGTCGTCAACCCCACTCCCACGACCCGGTACGACCCGAGCAGGATCATCATGTGAAGCACATACAAGCAGCCGTTCAGCACGCCGTAGCGGATCAACTCGTGGCTGTGTCCCTCGGCGCCGAAGCGCCAGATGAACAACGCGGCCGCCGAGAACAGCGCCGCCCCGGCGTAGTTGGCCGCGACCACCGCCGGCAGGTTCATCTTCCGCACCTGAGCGTACCGCATCCCCTGCAGAAAACCGACAACGCTGAGGATGTGCAGCACCAGGAAGATCATCGTGCGTAGCGCGTATTCAGTAATGTGTCGGGGGAATCGCCATCCGAGGTCCGTGCAAGTCCGTGTCCGTCCGTGTTCCGTGCCCCGAGACCGGCTCACCGCTCAGGCCAGCCGCACCAGGTTCGGCACGACCTCGTGGCACATATCGCCGCGAAAGCCCCGCAGGCGCCGAAGCAGCAGCTCGGCGGCCACGCGCCCCATCTCCTGGCTGGGCTTCACGACCACGTGCGCCGACACTCGTTCGGGCAGACTCTGACCGCACTCGAGAACCACGGCCAGTTCGTGTGCGGATCCGGCTCGCCACGGAATGCCGCGGAGCGACACCGCCTCGCCGGGTTCATCCGGGGGCACGCCGATCACCAGGCTGCCCGTCGCCTTTCCCTGTTTCAATTCCTCCACGCGTTGCCAGGCGCCCTTTCGATACTTGTCGAGAATCTCGCTGTGCACGGGGATGTCCCTGCCCACGCCCGCGCGCAGCCCGTAGAGGCGCGCCAGGGAGGGGAGTCCTTCATGGCCGAGGAAGATCACCGGGCCGGCCTTCCGCGTCTTGAGATGCTCGCCCAACTCCCGGAAGGCGCCGAAGTAATCGGGAATGACCGAGTCGGCCTGCAGGCCGGGAATGGGCCGCGAGGTCACGAGCGGCAGCCGCATCTCCCTGAGCAGATCCACAAGCTGCCGATCCGCCTCGAGGTTCATCACGCTGATGGTGGACAGATCGGCGATGATCCCGGCCAGCCCCGTCTCGCTGATGGCGGCCAGCATCTCGCGATGGCCCGTCGCGTAGTCTTTCACGCCGAAATCGGCGACGTGGAAGCCCGCGCCGCCCGCCGCCTCGCGCAGCCCCTGCAGGAACAGGCGGCTCGACAGCGGCGCGAAGAACGGCTCGTCGGTGTACAGCCCGATCACCTTGCTCTTCGGCTCGAACCCGTCGACGAACAGCCCGCGGCCGCGCTCGCGCCGGACCAGGCCGCGCCGGACCAGTTCATCCAGGCAGCGCTCGATGGCCGCCTGGCTCACACGGTGCTGGGCCATCAGTTCGCGCACGGTGGGCAGACGCGTCCCCGGCGGCTTGCTCTCGGCCTGCCTGGCCAGTTTGTCGAGTACCGACTTGTACTTGGGCTCGCGTGGGCGTTTGACCTTCTCCGCCATCCTCACAGTCCCCTTCGCGGCGATTCCGCGTGGTATGATACCGACAGTCTAGCCTATTGTACCGCACATGGGAAGCGCCCGCTCACAATTCGTAGCAGACCGCCCGGTTGCAGCAGGGATTGCCGCGTGCCACGTGGAGTTTGCCCCGGGTCGGCTCGGCTACGACCGCCGCGGTCGTGCCCATCTGTGGATCGTCGCCGATCAGATGACGGCAGATCCCGCGCGGATAGCCGGAGTGGTCCGCCAGCGCCTCCAACGCCGCCTCGGCCGTGAGCCGGCCGCGCTGCCGGTCGAGCAGTGCGTGAAGCGTGTCCATGCGATACCTGGAGTTCTTCTTCTCGACGGGGTCCGGATAGGATTCGAACGGCGCCGTCTCTTTGCCCACGGGGTGGTTCCCATGCACGGCGATTCCCTCACGCGCCGGCACGACGCTCACGCCGCCGCAGTTGAATTCGACGGAAACGCTGTTGCCTGCTCGATCGCTGATCAGGCAGTTGCCGGTCCCACTCACCCCGAATTCGAGGGCCAGTTCCGCCGCCCCCCCCCCCGACCGAGCCTCCAGCGAGCGCGAGCAGGCCCCACTGCCCCATCGTCAGGCGTCATCCGGCGGCCCGGCCACCCCGCCGCCATCTCGCGAAACGCGCCAAGTGTCCCGGCTACGCCTCCTTCGCCAGGAATTCGCGCAGCTTACCCACCATCCGTTCATACGCCATGCGCTGCGACTCGAACGTGACCCCACCGGTGTGCGGCGAGATGACGAGATTCTCGCTGGCGTTGGCGTAGCGGATCAGCGGGTGATCCGCCAGCGTGTCGCTCCATTCGCCGTCGATGACGTCCACACCCGCGCCCCCAAGCCGGCCCGAGCGCAGGGCGTCGAGCAACGCCGCCTCATCCAGGACGGCGCCTCGACTCGTGTTGACCAGGACCGCACCTTCCTTCATCTTCGCGAATGCGGCGGCGTCGATCACATGCCGGTTCCCCGCCGTCAAGTGAATGTGGATCGACAGCACGTCGGATTCGCGCAGCCACGTGTCGAAGTCGACGATTCGGACCCCGGCTTCCGGACGAACGTCGCGCGTATCACAGGCCAGCACGTGCATCCCGAACGCCTTGCCGTACCGCGCCACCATTCGCCCGAGCCGGCCGTAGCCCAGAATACCCAGCGTCTTGCCCGAGAGCTGATGGCCCCGGAAGCGGTCGCGTGCCCACTCGCCGCGCCGTGCCGCGGCGAACGACCACGGCAGCCGGCGCACCGTGGCCAGCAGCAGCGCCCACGCCATTTCGGCCGTGGCGGTGATGCCGGCCAAAAACTCCGTGTCGTCCTTCAGCGAAAGGACGGTGATGCCGCGCGTCTCGGCACGCGCCATGTCGATGTGATCCAGTCCCGTGGAAGGCGTTGCGATCACGCGCAGGCGAGCGGCACGTTCCAGCACCTCCGCATCGACCCGCACGCGAAGCGAAGCGAAGTAGGCGTCACACCCGCCGATCGCCGACACCAGGCGACTGGGCTCGGCCGGCAGCGACACGACCTCCGCCACCGTCGCAAGCGGTTCGAACACCGCCGGGCACGCCGCGATATCCGCCATGTTCAGCACCCGCCATCTGCACCGCGCCATCTCTGTGCCGTCCTCCATCGCCACGCTTCCCCCGGGCCCGGCCGCTCCTCCCGCCCCAAGTCTTCGCCTATGTATATCATACACAATATCAAAAAATCCATTAGTTTGCAAGAAACGTCTGCGACAATTACGTTTTTATCTCATTATATGTTGATATATTACTCGTAATACGCTAGAATATGTGTATGATACACAATGCGTATGTGTTGGGGCGGCATGCGGGATGGTGTGCGGGAAAGGGTGGGCCTGGCTTTGACGAGAGTTTGTCACTCGGTGGAATCGTGGTACGCTGCGGTGCAGAGACAGGCGGGGAACCGGGGGAGGGGCCGATAGGAAAGGGCGCCAAGATGACGGGAAGATTGTTGCGTAGTACGGTGGTCGAACCGGCAAAGGAACGCCCCGTTCTCTTCGACGCGGACGTGGTTGTTGCGGGCTGCGGCTTATGCGGGACGTTTGCGGCCATTGCCTCCGGCCGGTGCGGGGCGCGGACTCTCGTCATCGACCGGTTCGGGACGCTGGGCGGCAACATGGGGCCAGCGATGGTCGTGAACGGCAGCCTGTTCGGCGAAGCCGACGCGACGCTCCCGGGCGGTCTGGCTGGCATTCCGGCGGAATTCAAGGCCCGGTACGAGGCGCTCGGCGGCTCGGCGGCGCGAGATCCGGCGCGTTCGATCTACCCGGAAGACGCGGCCATTGCCTCGCATCTCGCTTACGTCATGATGAACGAGGCGGGTGTGGAGATCCTGCTTTCGGCCTACGCGGCGGATCCGATCATGGACGGCAACACCGTGTGCGGCCTTTTCGCCGAGTGCGCGTCGGGGCGCGTGGCGGCGAGAGCCAAGGTCACCGTGGATGGGACAGGCGACGCCGGTATTGCGGCGCGGGCCGGCGCGCCGATCGTGCCGTACATGGCACAGGACGACACGTACGCGGTGATGATGCCTCGCGCGTCCATGAAGAGAGGTTACCCGACCTACTACAACGACACGCAGCTGCTGTTCCTCATCGCCAACGTGGCTGAAGACGGCATGCAGGCGTTCTGGCGTGAGGATGTGGACTTGAGTGCGGAGGACGAGGAGTGGGCGGCGACTTCGCTGAAGGCATACCCGAAGGCGCTCGTTCCCATCCTGCGCCAAGCGTGGAGTACCGGCGAATATCGGCGCAGGATCGACGACGTGGCGGATGTGAAGATCTCGGCTTCGTGTCCCGGGAAGCTTCAGGAGTTCGGACCCGGCATTGTGGGGTTCCGGGTGAGCGCGGTGGGGGCTATCGACGCGGCTGATCCGTTACAGATGTCGCGCCTGGAGGCGGCGATGCGCGAGCAGGGGTTCCGGACCGTCGCCTTTTTCCGGAAGCACGCGCCGGGCTTCGAGAACGCTTACTTGATCGCCAGTTCCTCTTTCCTCGGCATGCGCGGCGGCCCGCACATCGAGGGCGACCATACTCTCTCCATGGAGGACCGGTTTGCGGGGCGGAAGTGCGACGATGTCCTGTTCCGCAATACCCATCTCGGCAGCCCGGGCCACGGCGGCGATCCGTCGGGGTTCGACGTGCCGTACGCCGTCTGTCTGCCCCGGGGCGTCGAAGGACTGCTGGTCTGCGGGCGCGGCGCGGCGTACCGCCGGCGCGGGCACGACCCGTGCGCCATGCGTGCACGGCCGGCCATGATGGTGTTCGGCCAGGCGGTCGGCACGGCTGCGGCCATAGCCGCGCTCGACGGGGTCGCGCCGCGCGAGGTCGACATCCGGAAGGTCCAGCAGCGACTTGTGGCGGACGGGATCTGCCTGGGGGAACGGAGCCGGTTGGCGGAGTTGGGACTCGGCCGTTGAAGCAGCCGCTGCGGCACGCCGCGAACGGGAGAGAGGAACATGAGCGCAAGAACGGTGCGCGAGTCGGAACGGAAGATCGAAGTCCTGGACGAGATGGATGTCGTGGTGGCCGGTGCCGGCGTCTCGGGCTGCGCGGCGGCGGCAAGCGCCGCACGGGCGGGCGCGAAAACCATCCTGCTCGAGCGCAACGGTTGTCTGGGCGGCGTGGCCACGGCCACGTTGATGGCCAATATCGGGAACCGATTCCTGACGGGGAGTGGCCGGCAGGTCATCCATGGGTTTGGCGGCGAATTGGTCGAACGGCTGGTCGCCCAGGGCGCCGCCTCACCGCACTGGAAATCGCGCGACCTGCCCGGCGTGGTGATCGATTCCGAGAAACTGAAGGTTGTGCTCATCGACGTGATGTACGAAGCCGGCGTGACGGTTCTGACGCATGCGCTGGCCACGCAGCCGATCGTTAACGGCGATGGCGTGACGGGCGTGTTCCTCGAAAGCCGGTCCGGCCGTCAGGCCCTGCTCGCCCGCGCCGTGGTCGATGCCACGGGCGAAGCGGACCTCGCCTTCCGTGCCGGGTCGACGATCAAGGAGCAGTCCGTGAAGGGATCGGCCAGTATTCTTTTCAAGCTCGCACGCGTGGACCTGGACCGCTTCGTCGATTTCGTGCTGGAGGACCCCGAGGGGTTTCCGGCCGGTGTGGACTGGGTCAAGGACGCCGAGACGTTCGGGCGCAATTGGAGGGAGCGGGGCGTGCTGTTCTTCCCGCACGTCAGCGGCCGGCATTGGCGGTTCATGATCGAGGCCGTGGCGCAGGGCAAACTGGAGCGCGAGATCGGGCCGGCGGGCAGCCTGGATGCCGTCGGCATGTATGCGCTGCGCGGGCGGGACTGCATCGTGATCAACTCGAACTTCTACCGCGTGCAGGATCTCGATGTTCGGACCCTCTCCGTTTCGGAACTGCATGCCCAGAAGATGTGCTATTACGTGGCCGACTTCTTCATCCGGCACGTGCCGGGCTTCGAGCGCGCGTACGTCGCCCACGTCGGCGTGGATCTGGGCATTCGTACCAGCCGCCAGATCGCGGGGCGCGTCACACTGAGCCGGGAAATGCTTCGGGACGCCCCGGCACCCACGCGCTTCGACGACGTGATCGGGGTGACCCCCGTTCAGGACACGAAGCGGGAGAGTGGCGAATTCTTCAAGGAATTCACCACCGACATTCCGTTCGGAGCGCTGGTCCCGTGCGGCGGGCCGGCGAACCTTGTGAACGCCAGCGCCAAGAGCATCGACACCGAGCCGCGCGGGCTCATTCGCGGCATGAGCGGCTGCATGATCTGCGGGCAGGCCGCCGGCGTGGCCGCCGCCCTGGCGGCGAAGCGCGGCGTGGCCGTCGCCGACGTGCCCACCCGGGACCTGCAGCGCGCGTTGTTGCGCCAGCACGTGAATCTGGGAGACGCATCACGAATCAAGGCGTTGGGGCTGCTCTGAAGCCCCTCGTCCCGGCAGGAGAGAGGAGCACCGGTGATGAAGAAGGGAGGCTATACCCGCAATCGACTCCGGAAGATTGCCTTGTGCGCCGCGCTGGGATCGGCGGCAGGAATCGGCGGTACGGACGCCGCCGTAACCTGCAGCCGGGCAGGGAATGAGGTGACGCTCGGGAACGACCACCTGAGCATCGCCTTCAACGTGTCGCAGGGCGACGCGATTGCGAGCATCGTCGCCCGGCAGTTGACGGCGCCTACACCGAACGAGGGCAAAATCGCGTACGGGCCGCTCCTGCAGACCCGGTTCCGTGTCAACGGGCAAGAGGTATCCGCCAAGCCGGAGATCGGCAAGCTGATCGACGGAAGAGAGAATGTCGGCGGAGTGGATTTCACAACGCGGCAGGGCGATCTGGTGATCGAGCGGCACGTCCGCATGCGTGCGGGCGAGGCCGCGTTCGACGATCTGCTCACATGCCGCAACAGCGGGCGAGAGCCGCTGCAGCTCGCCATAAGCTCCGCCAGCGACGTGACCGGGCCGGCCTACGATCCGAACAACTGGACTTTTCCGCAAATGCGCTTCTTCCTGCCGCGGGAGAAGGGCTACGGCCGCGTGGACGTGAACTACAGTCTCGATGCGTACGCCGGCAAGCTGCTCGGGCGGGGTAAGGGCCCGGTGGTGAACGAAAGCCGGCATGCGCGGGGGCCTGTCCGGTTTGCCTTTACGAGCATTCGCGCGCTTGGCCTGCACATCGCGCTGGAGTGCGACCTGCCGATCGCGTTCACCGAAACGCACGACCTGCACAAACAACCGGACAATCCGGCCGTACGGACGCGAAGCGCCAAACTGGGCTGGGCATGGCAGTGCGGCCCGGCCGCGCTGCGCCCCGGAGCGGCTCTTGCCGTTCGTCGCCGGGTGCTCCTCCTGAACGGACAGCCCGACCTCGACATCTGTGCAGGGCCGGGCGTCCTGGCCTGGTTTGATGTGCCGCCGTATCGCGACGCGGGTGAGCGCATCGAAATCAGCGGCTTCCTCAGCGCCGACTCGGACCGCGAACTCGAAATCAGCGCCTACCGCAAGGCGCTCGGCGCGGACCGATGGGAACCGTACGGCACCGCACAGGCCCGCTGTCAGGCGGGCCGGGTGCGAGAGGTGCCCCTCGACGTCGAGCAGGCTCCGCAATGCCCCGGCCTGGATCTGG
Source organism: Kiritimatiellia bacterium (assembly GCA_016929905.1). GTDB lineage: Bacteria > Verrucomicrobiota > Kiritimatiellia > JAFGHX01 > JAFGHX01 > JAFGHX01. The sequence continues at coordinate 44,091 of JAFGHX010000309.1, forward strand.
CCTTCGTCGTGACGCAGAGCGGAACGGAATTGTGCCGGGTGGAAAAGCGGATCTGCCTGACCCCCGACACCGCGGAAGGGGCGGAGCTGGCCAAGGAATACCGCCGGCGCTTCCCGGACGGGGAGACGTTCGAGGGGACCCTGCGTGAGCTGGGCCGGCTGCGCGCCGCGCAGAGCGCCGAGAAATGGGGCAACGGCAAGAGCCCCGAGGAAATCGGACGTGGCTTTCAGGAGAAATATGATCTGAGCCGCCCTGCCGTGAAAGAGCGCGTCGCGCATCTCCTGGCCGTGTACCGCAAGTGGTTCCCGAACTACCTGCAGACACTGGCCGGCGACGCGGAAGCCAAGGGCATATCGCTGGAACTGCGGCTCTACTCCAAACATCCGCTGCCGGAAGACATCCGGAAGGCGCACCGGGAAGCGGAGGAGCCCTTGGCGCGGGAGGGTTGCCTGGACATGGTGTTCCGGGGCCGGCACCAGAATTTCCTCGCCTGGAACAAGGAGCGCGGATCGGTGGCGGCCGGCATCAAGATCGAATACTCCCGCTACCGGATCAAAGACGGGATCAGTTGGCACGGGATCGCGGACTACGGGGCGAACGAACACGGCTTCTGCACCGCGGGCGCCGCGCTGAATGCCGGCAGCAAGGTGGAAGAGCGGGCGGAAGCGGAGCTGAAGGCCTACCGGGCCCAGGGCAGGCTGACGGCGCCGGGCGGCCACGCGTTGCTGTTGATGGAGTGCCGGTCGGTCGACGACGCCATTCGGCTGCTGGAGAACCCCGACGCGCCGTTCGTCGGCTACGGCAACGTGATGATGGCGGACCGCCACGGCCGCGCGGCGGTCTGGCAGGGCGAGCGGCTGCTGAAGATCCTGCGCCGGCCCGAGGACCCGAACTGGAAACTGCACACCTGCACGAACTATCCCCATGAGTGGGAAAGAGCCACCTGGGGCTCCGCGGGCCGCACCACCTGGAACGGGCTGTTTCGGGAAGCCAATCTGGCGCGGCTGGCGCAGGACGTGCACGGCTTCACGCTCGACCAGGTGACCCGCGTGCTGCGCAGCCATGCCGAGCCCGGCCCCATCTGTCAGCACCACCACACCAGTGTGGGCGGCGCCATGACGGTGATGTCCTATCTGGTGGACACCGCCAACGGCGACCTGTACGTCACGTACGCGCAGCCCTGCCGGCACAAGTATCACACGTATTCGATCAACGCGGAGTAGCGTCGACTGGCGCGACCGCGCATGCAGCAGACAAGGAGGAGCGCCTCATGCATCTGACGCATCATTCGAGTGTCGTCACGCAAGCGGGTGGCGGGGCGCGCCGTTCGGCGGCGGGGCTGCCGGCCATGATTCTGCCGATGTTGGGCATCGGCGTCCTGTTGTCGGCGCCGGTCGCCCTCGCGCGGGAATACATCGTGGCCGGCGACGGCGACGATGCGAACCCGGGCACGCAACAACGGCCGCTGCGTACGGTGCAGAAGGCCGCCGATCTCGCCCGGGCAGGGGACACCGTTCTGGTGCGTGCGGGCGTCTACGAGGACGGCGATGTGACGCTCACGTATGCGCGCGAGAGCGACGGGCCGCCGATCATGGCCAGCAAGAAGAACGACGTTCTGCGCTTCAGGCATTCCGGCATGCCGGACCGGCCCATTGTCCTGCGCAATTACCCGGGCGAATGTCCCGTGCTCGAAGGCCGCGTCGTCCTCAGCGCGGAGAAGAAAGACGGCAAAGTGCAGAAGATCAGTTGGATCCGCATCGAAGGGCTCGAGATCCGGCACGGCCACGATGGGATCAAGATGTACAACGGCTACCACATCGTGATCCGGAACACCTACATTCACGACACGTGGAACCAGGGCATTCTCGGCAACGGGCAATATATCCGTGTCGAGGGCAACCTCATCGCACGCATCGGCCGGCGCCACGTGGTCCTGGATTGGGCCGAGCGCAGGAAGCACCGTAAAGAGGACAATGCGGACCACGGCATCTACGGCGACGGCTGGTACTGGACCGTCGTCAACAACGTCATCATGCAGACCGATTGGAACGGGATCGTGGTCGCCGCCTATGACTACGAGGGCAACGAACACAAATACACCGAACCGCGCGACGCCGAAGCGAGCAGGTGGCTGATCGCCCACAACACCTTCGCCTACTGCAACGACTCCGGGATCACCATGCGTCAGGCGTCCTCCCGCTACGAGGGCGGACATCACCACGTGATCCAGAACAACATCTTCTACAACAACGCCAGGCGGCCGGGCAGCTCTTACGGCCACGGAGTCTATTTCTACGAGAACGAGGGCACCGGCAATATCGTCCGCAACAATCTGTTCTTCGCGCCGGACAGGAAAGGCACAATCGTCGGCGGGAAGAACCGCTACACGGCGACCGACAACATCGAGGGGAAAGAACCCCTGTTCGTGAATCCCCAGGAGTCGGACTTCCGGCCCAGGGCCGGCAGCCCCGCGATCGACACCGCCACCCGCGACGTTCCGGCCGATCGCGGCTGCGGGCCGGAGCCGGTCACGAACGATCGGGCCGGCAATCCGCGCCCCTGCGGCCGGGGCGCGGATATCGGCGCCTACGAGTTCGTGGGGACGCCGAGATGATAGGGAGACGCATCAGAATGGAACCACGACAGCTGTCTACACTCGCACGGCTGGCCGTAGCCGCGGTCTTCGCCGCGGGCGCCAGCCGGGCCGCCGACATTCGTCTCACGCCCACGCACCACGACGTCGCCGGCGCCATTGCCGCCGCCAAGCCGGGCGACACCCTTGTCCTGGCCGGCGGCCGGTACGAAGGCGGCTGGAAACTGCCCAGTGGAACGACAGACAGCCCCATCATCCTCAAGGCCGAATGCGCGGGACACGTCTTCATCGGTAAATCGCCCGAGGCCGCCGGGTTCCAACCGGCACCGGGCTTGCGCTATACCTATGTGACCGACTGCGCCGAATGGCCGTACCGGATCTTCGAGTTGGACGAGAAAAAGGTGCTTCGGCACATGGCCAGTATCGTCGACGCCGAAACCGTGATCGGGTCTTACCATTTCGACGCGACACACAAGAAACTCTATCTGCACCCCAGTTACGGGGATCCCCCGGCAAAACGCCGTTACGTGATCCTCAACAAGAGCACCGGCCTGAAATCCGGCAGCCACAATGTGATCGACGGCCTGGCGATGACCGGATTCGGGGAGGCCGCCATCGAAATCCGGGACCGGTCGAACGTGACCGTACGGAACTGCTTCCTCCATTTGAACGGGTACGGAGTGTCCGTCGTTGCTTCCAGCAAGATTCACATCCATCACAACCGCCTGCACAGCAATCGGCCGCCGTACGTGGAGGGCGCCCAGATCCATCTGGGCGGGAAGATCAGTGAAGCGGTCGTGGAGCACAATCTTGTGCTGAACACGACCAGACAGGAAAGCATCCGCGCGTATGCCGGGGATTTTGACGGGATCGTCTTCCGCAACAACATCGGCGACGCCGCGATCTACTCATCACAACGGCGGCGCCGGAATCGCCGCTGCCGATGTCCGCAATCTGGTGCTCGAGCATATGACCCTGTGCCATAACGGCACGGAAGGCCTCACACTCCAAGGATGTACGGGCGTAGAGCTCGTCTCCTCAATCGTAGCGGACAACCGGCAACGGCAAGTGGCGATCCTCGGCTCGCCGACCGGAACCTACGGGGATTTCAACGTCTTCCACGGCACCATCCACGAGCGCGCGCACTCGCTTGCCAAATGGCAGGAGCTGACGGGCAGCGACGCACAATCGCTTTACGCAGAGCCGGATTTCGTTGACGTGCGAAACGGCGATTTCCGCCTGGTATCTGCCAGCAGCCTGCGCACGGCCGGGCGCTACGGTGAGTGCGCCGGGGCGCAGGCGGTCGCCCGCAGCCGCGAACGCGCACGGGAGACTATCGAGCATGTGGAAGTCGTCTCAACCACGCCGACCACCGCGAACCTGGTCTGGTGGACGCCGCGCCGCATGGAGGGGACGGCCGTGGAGTGGGGGCCGACCGCGCGCTACGGAAATCGGTACGACCAGTCCGAGCGGGGCACGGGGGAATATGAAACGCTGCATGCCGTCACGCTCATGGGCCTGAAACCGGGCCAGACTTATCAGTACAGGGTGGGTTGCCGCGAGAGATGGACGGAAGGCAATCCCTTCGTATGGGACGAGACGCGCACCTTCACGACGGCCTCCGGCCAACCGCCGGGCAGGCGCCTGTACGTCTCGCTCAAGGGCGATGATCGCAACAACGGCTTGAGTCCCGAAACCGCGTGGGGCACGTTGCACCACGCATCACGCGTCGCACACGCCGGGGATACCGTCACGATCGCGCCCGGCCGATATGAGGAGCTGCTGCGTCCGCTTCAGAGCGGAACGGATGAGCAACACCGGATCACGTATCGCGCCGATAGGCCCTTGAGCGTGTTTCTCTCCGGCGGCTTTGTCCTCCGTGGCGGCGATACGGTTCGTGACGGACGGCCCCACTGCGTCCAACTGCACGGCAAAGCGTTCATCACGCTGGAGAATCTCGTGTTCACGGAGGTCGACGCTCACGATTACGGAGGCTACCGCGGCGGGTCCGGATACGGGGGGCTGGTCCGGCTCAGCGGCAGCGCGGGCATCGAAATCAAGAACGGCGTGTTCGACGGGCGCTACCGCTGGTGCACCGGCCTGGTTGGCTTCCATGCCGGCAAGATGCCGGGCCTGTCCCAAGACGTGCCCGCGGCGACCATTACCGACTCGGCCTTCCTCTCCTGCTGGTACGCGGTGAAAGGCTGCAGCACGGGGCCGCTGGTCTTCCGCAACGACGTGTTCTTCTGGAATCTGCAGGGCGTCCTCGGGCCGTACGGCGGCGAGGGAAAATGGGTCGTGCGCAACTGCGTCTTGGAGGAAATCGCAAAGGAAGACTACGCGCTCATCAAAGGTAACGCGAAGATACTCGATTCCGATTACAACCTCGTCTACGCCAACCCCGACAGTGCCATATACCCCGATCGCTGGATGTTCGGGCACGGGACAAACCGGGTGAGCCTCAAGGGTTGGCAGGAGCAATACGGCCAGGACCGACACAGCCGGCTGGGCGGGCCGGGCTATCCGGCGAGCCATCGGCTGAACATCAGCAAACGCCTTCCGTCGAAAGATCGAGCGCCCAAAGATCGGCCGATCCGGATTGAGGATTTCGTGCCCGCGGCGGACTCCCCGTGTCGCGGCGCGGGAGAGAACGGCGAAGACGTCGGCGTGCGGTGGGAGACATGGCTGAGATGACGTCAAGCTCGCGTTTGGCTGCCTTTATAGGCGCCGTCGGTTGGTCGGCCCGTCCGTAGAGTAGGCCGGGCGTCCCCGCCCGGCCATGGGCGGCCGGGACGGCCGCCCTACCCAGGGAAGGCGTTCGAGGCGCGTTACGCGTTCGTGCCCTCCGTGCGGGACCGCATCCTTATTCCAGCCACACGCGGGCGCGATAACACGCGTCGCCGTCGGCGGGGACAGGTGTGCAGGAGACGGTCTGGCCGGCGCCCGCGATGTCCGCGTAACCGGGCACCGCCGTCCAGATGCCCGCCACCGGATCGGCCCGGCTTTCCAGCGCGTAGTGGCGGGTGTATCCGCTGTAGCCCGTGCCCACGGCCGCGATCGTCGGGAACGAAACGGACAACTGGGCGCCGGAACGCGTCAGGTCGACGGCAAAGCAGCTTGTGCCGGCGGACGGATCCGTGCCGGCGATGAACTCCGCCATGTCCGACTGGCCGTCCGCATCCGCGTCATCGTCCGCGTGCGCGCCTGTCCCGCCCAGATGCTCCTGTTCCCACGCGTCGGGCATGCCGTCCCGATCCGTGTCTGCCGCCGGGCTGAAATCGCTTCCCTCGACAACCGACAACGCCAGATCCATCAACAGATCGCCGCTCGTCAGGGACCTGTTGAAGACTTGTACGGCAATCACGTTAGTTCTCTCCAATTCCGGCAGAGAGCGGCCCGCCCATGTGGCAGACCACGAGGCATGCTGGTTGCTCGCCGAGAGCGAGTCGTAAGGCAGAAACCTGCCGGGACTGCCCGCCACGTTCACACGCGCCACTTCTTCGGCGTTGATCCACACGATGAACCCGTCGTCATAGTCCACATCAAGCGTCAGCGCGCTCACGAGTGTCGGACTGCTGATGTCGAACGCGCGCCGGAGGAAGACGGAGGAGTAGCTCGTGGCCATATCGGCCAGTTCCGTGCCGTTGCTCCATGCGTAATAGGCGCTGTAGCCGATCGGCGATGGGCCCGCGTCCCAGAAGGAATCATCGAAGCCCCGCCGCCGCCATGCGGTTGCCGGGGTCGAGGCCTCAACCGTGCCCTTTCGGTACCGCCATTGCGCGCCTCTGTTCACCTTGATCACGGGCGCTCGCTCCGGCAGCGTCTCCAGGGTCAGTTCCATGTCCATGACAAGGTCGCTGCTGTTGCCGGTCACCTGGTGCACCTCCACCGCCAGGACGTTCACTCCAGGGGTCAAGGCGTTCTCGTGTGCGGTCAGGTCGATTTCCTCGTAGGCCCCGCTTTCATGGTCCAAGGCCCAGGTCCCGTATGCAACCGTGCCTGTTGGCATAGACTGGCGGGCGACTTCCTGACCGTTGAGGTATGCGACAAATCCGTCGTCGTAGTTGGCGTACAGGGTCAGCCCCGCCACCCGTGCCGATTCGTTGCTCAGCGCGAAGCTGACACGGAAATACGTCGTGATACGCTTGTTGGCGGGGTCTGAACCGTAGGAGAGCGCTGTGTCAATGTACGATTCGCCGTACCCGAGTATTCCCGAGCCTGCGCTCCAGCCGGTGTCGTCGAAAGTACTCCCGCGCCAGGCCGTTCCCAGGTCGAGCCCGGTGTCATTGTATTTCCACGTCGATTGGCTCGGAACCAGCACGATCGGCGGCTCGCCAAGCGTGGTGGCGGCGGCCGTGCCGGAACAGGCACCGAAGCCTGCGGCGTTGTAGGCCCAGACCTGGTAGTAGGACTTCGTGCCCTGCCGCAGCCCCGTATCACTGTAGCGGCTTGTGTCGGGGCCGAGCGTCGTGCTCACCCAGTTGCTCGTGCCGCTCTGCCGCCGTTCCACCACAAAAGACGCCTCGTTCGTGCTGTTGTCGGTCCAACTCAGATCGATCTGCGTCGTAGAGATCGGCGTTGCCGACAGATCGGCTGGCGCCGCCGGAACCGGATCGGGATCCGGATTGTCGGCGACGTAGTCCTTGAGCCACGTCAGAGCAGGGCGCCAGCTGCCGTCACGGCGCACGAGGTAGGCATCGGTGCGCCAGATGGCTCCCTCCAAATACCCCCACAATGTGACGCCTCGCACCGACGGATGCGCCCAGAGAGCGGGGAATACCTTCTGATACAGGGCAAGTTGCGTGCCGTCCGACGGGCTGGAGATGTCGAGCTCGCTGATGTAGATGGGCAACCCTGCGGCCGCCACGTCGCTTAGACGCCTGGCCAGATCGGCCGCACTTACTCCTTCCAGCCAGTGGCCTTGCAGCCCAATCGCGTCGACCAAGCCTCGGTCCTTCAGCAGATTGACGATGGCAAGGAACGCCGTTTTGCGTGAGTCTGACCTGAGCACCGTATGCTCGTTAAGGACCAGCGTCGCGTTTGGCGCGAATTCCCTGGCCCTTTCATAGCACCAGATGACCCAATCCCAGCCCGTCGTGCCGGCCCCGCCCAATGCCGCCCGGCGGGAGAACGGCTGGCTGATCGGTTCGTTCACGACATCGATCATATCCACCTGGTCGCCGTACCGGCTCATATACCGGCCCATCCAGTTCGTAACCGCGGTGCGCACCTCTGAATCGCTTAGGTCGGCAATCCAGCTCGGTTCCTGCATGCCCCACACGAAACAATGCTGCTTGACGGGGAACGAGTGGGTGGCGGCAAACTCATACATCGCATCCAGCGGCCCCCACTTGAAGTTGCCCTGCTGGGGTTCGGCAGGCCCCCATTTCCCATGATTCTCACACGTGAGCTGGTTCCAGATCCGCGCATAGTCATCCGGCGCCCAGCCCTGCCAGATGTTCCCCAGGAACCTAGGTTCACTTGCTCCGCTTGCAGCTGAAACCATGGCGACCCCCAGAAGAATCGTGACGAGGTTGGCTTTCATTTGTCTTCCTCCTCGCGGCCGCGAGATCGCGGTCCTTGTTTCTGATTTCACGATCGGCAGACTGCCGGATCACGGCCTGCGCACCTTGTTGTCGGCTCTGCCTGCCGTCAGCCGCTGCCGCAGCGCATCGTAGGCGGGTTTTGGCTTGTACGACGCATCCAGCACCAGCGCCTGTCCCCAACCGGGATAGTAGGTGGGGATCCACGAGTGTTTGTCCGTGAATCCCCACATCCCCAATTCCTTGCACGCGGGTTCGGTCAGGCAGAGGTCCATGACCGCCCGGTAGATTTCGGCCTGGCGGACCAGGTCGGCCTCAGAGACCGGCTCGCGCAGCCTCACGTCCATCTGCGTCACGTACACGTCCAGTCCCAGTGCGGCGAAGCGCGCGATATTGTCGGCAAAAGGCCGAGGATGCATGTTTTGCGGACGCACATGCACGTGGAATCCGACTCCATGGATTGGGACGCCCTCTCGCAGAAGATCCCTGACCAGCGCGTAGAATGCTTCAGCCTTCGGCGTACCGGCATCCTCGGCATCGTGGTCGTTGCAGATCAACCGGGCGTGCGGATCGGCCTCATGCGCAAAATGAAATGCCATTGCGATATGGTCGGGCCCGATCCGCTTGTGCCAGACCGTTTGGGCCCGCTCGCCGCTGCCGGCCAGCGCGTTGTTCGTCACGTCCCACACGGCAACCTTCCCTCTGTAACGGCCCACAACGGTGTGAATATGCCGGCGCAGGATATCGATCATCTCGTTCCGGGTGAACCGGCCGGACGTCAGCCATTTCGGGTTCTGGTCCCGCATGACCAGCGCATGACCGTGCACGGTCATGCCGTTGGCCTGCGCAAAATTCACGATAGAGTCGGGCCCGCGGAAATCGAAGCGATCACGCTGTGGATGAATGAATTCCCATTTCATCTCGTTTTCAGGCGTCACGACATTGAACTCGCGCGCGACGGCCGCCCTGTATGCGGGGTCGTTCGTCAGCAGTTCATAGCCGACGCTCGTCCCGATCCGGATGCCGAGTTCGGCGGCGAAATCGCGCAGGCCACCCGTTCGAGTGGCTGTTCCGGCACCGGTCCTTTGGATCGCTTCCGCCTTCAGGTCCACCCCCTGCCGGACCTCCACATAGTGCGCGGCGGACACCCGTACGGAGGCGCCATCGCATTTGCGCGTGACGAAGACCGTACCGGTCATCACCTCCACACGCGTGCTTCTCTGCTCGGCCAGCAGCATCAGGCGTGTGCCCACCACCTTTGCAGTGGCGATCGGCGTCACGAATACCATCGGCCGGGCTTCCGGCTGCCGAGCCACCGTCGCCTCAATTCGACCCGCGGTCAGATTGATCCGTTTGCCCGTAGCCTCGTGCAGGCTGAGCCGGGTCGTCGAGGCAATATCCAGCCGCGTGGCCTCGCCCGGATACAGCAAACTCGCCCGCGCGCCGCCGGCCGTCTGGATTTCATCACCCCGCAGCAGGGCCGTGTCCTGTCCCGCCGCCATGACCCTGTCACCCCTCCGGATCACCACCTCCCCAGTTGCCGAAAGCCGCGCGTACGGGCTCGCTCTTCGGCTGAACAGGGAGGGACGGTTGCTGTGCAGATAGAACCCGACAATGACCGCCACGGAGGCGGCCGCGGCCAGCCACAGAATCGGCGCACGACGACTTCGGATCGGCGCGACGACCGGTCGACGTACACGACGGCCCCGCGTGCGATGCGTCCGCACGAATCGTCCGGGCTTGGCTGTGACACCATGCCGACCCGGCCCGGGCCGAGTTTGTATCCGGGCAAGATGCGTCGCGCCGCCGGTTTCTGTCGCTGCGCGGAGCATCTCGTGCACGGCGTGCGCCGTGAAATCACGCACTTCGTAGATCTCCGCCAGCAACATCGACAAATCCAACTCGCGCGCCAGTAACCGGGCGGCGCGAGGGTCCGTCCCGATCAGAGCGAGAAGGGCGGCCCGGCCCGCAGTATCGAGGGTGCCCTCCAGATACTGTTCGACAAGGTCACAGAGCTCTCGGTTCACTCTGTCCATTTCACCAGGCCTCCGGCCTGCGCTTCCTTCTCGATACACTCCCGCAGTTGACGCCGGATCCGCAGCAGCGACATTCTTACCGCCTCCGCGGTCGACGACACTTCCTGCGCGATCTCACGCGACTGCATGTCCACATGGTAACGCAGGCGCAGAAGCGTCTGGCCCTGGTCGGATAGCTTTCCCAGGCACCTTTCCAGCCGTTCTCGTATCCCTTGATCGGGCAACTCAGGCGGTTGGCGGGCCAGCTCTTCCATGTACTCGGCAAGTGCGTCGCGCTTGAGCTTGTTCTCCTGGATAGCCGAGCGCCACGCTCTGTGGCATACATTCCTGATGATGCCGGCGAGCCATGCGCGGACATCGCGATCTGCATCGAAGGAGTCGGCCTTGCGCATCGCGATTAGAAACGCCTCGTGCGCAAGGTCGTCGGCCTGAGACGGGTCCGGCGCCAGCTTGTTCGCAATGCTGCGAACATACAGATGATGCGCCTCGACAAAACGAGTGATGATCTCGCGCGCCGTCAATTCACCGGGGGTGTCCGGCATGTCTCGCGCCCTCCTTTCCCAATTCGCACCGGCGACGCAACTGTAACACGATTTCTTTCCGCGGCCGCCAAACGCTACATATAGTGTGTCTCGTCGCCCGGGGTTGGCGCGCCCCGAACACGGCGTCAACACGCGCGATAACCGGGCCAGTATGGAAGGGCGGTCGACTACGTGCCGCGCGCATCCGGGGGCCGTGAGTCCGGGATCGTCTTCTCCCGGTAACCGGACGGCGCAACCCCCGTCCTGGCCTTGAACACGTTCGAGAAATAGTATTCATTGCTGAACCCCACCCGCCGCGCCACTTCCTTCACCCGCAGGTCCGATGTGCTCAGCAACAGCTTCGCGTGCTCCAGCTTCTGAGTCAGCAGGTAGGCGTACGGACTGACCCCCATCTCCTGTTTGAATGTCCGGATCAGATGCGCCTTGCACAGATGCGTCAGCTCGCTCAGTTCGTCCAGACTGACCTTCTCCTCGATTCGGTTGTCCAGGTAACTCTTCATCCTGAATACGGCCTCCGAAATCGAGGAACGCCGCCGCGCCCGCACCGCCGCCAACTCCACGAGTAGTTCGTAGAACGTGACGGTGAGCTGCTTCTGCTTCTCATGTCGATCGAGGTCGGCGGACGCGGAGATCCGGAAGGCGCGCTTGTACAGATGCTTCACCGGACACTGCGCCACGTGATTCGCGTACTTCAGGTTGTACGCCGAAACCAGCGCATCCAGCATGTTGCCCTGCGCGGTGATCCAGGCCTTGAACCAGGGCACGCCCGGCAGGCTGTCCAGCATCGACGGCCGGTCGTACGGCAGAATGATCACGTCCCCCGCGCTCAGCGGATAGCTCTCCGAGTCGATGTTCGCCGTCATGCGCCCGCGTACGACATACTCGAACGAGAGCCTCGGCGGCCCACCCGCCCGGCCCCTGCGGTGATGCTCGTGCGCCCCGTCGCGCCCGATACCCACCACTTGGACCGGCGGCTCCAGGCCCGGGTCGACCGGGAACGAATACGCCATACGTCTGAACGCCATATCAATAACCCATATGTGAATCTCAAAAAAGCTTATTCAATGGCTGGATGTTATGCAACTATATTTCAGTCGAGGGCGAACGTTGCAGGGCGAAGGTCGAGTTCGGCTCGCGAGGAGAGGCCGTCTCAAAACCCCAGTCGCATGTTGCCACACGCCTTACGGCGTTGACTACGAACGGTACGTCTCGTGGTTTGAGTGGTTTGTAGTCAAGCCCGTAAGGGCTGTTCCCCGGTTTTGAGACGGCCTCAGGACGCTCGCCATCCAGACGACGGGCTGCTGGAGGGCGAGCGTCCTGCCCGCCGAAGCCAAGAAGGGCGAAGGCGGGCCCTCGCGAGCCGCGGGGCCATGGGCAGGCATGACAGCGGGAGGACGACGAATGGACAAGATCCGAATAGGCGTGATCGGCAGCGGCGGGATATTCCGCAATCTGCACGCGCCGTATTATCAGAAGTCGGACCGGGCGCAGATCGTGGCCGTGGCTGACCTCAACACGGAATCGGCGGCCGGCGTGGCCGGCAGTTTCGGTGCGGCCGTCTGTACGGACTACCGCGAGATTCTGGACCGGAAGGACGTCGACGCGGTCGACGTCTCGGTGCATCCGAAGCCGCACCGCGAGATGGCGGTGGCGGCGGCGGAAGCGGGCAAACACATTCTGATGGAGAAACCGATGTGCTGCACCGTGGCGGAGGCGGACGCCATGATCGAGGCGGCAAAACGGGCGGGCGTTCGGCTGCAGGTGGCGTACGTGTTGCCGTTCAATCCGATCCGTCAGAAGTTGAAAGCGCTTCTGGCGGACGGCACGCTGGGCGAATTGCAGATGGCCTATCGCCACCAGATGGGCTGGTTCAAGCCGCAGAAGCCGTGGCTGTTCGACAAGGCGGAAGCGGGCGGCATGCTGCTGGAGAACGCGATTCACACCTTCGACGAATGGCTGTGGTTGTACGGGCCGGCGGAGTCGGTCTACGCCAGCACCAGTCACGTCCCGCTCGGCGACCCGTACCCGGCGCCGGAGAAGGCGGTCGAGAACAACGCGGTGGTGAACGTGCGCTTCAAGAACGGCGGGACGGCCGTGTTGCTCCAGAGCTGGGCGTCCGAGCTCGGCGCGCATGGTGAGGGGATGGTCGGTTCCAGAGGCTCGGCCACGATTGGCAGCGACGGCCTGCGCTGGAAGACGCACGATATGGCCGAAGCGGAGGCGTACAAGCCCGTGGTCGACAACAAGGCGCCGAAAGCCGCGAGCATCGAGCACTGGCTCAAATGTATTGCCGGTGAGGAAACGCCGAGAACCGCGGGCGAAGTCGGGCGCGCCGGCGTCGAAATCGGCGAAGCCGCCTACCGCTCGTCGGAGACCGGGCAGGTGGTTTCGTTGCCGCTGCGGGGATGAAGGGTGTCGACTCTGCAAGATCATTCTGGGGCGGGATCGTCAGAACAGAGAGCTGGGAGCCGGAAAATTCGCGTTCATTCGCGTTCATTCGCGGTTCCCTCACGCAGGAGGCACGACATGAAGTACGGAATACGGGACGGAATGCTGCGGGAGCCGCTCGAGCGGATCTTCCCGGTAGCGAAGGAGCTGGGGTTCGACGGGGTCGAGTACTGCATCGGCAAGGACTACAAGGACAGCCTCTTGTGGCAGGCCGACGGCGCCAGGAAGCTGAAGAGCCTGGCCGACGAGGCGGGCATGGACGTCTCGTCGCTGTCGCCGGGCGTCTTCGCGTCGGTCAACCCGGCGTTGCCCGAGCCCGAGAAGCGGGCGGAGGGCCGCGCCATTCTCAGCCACGTGATCGAGACCTGCCCGAAGGTCGGCACGCGCGATATCCTCGTGCCGATGTTCCCGCGCGATGTGCCGGAATGGCCGGACGAAACCTGGGACCGGCTCGTCGAGGGCTTCAAGCCGCTGGCGGCGCTTGCCGAGAAGCACGGGGTCCGGCTGAACCTGGAGACGAGCTTCAATGCCGACCAGTTGCAGTCGGTCATCGACCGGATCGGGTCCGACGCCGTCAAGGTCTACTACGACACGGCGAACCAGACCAACCGCGGTTTCGACGTGCCGAAGGAGTTGCGCCAACTCGGCGCGCAGGTCGGCATGATCCACGCGAAGGATACCGACCAGGCCATGCTGGGCGAGGGCAAGGTGGATTTCGACGCCGTCGACGCCGCGATGCGCGATATCCGGTACGACGGCTATATCGTGCTGGAAACGCCGGCCGGCGACGACCCGAAAGCCGCGCATGCCCGGAACCTGGCGTTCGTCAGGAAACTGGGGGGCTGAGGCTGGGAATTTGAAACTGGAAACTGGAGACTGGAAACTCGAAACTGGAGCGATGTGCGAGAAGAGCGTCTTGCGAGGGGAGGCCGTCTCAAGACCGCGGCTCGGCGCAGCCTCGCCCTCCATTGAACCCATGGGTTATGTTGATGGGTGAGGCCGTCGGTCCGACGCTCCGTTCCAAGTTTCAAGTTTCGAGTTTCGAGTTTCGAGTTTCAAGTTTCCAGCCTCAATCTACGGCACGATCGGCGGCGGGCTGCCCTGCGGGGGCATCGGCGGGGTGGTTTTGCCGGGCACGGCCTTGCACAGCTCCTGCAGATAGGCTTCCAGTTTCCTGAACGGCTCCGGCATCTCTTCGTAGGACGGGTTGCTGCGGTAGACGACCTCCTTCGGCTTCCGGCCGCCCACGTGGACGGTGATGGCGTAGGGGTAGTAGCGCTGGTCGTCAGGCGCGCCGTAGGCCGGCTTCAACGCCATGAACCCGGACTCGCCCACGAAAGCCTGCAGGGCATCGATCTGTTCCGGGGTCAACATGCCGTCCAGTACGGTGCGCGTACGTGAACGGCTCGGCGTTCCGCTGACGGGGTTGGGGTACTCGTATTCGGTCAGGGTCTGCACGATGGTTCGCCTGGCCGCGTCGATATCGATCGTTTCCTGCCAGCTCGCATAGCGGATGCGCGTTACCTGCCCGGCCGCCGGGGCCGGTTCCGCGGGCGTCGCGGCCGCATCGCTGCCCGGCCCTTTGTCCGTGCCGCACCCTGCGGTCAGGGCAAATAGAATGATGAGGCCGGCGGCCCGGATAGAGGCCCGGCCGCGCGCCCGGGAGGTCGTCGTCATGTCGGTTCCCCCTGTTTGTCCCATGGAATGCGGGGAAGATACGGCACGCGGGCATCGTTCGTCAATGCAAAGCGGCCGCAAACGGCACCCTCAAACCGTCAAGCCTCACCATCCAGGAGAAAGGCGAAGCCGAAGCCGACTATCTCGTCGGCCTGATAAAGCCCCTGCCCTACAAACCGAGCAAGAAGAGGGAACGCCGGCGGCCCGGCAGTCATTAAGGGAAAGGGCATTCGACAGATGAATGCTCTCGTCGACACCTCCGCCGCCTCTCAATCTCTGGTTCGCCGCGTTGACGATGGCGTCGACTTCGAGCTTAGTGATATCGCCCTGCCTGATCTCGATCCGGTCAAACACGTTGCTCATGATTCATGTCCTTCTCTCGAGTGGCGATCTTGGTTTGGACGGCTGCAGTCATGTCCGGATTATAGACGAGTCACGACCAGAATTGAACCCGTCAGTAAGCTCATATGTTTTCGAGAAAGTTGTACTTGCCCTACAACATGCGTTGTGGTATCGTTACAACAAGAATGGAGGTGGCGGTGTGAAGAAGGAAACAGGGCAAGAGGCGCTGTTCGGGCCGTATCTCAAAGAGATCCGGAAGGAGAAGAGGATCACGCTCAGAGCTTTTTGTCAGCAGGCCAAGGCGGATCCCGGGAACATAAGCAAGATCGAGCGGGGCGTATGGCCCCCGCCCCAGGACCCTGACATCCTTGCGCGGTACGCGAGGGCGCTGGGCCTCTCTGAGGGCACGGACGGTTGGTACCGATTCTTCGACTACGCCGCCACAGACTGCGGCATCGTTCCGCAAGACATCATGTCTGACGCGGATGTCGTGAAGGTGCTACCGGTCCTGTTTCGGACGTTGCGCAGGGAGAAACCCACGTCCGAGGATCTTGACCGGATGGTGGACAAGCTCCGGAGATCTTAGCGTGACATTCTCTCTCCCGCCTCGCCCCGTTCTGACTTGGCAACAGATTGCAGGCGCTGCAAAATCTTTCGCCGACAGACATAATCTTGCAGCCCGCGACTTTCCGCTGGACGTGGAAGAGGTCGTGGAATTTGACCTGGGCATGGATCTTCGCGTTGTCAGCGGTCTCCTCGAGGAGTGCGGATCGCCGGCGCAGATTGGACCCGGTGAAGACCGGCCGGTTATCGCCGTTGACTCGGACCAATACCGGCATCAGACATCTTTCTACCGGTTCTCGCTCGCCCACGAGGTCGGGCACTTTGCTCTGCATCATGAATGGCTTAAGCAAGTGTGGCGGCTGATCGATTCGATAGAGGCCTGGAAGCAAGTTGTCGCCGCCCGGTCGGAAAGCGACTATGAATGGGTCGAAGGGCAAGCAGATGAATTCGCGTCATATTTGCTGGCGCCAGAGCAAGTCTTCGAGCCATTCCTCAATGAGCAGTTGGCGCGACTCGTGAATCTCGAACCCAGTCTGCGTTCGGAGGATATTTTGCCCTATCTGGCAAACCCGGTTGGAGTCCAGTTCGGCATGAGCAGCAGCGCCGCGCAGGCCAGAATCAGGAAGAGCCCGCAGTGGCGGCAATTTGCCGAGAAGACTGACGGCTGAACGGCGATTCTGGTGCGATCTGTCGTGGCCGGTGTAAAATCTGAAGGGCATTTCCCTTTTAGGGCACGTGAAAGTCCCCAATAATTAGGCAAGTTTGGATATATTGGTATTTTGTGTGCCCCGCCACCCCTTGAAAACTCTCGATTCCATCCAACTCGCCATAACTCCCCATCCTCCCCCCCGGACCCCCACCCCCAATTCCCATCTTGCACTCCCACGGCCGCCGCGCCATAATCCCGTCGCAA
>JAFGHX010000310.1 GCA_016929905.1 Kiritimatiellia bacterium
ATTCGTTGCCTTGATCTTGTAGTAGTAGTGCGTGGCCGGCGACAGCCCGGTATCGGCATAGGTCCTGGCGTTCGCCGCCGGCGTGGCCACGCGCAGCCAGTTGGTCTGCCCGCTCTGGCGGCGGTCGATCTTGAAGCCGTCTTCGTTCGTGCTGTTGTCCGCCCAGCTCAGCGCGATCTTGCTCGACGAGACCGGCGTGGCGGTGAGGCCGCTCGGCGGCGCGGGGCGCTGCGTGTCTACGCCGAAGGGATACGCGTAGTAGTTGCCGATCTCGCCCTCGAACGCGGTGTAGGGGTCCCGGTAGAAATCGACGAAGGCATTGTAGTACGCATCGCCCTGCACGGGTACCCAATAGGCCGCGGTGCTTCCGCTACCCCAGGTCAACGCGTAGGCAACCTTCCGGGCATAGGGGTCGCTCTTGATCGCATTCAGGAAATCCATGTAGTAGTTGCCGTTGCTGAGCTTGTTGAGGCCACCGGCCGTGCCGCCGAACTCGGTGATGGCCGCCACCTTGTTCCTGGGTTCCGCGAACAGGACGGCCGTTCTGGCCGAGGCCGACAGATCGGTGCTGTACTGGTCGAATCCGATGACGTCCACGTAGCCGTCGCCGGGGTACCGGCCCAGGATCTTCGATTCCGTCAATGGCCCATTGGGCGAATAGGCGAACAAGAGGTTGTGGACGCTCTTCGTATCGCGCAGGTAGGTGACCGTGTAGCGCCATGCCGCCTTGAATTCCTCGGGGGTGCAGTAGGGCTCGCCCCACCAGAACCAACCGCCTGTATGCTCGTGGAATGGGCGGAAGACGATCGGGACGTCCGCATCGTTCACCTTCACCTGGTTGTGGAAGAAATCCGCCAGTTGATCGAGCCAGCCGCGGTACGTGGCGTTGCCCGTTCCGCCCGGCACGAGTTCCCGCATCGGGTATCCCGTCAAGGACGGCTCATTCCTCTCGGCATCCGAGACATGGTGCCCGCCGCCGGTGACGGGATTGCGCATCATCCAGGAAAGCGTCACCAGCATCTTCCGGTTGTAGGCGTTCCTGACGTGATTGCCCAGATACGACCAGCTGCCGTACAACCCGCGGCTCACGTCCGTTCCGAAGACGGCCGGGAAACGGCCGACCGCGGTCTTCACATCCGACCGGTTCTGGGTTCCCGGCAGATCCGTCCACTCGCCGTCGGCAATGCCGTACTGCGTCGTATACTGGTGGCCGAACAGCAGCCTCTGCCCCATGCCGTCCTTCAGATTCCAGAACAGGGCGGTTGTCTCGACAGTGGCGTTCGTATCCACGAGATAAGACCGGGCTTGGGTCAGACTCATGGCCCATGCCGGCTTCGCCGCGGCCAGTCCGAAAGCCATTGCCCATGCCCCATATTGCGTCGAACGCTTCATTCGGGCGTTCTCCTTCACTCTGCCGATCGCGACGAGCCCCGCTACTCCGTCGCCAGCCACACACGGGCCCGGTACAGGGCGGGCTGTGCCGAAGGCGGCGGGGCATGGGTCACCGTCTGGCCTGCACCGACGATATCCTCGCTCACCACCGGCTGCGCGTCGAGCCGCGGCGCCGCCAGACCGCACACGAGCACCAGCGCACCCGTGGCCGCAAACAGGGAATTGTCTCTCAGTACCCTCATGTTCGTGAATACCTTTGATTTTGGACGTTACGAGGGGCCGTCGCGGCCTCTCTCATCGCCCCTACAGACACTTGACCCGGAATCGGGAACCGTCCACAGGGAAATGGAGGGCGATTTGGAAAGGGACGGGAGAAAAGACGTTCAAGGGGACGCCAAAGGTGGGGCGCGCACGGTCCACCTCGACTGGCACCCTGTTCGTCTTGGTTTCTATATTACCTGGCGAATCGGTGTTGACGATACGTTTTTGCTTGGTTATTATATGCCCATGACGACGAGGTACCGTACTCGACATGTGGAGGAGACGCTCAAGAAGTACGCCGGATTCTTCCGCGTGGTTCTGGTGGTTGGTGCACGACAAGTTGGAAAGTCGCGACTTCTGGCGCATACCTTTCCTAACGTGAGGGCGGTGGTTTTCGATGCCGTTCAGGACAGCCTTGGGGCGAAACAGGACCCCGATCTGTTCTTGCAGAACGTTCCCGCTCCCGTGATCCTGGATGAGATCCAGCACGTACCCGCTCTGCTTTCCTCGATCAAGCGAACGGTCGATCAACATGACAGCCCGGGCCAGTACATTCTCACGGGCTCGCAGAACCTTGCGGTGCTCAAGCAGGTCGCGGAAAGCATGGCTGGGCGTGTGGGCATTTTGCAGCTCGACGGCATGACGCCGGCGGAGATGTCGGACGCGGGTGCGTCCGGCAGCTGGCTTGCGGGGTACCTGGCAGATCCCGAAGCATTTGACTCAGACATGTCGCGCATCCCAACGCTGCCCGGGGGTCTTGCGCGGTTTCTCTGGCGCGGCACGCTGCCGGGTCTGCTCGAGGCGGACGACGGCCTGGTTACACCGTATATGCGTTCGTACGTGGAAACGTATGTTGAGAGAGATATCCGCGTCTTGGGTGACGTGGCGGACCTTGCGGATTTCGGCCGATTCCTCCGTCTTGCCGCCGCGCTGAGTGCGCGTGAGATCAACAATGCGCAACTGGGCAGGGAGATAGGGGTCAACCCGAAGACCGCAAGGCGTTGGCTCAATCTGCTGACCCATTCCTACCAGTGGCTTGAGTTGCCCGCCTACCACGGCAACACGATCAAGCGGCTCAGCCAACGTCCCAAGGGCCACTTGCGGGACACCGGTTTGTTGTGTCATCTGCAGGGCATATCGTCGCCCGAGTCGCTGGCCGGGCATCCGCTGTTCGGCAATGTGTTTGAAAGCTGGGCCGCGGTTTGGTTGTGGCGTCTTTGCAGCTGTATGCCCACGCCTCCGCAGTTGTACCACTGGCGGAGCGGTGCGGGGGCGGAGGTCGATGTGGTGCTTGAGCGCGACGGCTTCCTCTACCCCATCGAAGTGAAGTGCAGTTCTCACCTCTCGCGCCACGACGCTCGGGGCATTCTTGCCTTTGCCCAGACGTACGGCCCGGAGAAGGTCAAGCGAGGGCGTATCATCTACGCCGGTTCCGAATGCTTCGCCCTGTCTGAACACGCCGTGGCTGTTCCCTGGACGGCCCTGTAGGCCGAGCGCGCTGAACGCCGGGCGTCCTTCCGGTCACACCAACCGGACGCGAACGCGGCAGAGCGTCGCGCCCCCGTCGCCGCCGCGCGAGGATGCGTAGACCACCGTTTGGCCTGTTCCGAGAACGTCCGCGTGGCCGCTTTGCCTCCGCCAATCGCCGGTGTCCGGGCCGGCGGACGACTCGAGTGCGTAGTGCCGCATGACGCCTGCGTGGTGGCGCTGTTGGTGTTGGAGCAGGGTGACTGGCCGGAGGCAGGCCGGTGTCGGTGTAGGCGCGAAACCGGACCCTCCGGGCGACCGCACCGTTCAGAGTTGCCCGGGAGGCTTCCGGAGCAGCTCTTCAAGCACGACTTGCAGTTCTGAGTTCGGCATTCTGTTGGTCAGGTAGGCATGATCCTTGTCCGGACTGGGTCGCCATTGGTTCTTCCCATCTGCGTAGACGGCGTTATGGCCCTGGGTTTGGAGGCTCCAGTAGTCTTGCGCGCCGCGCACGCCGAACAGGACCGCGGCCAAGTCCCAGCTCCGGGTGGATATGCCGCGAGGGCCGCGAGGAGGCCGATGACCGCTCTGCACTTCATGGCGTCATCCTTGGGGCGGGTTATCCAGGATGTAGCCGATATCGACGAGGTAGAGCTGCCGGCCGCTGCCTTCGTGGCTGCTGTCGAAGGAGAGCGTTCTGCCGTCTCGGCTGGACCTGACGTGGAGATCGACCCGATAGACTCCCGAGGGCGCCGCATTTTTCAGCCGGGCCAGGGGCACGAAGGTCTGGGTCGGCAGGTGGAACAGAGTCAAGTATTGATAGCCGTTGGACAGGGGATAAGTGTCGAGCGCGACCCAGTCGGGGTAGGTCGTCCCCATCACCATGGCGGGGTCGTTGTCCGGGACGCCCGTGACGAGGGTTTTCGGGGTGCCGCCGTTCTCGTCCTCCCAGGTCTTGAGCTCGCCGCTGATGACCGTATCGTTGTCCAGCCATGTGGTATGAGCGCCGCTGGGCGGCACGGTGGGAAAACGGACATCGCCGCCGTCCCCGTTCATGATGAAGCCCCAGCCGGCGGCGCCGTCCGCCTTCACGACGCAACGCCAGCGGGAGCCGGAGTAGTTCGACTCTGAACGGAAGGCGTATATGTTGGCAGACCCCGTGTATCCCGCCAGCGCGGCAAACTCCTGGAGGCTCAGGATCAGAGTGGCCGCCCCACTGTCCAGGTCCATTCTCCAGAAGCCCGTGCCGGCCGGCGCTTTCTGGCCGGCGTAGGGGTCCGGGATGCCCACGTAGTTGGTGCCGCCGTGGGTCATCCGCTCGAAGTCCTGGGTGAGCGCGTAGCGGCCGTCGGCGCTCACTCCGTAGATCGGGCGGGGCAGCGTGCGCCGGGCGCCCGTCTTGAAGTTGTAGACCCGGCAGACGTAATGGGTGCCGTCGTCGGAGCGGTCGTTCCAGAGGATTTCGTCCGAATGGGGGCGCCATTGCAGGCGGTTGCCCTGTTGCCAGTTCCACGCGGTGCTCGTGCCGATTGGGGTCCACCGGTTGCCGTTCTGCAGATCGATGACGCCGATGTCGGCGCTGTCCGTGGCGCGCACGTCCCGGTTCTGGAAATGCACCTGCATTCCCAGTGAGTAGCGGCCGGTGGGATCGAACTGGAGCGTGCCGTAGAACCAGAACCCCGTGTAGTTCGGATTTGAAGACGTGCCGGGGTCCGAGATACGCTTCACCGTCGCGTACCGGGCCCCAACCCCCGCGTACACTTGGCCCCACGTTTTATACAGGGTGTAGTCTCCGGGCGGTGGCGCGGCGTTGTCGATCGTAATGCCGATCTCGGCGGAGGCCGAGCCGCCGCCGGCCGCGGCCGTACTCGTCGCGATGGCGCGCAAGAGGTACGCGCCGTTCGCGTATGCGGTCGTGTCGAGCGGCCAGATGTAGGTGGCGTTGTTCTCCTGGCGCGAGGCGACAAGGGTCGTGCCCGTTCGGAGCTCGAAGACGACCTTCAAGATCCCCGCCCCGTCGGCGGTGCCCACGTCAGGGTCGTAGGCCTCCGCCGTGACCGTGAACGAGCCCGAGACGCTGGCGCCGTCGGCGGGGTGCGTGAAGCCAATGACGGCGGGCCGGTCCGCGGGCGGGGGCGGGGGCTCACGCTCCTTCGCCAACCACACGCGCGCCCGGTACAGGGCCGGCTGCGCGGACGGCGGCGCCGTGTAGGTCACCGTCTGCCCGGCGCCGGCGATGTCCTCGTAGCCGGATACGACGAGCCAGTCCATGCCGCCGGCGCCGGCGCACGATTCCAGCGCATAGTGCCGCGTCATGCCCGCGTAGCTCGTCCCGCTCGCTGCGAGGGTTGGGAACGACACGTCGACCTGCTCCCCGACCAGTTGTACATCGACCATGAACCCGCCTTCGCCCGGCGCGGCGTCGGCGGGCTTCGCCCGGGGGTCGGTGCCGGCGATATACTCCTCCAGGTTCGAGAGGCCGTCGCCGTCCGGGTCGCCGGAGGCCGATCGGTCGGACGGGTCGGACAAGCCAGACAGGTGCGCGGTTTCCCAGTCGTCGTGCATCCCGTCGAAGTCCGCATCCTCGGCCGGCGGGAGGGCGCTGCCCTGCTGGGCGATCATGCGCAGGTCGAACACGAGGTCGCTGCTGCCGAGCGAGCCGTTGAACACCTGCACCGCCACGATGTTCGTGGCGCGCAGCGCCGGCAGAGCCGAGCCGGTGAGCGTCGCCGACCACGCGGTCGGCTCCGTGCTGGAAGCGGCCAGCGCGTCATAGGGCGCCGGCGTGCCGGGCGCCCCCGCCACGTTGACGCGCGCCGCCTCCTCGCCGTTGACCCACAGGATGAACCCGTCGTCGCAGACGCCCGCCAACTGCAACTCGCTGACCCGCGCGGGATTGTCGACCACGAACGCGTTACGCAGGAACAGGCAGGTGTAGCTGTTGCGCATGTCGGTCAAGGTCGTCCCGAACGGGCCTTCGGCGGGGTCGGAGCTGTAGCCGAACGGCGCGGGGCCGCTCGGCCAGCCGGAATCGTCGAAGCCGACACCGCGC
>JAFGHX010000311.1 GCA_016929905.1 Kiritimatiellia bacterium
GCGACGGGGAGGGTTTTCTGGCGCCCGAACCAGTCTTCTTTCTCGCGTTCCCCCAATCTCTCCGTTGTCATCCGACGTTCGAACGGTTATTGATTGTATTACACCATATTCAATATTGACCATTACACATAGCGCGCACCGCGCTCGCTCAGGAAGCGGGCGTTCGGCGGGTGCGTTTGAGCGTATCGATGCGTAGTATTATGGAGAATGGCGAGCGGGTTGTCAACGCACTTTCAGTCGCGGCGCCCGGCGGATGATGAAGCGCGTTCGGCCCGGCGTTGGAGGGCGAGCCGGAGGTTGCGGCGTGCCTGTGCGAGATCGGGGTTCATGCGCAGGGTCTCGGAGAAATGGCGAACGGCGGAATCGTAATCCCCCTGCCTGGCGAACAGATTGCCGAGGTTGTAGTGTGCCGTATCGGAATCCGGCGCGAGCCGAAGCGCGGCGGAGAAGTGGCGCACGGCGGCTTCCGGCCCGTCAAGATCGTCCAGCACGTTACCGAGATTGATGTGTGCGTCGACGTTTCGCGGGTCGAGCAACAGGGCTTCGGAATAGTGCGCTGCCGCCTCGGCGAGTTGTCCTTTCCGTTCGAGGGTCACCCCCATATTCACGTGCGGTTCGGCGAAGTCCGGCGCGGCCTCGAGCGCCTTCGAGAACTGCACGATCGCCTCGTCGAGCGCTCCCGCCACCTCGAGGGCGAGGCCCAGGTTGTTGTAGGCCTCGGCGTAGCCCGGGGCGATGGCGAGCGCGCGGCGGTAGTGCGCGATGCCTTCGGCCGTGTGGCCCGTCTGCACGAGGAGCAGGCCCAGATTGTTGTGCGTGAGGTGATGGTCCGGGTTCAGCGCCAGCGCCTGCCGGTAACGGGCGAGCGCCTCCGCGGTCCGGCCGGCTTCCGCGAGCAGTACGCCCATATTGCCGTGGCTGAGCCAACTGGCGGGGTTGACGCGCAGGGTGTGCGCGAACAGCGAGCGGCTGTCCCGCCAGACGGCGGCCTGGCGCCGGCTCCCGAGGCCAAGCGCGGCCAGCGTGACGAGAGAGGCCGCCGTGCCTGCCTTCCAGTGCGCTCTCACGACCGGAAGGCACAGCAGGTGGGCGAGCGCCAACGCCGGGCCGAGCATGGCGAGGTAGACATAGCGGTCCGACACCGTGGAGTAGGTCTGGAAACCGAACGGAATCAACCCCAGCGTCGGCAGGGCGGCGGCCGCCGAGACCGCTGCCGCTCGAAGCAGCCAGGGCCGTTTTCGGCGCTGGCACAGCAGCAGGGCGGCTCCGGCGACGGGGATCAGCCACGTGACATATCCCCACCAGTGTCCCAGGACGAATGGGGGCGCCCGTCCGTAGTCCGGCGCGAGCCGCAGCGGCCAGACCAACTTCCAGAGGTAGAATGCGAGCGCGTCGCCGGCGACGAAGGGGCGCGCCCAGAGGGGCACCCGCACACCGGTTTCTGCGGCGGGCTGGGCAACGGCCGTGAGGAGGCTCCAGCCCGCGGCGAGCGCGAACCAGAGGCCGAGCACGAGGGCGGGACCGCGCAGGCGCGCACGAGCGGGGCCTTGGCCGGCAGTTGCCGCCTGCGTCGCGAGGGCAGAGCGCCTGGCCGCGACGATCAGGACGACGAACGGCGCCACCACGGCGGCCGGCTTGGCGAGCAAGGCCAGCGCGAACGCAACGGACGCCAGGCACAGGACCGGCGGGCGGTCCGACCGCAGGAACAGCCCTATCGCGGTCAGGGCGAGCAGGCCGGCGAGCAGGTCTTTCATGCCCGTTACCCAGGCCACCGCTTCCACCTGCAGGGGGTGGACCGCGAACAGGAGCGCGCCGGCCCCGGCCGCCCAGAGCACGGAGTGCCGGGCATGCGTGCCGCCCGCCGATTGCCGGCCCGCCGGCCTGGCGCCGGAGCCCGTACCGGGCGGTGGCGAGCCGATCGCGATGCGCAGGATGCCGAACACGACCAGCACGCTCAATGCGTGCAGGGCCAGGTTCGTCGCATGGAACACGCGCGGATCGAATCCGCCGCCGTCGCCGCCCTGCGCCGGGCGCGCCGCAAGCTTCGCCTGCGCCGCCCATACCGTGTAGGTCAACGGGATGTAGAGGTCCAGGTACGGCTCCCGCCAGAACCGCGCCGCGCCGGCGAGACCGGTCTCTCGAAAGCAGGGGTTGTCGTAGACGTTCAGATTGTCGTCCCACGCCACGAACGCGTGGCGCAGCACGTCCCCGAACACGAAGAGCGTGGCCAGGACAAGCAACAGGACCATGAGGCCTGTACGGCGCATGCGGGCAGCATACAAGAGTGCGGGCAAATTGAAACGTTGAAATGGGCGCTAACGGAGCCCGGCCAGTCTCACCGCAGCCACACGCGGCCGCGGTAGTAACAGCTGCTCTCGACGCAGGCGTTGGTGTGTGTCACCGTCTGGCCGAGCCCGAGGATATTCGTGTAGCCGGCGACGGGCAGCCACAGGTCGGCGGCCGCCAGGCCTGTGCGTGTTTCCAGCGCGTAGTACCGCGCGAGGCCTGCATAACCCGGCCCGGTCGCCTCGACGGTCGGGAACGAGACGACGATATCCGGCCCGTCCGCCGTCAGGCTCACCTCGAAGCTGTTGGTGCCCGTCTCCGGATCGGTGCCGGCGATGTATTCCTCGATATTCGAGAGCCCGTCGCCGTCCGGGTCGGCATGGCTGTCGCCGTCGCCGCCGGCCAGGTTCGCGCTTTCCCAATCGTCGGACATACCGTCGCGGTCGGCATCGTTCGGCGCCGCGCTCCCTTCGAGCACGGAGAGCGCGGCGTCCACGATCAGGTCGCTGCTGCCGAGCCCGCTGTTGAACACCTGCACGGCCAGCACGTTGGTCGCCTGCAGCGCCGGCAGGTCCGCCCCGCTCAGGCAGGCGGCCCAGCTCGAACGCGAATCGGCGACATATCCGCTGCACGGCGCGTCATGCGCCACGAAACTTCCGCGCGCACCGGCCACGTTCACGCGCGCGACTTCCGTGCCGTTGATCCACGCGATGAACCCGTCGTCGAAATCCACTTCCAGCATCAGTTCGCTGACCAGCAGCGGGTCGGCCAAAGCGAATTCCCGGCGCAGCGCGACGCTGCAGTAGCTGCCCTGCATGTCGGCCAGCGTCGTGCCGTAGGCGAGCGGCCCGTAGCCGAGCGGCGCGCTGCCCATCGCCCACGGCCCGTCGTCGAAGGCGGGCTCGCGCCAGGCGGTGGCGGGGCTCGAGGGCTCCGCCGTGCCCTTGCGGTACCGCCACAGGGCGCCTTTCGCGATTTTCGCCGCCAGCATCGCGCCGCCCGCCGTCTCCTGCGGGGCCACGCGGACGAACGCGGCCGGGTCGCATTGGTTCGCGTGGCAGGTGGCCAGCCACCCGGCCGACCGCGCCACCTGCGAGATGCGCACCTCGTCCATCGTGCCGATGAAGCCGCCCGTGTCCGTCACGGACCCGATCCGGAGCTGTTCGGTCCCGTACGGCGTGCGGCCCGCATGCGCGGTGGTGGCGTAGGCCGGCGCGCCGTCGACATACAGGCGGTAGGTCGTCCCGTCGAACGTGACGGCGAGCAGCTGCGTCTGGCCGGGAGTGAGCACATCGGAATCGTTCACGAACGAGCGCCAGCCGGCCCCGTCGCCGAACCCGGCGTGAATCCTGTTCGTGCCCTCGATCCAGAGGCCCGGATAGCGGTCGGCGGTGGACGGGTCGCCGCCCGGCGGATCGTAGCCGAGCAAGGCGACGAAGTAGGCGTCTTTCGGCGGGTTCGGCAGCGCAACCCAGAACTCCTCGGTGAACGGGTCGTTGTGCAGGTTCAGGCTGCCGTCTTCGGCGATGCCGAGCCAGGCCGCACTCCCGTCGAACTCGAGCCCGTGACCGGCCACGCCCGGCACGAGGTCACCGGCGTCCATGCCGTGCGGTGTGGCGTGATTCGCGTACAGCGTGCTGTCCCGGACCGTGCCGGTCGGCGCCTGCGCCATGTGGTTGACCATCACGAAACCGGCCTCCCACACGTTTGTCGGGTCCTGCTGCGGCGTGTCGACCGACTCGTTGCCGTAGTAGAGGCACAGGGCCGTGTCCTGCTCCGCGTGCAGGACGGGGACGGTCACCCATGCCACGAGCGTGCCGCTCGCCGCCGCGTACCGTTCGATCTCGTGCGCGAGCCGGTTGGTCAGCGTCGCATCGGCGAAGACCAGGTCGTACGCCTCGGCGTGGCAGACATGCCCGCCGCAGTTCGTCGTGCGCAACGACTCGTCCGTCAGGCTGATGAGCACGGGGAAGTTCGTCAGGTCGTCCGCGCCGCCGACCTGCGTGTGGTCGATCGTGAGCCGCCGGCGGCAGCGGTAGCCGGAGAGCCACGCTTCGTTGTCCAGGATCGTCAGCGTGTGCGCGGTCGTACTGCCGAGTTCCGCGCCTACCGGCCCGCTGAGCATGATCACGACCGTCTCGTCGCCTTCCGTCTCCGCATCGTCGTGCAGCGCCACGTCGAACGTCCGGCTGGTCTGGCCGGGCGTGAACGTCACGGCGCCGGCCGCGAGCGTGAAATCGGCGCCCGCGCTCGCCGTGCTCTGTCCGTCGGCCACGGAGTAGCCGACCGTTACGGCGCTGTCGGCCGCGCAACTCAACACGAGCTCGACGGCGACGGTCGTGTCCGCTTCGGGCCGGGCGGAGTTCGCCGCGGCGAACGCGACACGCGGGACCAGCCCGCCGCCGTCCTCTTCGGCGCCGAGGCTCAGGAACGAGCCCGGCGCGCTCTGGTTCGCGTGGCAGGTCGCGAGCCAGTCGGCGGAGCGGGCGACCTGCGAGATGCGGACTTCGTCGAGCCGGCCCAGCCAGTCGCCGCCGTCGCTCGTCGAGCCGATCCGCAACTCTTGGGTTCCGTACGGCGTTCTGCCCGAATGCGCGTTCGTCGAATAGACCTCCGTCCCGTTCACGTAGATGCGGTAGTAGGTGCCGTTGAACGTCGCGGCGACCAGGTTCGGCTGGCCGAGGGTCAGCACGGCGTTGTCGGTGATCACGGAGCGCCAGGCGGTCCCATCCCCGAACCCGGCATGGAGCTTGTTGGTCGCCTCCGTCCAGAAGCCGGGGTAGCGATCGGCGGTGCCGAGCGTGCCGCCGGGCGGGTCATAGCCGAGGAACGCGACCCAGTACTGATCCTTCGCCGTGCCGGGCATGACGAGCCAGAGCTCTTCGGTGAAGCTGTCGCCGTGCAGGTTCAAGCTGGAGGCGGACGCGACGCTGAGGTAGTCGTCGGTGCCGTCGAAGTCGAGCCCGTCGCCGATCACGGCGGCGGTCAGATCCTCGCCCGTCATGTTGTGCGGGGTCGCATGGTTCGCGTTGGCCGTGCTGTCGCAGACCGTGCCGGTCGGCGCCTGGGCCAGGTGGTTGACCATCACGAAGCCCGAGTCCCAGACCGCGGCCGGGTCCTGCTGCGGGCTGGCGACCGACTCGTTGCCGTAGTACAGGTACAGGACGGTATCCTGCGCGCCGGCCAGTGCGGGGACCCGCACCCAGGCGATCAGTTCGCCGGTTCCGGCGCCGTATTTCTCGATCTCGTGCTTGAGCACGTTCGTCTCGGCGGCGCCGGCGAAGAGGATATCGTAGCCCGCCGCGCTGCAGACGTGCCCGCCGTTGCCGGTCGTGCGCAGCGTGTCGTCCGTCACGCGCACCAGTATCGGGAAGTCCGCCAGTTCGCCGCTGCCGCTCACCAACGTGTGGTCGACGGTCAGCTTGCGGCGGTAGAGGTAATCGGCCATCCAGCGCTCGTTGTCGACGATCGTGTAGGTGTGCGTCTGGGTCCCGCCCAGCACCGCGTTGACCGGCCCGCTCAGGCCGACCACCACGGTTTCTTCGTCTTCATCGACCAGGTCGTCGGTCACGCTCACGTCGATCGTACGCGTCATCTGGCCCGGTGCGAAGGTGAGCGTCCCGTCGGCCAGCGTGAAATCGGCGCCGCGCGTCGCCGTGCCGGCGCCCTCGTTGACGGTGTAGCCGACCGTCACCGCGACGCTCTCCGCCGGCACGTTCAGCGTGACCGCGAGCGCGGCGGTCGCGTCCGCCTCGCTCCCGCTCGAGGACGGCGCGGCGAACGCCACGGTGCGCGCGACCTTCGTGTAGTCCTCGGCGGCCGTCAGGCTCGCGTTGTAGCCGGCCTTCCAGGCTTTGGCTTTGACCGTGCAGGCGTTGCTCAGCGCGAACGCGCCCGCATACAGCGCGGAGGACTCCGTCGGCGTGCCGCCGTCGATCGTGTACCGGATCGTCGCGCCGGGCGTGCCGCACGAAATCGTGACGGGCAGCGGGTCGGCGAACTGCCGGCCCGCCGGTGCGAGCACCGGCGTCTGCACGCGCGGCACGGTCGAGACGCCGTAACGCAGCTCGCCGTCCCAGACCAGATCGCTGCTGCCCGCGCCCGTCTGATGCAGTTCGACCGCCAGCGTGTTCTCGCCCCGCACCAGATGGTCGATCCCGGCCGTGATGTCGATCGGCTCGTAGCTGCCCCAGCCGTGGCTGTCGGCGAAAATGTCGTAGGTGATCGTACCGCCCGGCATCGACTGGCGCGCCACCTCCTGCCCGTTCAGATAGGCGACGAACCCGTCGTCGTAGTTCGCGTTCAGCGTGAGGGTGACGACCGCCATCGGATCGTCGACCAGCACGAACCGCTTCCGGAAATAGGTGGTGCGGTACTTGTTGTCCGGGTCCGGCCCGTACGGGATCAGGGTGACCACGCAGTTGCTGGCGCCGTAGCCGAGCGGCGCCTGGTCGTCGGCCCAGTCGCCGTGCGAGTACTCGGCCGCGCGCCAGACGGTGCCCAGATCCACGCCCTCGGCATGATAGTTCCACTGCGAGTTCGTCGCGATCAGCAGCCCGCCGGTCGTGTCCGCTTCCGCGCCCGGCGTGCCGCCGCAGGCGATCGTGCGCCAGTTGACCGGGTCGTTCCCGTACTCGGAGAGGACCACCCGCTCCAGGCTCGGCCCCTCGCCGTCCGCCTCCTGCGGCCACGGGTCGCCGTCGTCGTACTGCACGCGGTCGATCCGGATGTAGGCCACGTAGCCGTCGGGGTCCGGCGTATCCGGCATGAACAGCTTGAGGCTCTCCCCGCGGTTGTCGAGCGAGCCGGTGTACGGCCCGTAGATCGGCATGCTGGGCGAGAGCCCGTACTTCGCGCGGAACGCCGCCGGGCTGGTCGGCACGACGAGCAGATAGCTGTTGGCCGCCATCTCCACGCCTTGCGGGAAGACGTAGTCCACCGCGGAGGACAGCCGCCAGGTGTTGCTCGGGTAGAGCGGGTCGTACAGCGTCGTGGCGGTTCCGCTCAGATTGTACAGCTCGATGAACTCGTCGCCGCCCTCTTCCGGGTTGTACATGATCTCGCTGATGACAACGGGGCCGACCTGCGGGTAGCTGTTCGGCGCGTTGGTCGTGCGGGTCGACAGCCGCGGGAAATCGACGCCCACGCTCGTCTGGTACCGGCCCATCGCGCGCCCGTGCTCGCTCGCTCCGAACGGCTGGCCCGCGCGGTAGCCCGTCAATACCCCGCCGCCGGCCGCCGCCAGGAAGACCGATTCGCCGTGCTCGCCGAACGCGAAGCAGTTCGGATCGTTCGTGTCGGCGTTGAACGCGCTCTCATAGATCATATGGTAGCCGCCCGCCGGCACCACCGTGCCGCCGGGGATCTGGTACTTCTTCAGCTCGCCCAGATCGTCGCTGAGGTACCAGCCGCCGATGTCGATTCCGCCGCCCGTCGGATTGAAGATCTCCACACAATCCTCCAGCGGCGGGTCGGTATGCGCGAGCACCTCGTTGATCACCACGCTCGGCGCGTCCGACCAGCCGGGCGAGCCGCCGAAACTGTAGCTCGTGCGCCAGTTCGTCTTCGCGCCCGGCTCGGCGCTCGCGTCGAGGATCGTGAGCGAGTAGCCCTTGCCGTCCGTGTCCGGCTGCCACCCGTCCTTCCAGTCGAACTCGACGATCGTTTGCGAGAGCGCATCCTCCAGCTTGATGTCCTCGCCGCCGTTGTCCAGCCTGCCCGTGTACTCGCCCGCGATCGCGACCGCGTTCTCGTACATCGAGGTGAACGCCGCCTGGTTCGCGACGACCACGATGCAGGCGCCCGCCTCCAGCGTCGTGCTCGCCGGGAACGTGAACTGCACCCCGCTCGTGAAGTACGCGCCCGAGATGTCGAGCGAGTTGGTGCCCGTGTTCTGGATCTCGATGAACTCGTACTCCTCCCCGTCCCACCCGTCGTCGTCGACCGGGTCGAGCGGGTTGTACATCAGTTCCGTGATCCGCAGATAGCGCTGCGGATCGCTCGGCGCGCCCTCGTACGACTTGGCGGCCACGAGCCGCCCGCCCTTGTCGTAGAGTTCCACCGTCTCGCCCCAGCTCGACAGGTGGCCCCTGTAGCGGCCCTGCACGAAACGGCCCTCGCCGCCCGTCGGGCTCGTTGCGCGCGCGCGGAACGCCACGACGTCGGGCGAGACGTACATCGAGGCGCCCGCCCGGATCACCGTGCCCGGCCGGAAGGTGAACTCCACCGCGTTCGCCAGCGTCCAGCCGGTGATGTCGATCGCCATCGCGTTCGGATTGATCAGCTCGATGTATTCCTCGTCCTGGTTGCCGGAGGCCGGGCCCCACTCGATCGTCCCGATCTCGATGTCCGGTTCCGCCGGCTGGGAGGCCGGCACCAGTTCGTGGTTGTCCAGATGCTCCGCGCGCAGGGTCGTGTACTGGACCGGCTGGTTCGTGAAGTAGGTCCAGCCCCAGCCCGCCCAGATCGCGGTGGACTGCTGGCCTTCCGCCGAAAGCGCCGCGGTCCAGTAATCGACGGGGTCCCGAATCACGGTCGAAGGCGGCAGGAACTCGTCGCGCACGCTGCGCAGCCGGCGCAGGTACATCTCGCTCGTCTCCGGCGTGTGGAAGATGGCCGAATAGAGGCGGTTGTAGTAATCGCTCATGGTCGCGCCCTGCGGATGCCAGTAGTCGCCGTAGAAGGGATGCGCGCCGGTGCCGTCGTCGTCCGCCTGTCCGCTGTTGTTGGACAGCGCATCGTCCAGGTCCCAAGGCAGGATCCAGAACTCGCCGTTGCCGTACTTGTCGCGGTAGATGTAGTAGTTCTTGTACGTCCGGTCCGTATAGCCGATCACGCTCGCCATCGCGATCCAGTTGACGACCTCCGGCACGTTCACGGTGTCGAACAGGAAGTTGCGGCGCGCCGTCAGGTCCGTCAGCTTGATCCCGTTGACCAGCGTCTGGAGATGCGACCAGTCGGCGGTCAGCTTCTCTTCGCGGGACTTGATCTGGAAGCCTCCCGTGCTGACCAGGCAGGCGCTCGGCGAGTTCTTCGCCTTGTACAGCGCGCCGTTCGGGTCGATCCCGTTACGTTCCAGGCAGCGCCAGTCCACCTGCTCCAGAAAGACGCCGAGATCCCAGAAGGCGCCGTTCATGCGGTAATGGACGGGGAACGAGACACAGGTCGGCCCGTTCTTGCCCATGATCTCGTAGCCGACCGGCTCGGCAATGTAGGCGCGCCCCACGTTGAATTCGTCGACGCGCGGATATTCCGGCGAGAACTGGAAGTAATGGCCCTTCTTGAACTCGATCTTGATCTTCTTGCGCTTGTTGTACGAGCTGGAGAGCGAGACCCCGCCCCGGCCGCGCGAGCGGATGTTGTCGTGGAATTCGCCGTTGGCGTACAGGCAGCCGTCCTGCCACGTGCGGTTGCCGACCCAGTACCCGTCGTGATACCAGTTCGGGTTCTGGAAGAAAAGGTGGTAGACCGGCTGCTCCGTGGCGATCGAAGGATCCTGGACGACCCAACCCAGGTAGTTGACCGTGTCGTCGGTCAGCGGGTGCCGGGTCTGGTGCGCGGCGCCGTCGGTGGCGACGATGTAGTAGCGCACCATCTGGCCCGTGCTCGATACGCTCGCCGGGATTGTTGCCCCGTAGACGCCGTCCGACGCGGCGCCGTCGCCGTGCGCGCCGTCGTCGTACATGCCGAGGCTCGCTTCGCTGTTCCACATCACGCGGTAGTAGAGCGTCACGGAGGCGACCCCGTCGATCGTGTCGGTCACCGTCGCCGTGACCACCACGTCGTCCGTGTCCACCGGCTCGTGCGGCGCATGGCTCACGGCGCGGATGACCGGGCCCAGATCCGCCGTGCCCACCCCGTTCACGCCGCCCGGCGTCGGGATGCTGAAGTAGCGCAGGCTTTCCGTCGTCGTCGTGCCCAGCCCCGCGACCAGCTCCGGGAGCAGCAGCAGGTCCGAACTGCCGACCCCGTCGTTCAGCCCGTGAATCGCCAGCACGTTCGTGCCCGCCGCCAGGTACTCGGCGTCTTCGGATATGTCGTAGACCTCGAAGACGACCGCCGCCGCGTCGTCGTGCGCGGCGGTCGCGTCCGCGTTCCAGGCCGGCGGCTCGCCCGCCGCGTTCTTCCGCATCACCTCCGTGCCGTTCACGTACGCCACGAACCCGTCGTCGTACTTCATCTTCAGCAGCAACGCGTTGTACGCGAGCGGATCGTCCACCACGAACGGGATCCGGATGTATACCGTGCCGATGGTGTTCAGCATCTGGCTCTGGACATCCACCCCGATCAGACTCTCGTAGCCGCTGCCCGTCTCGTAACCCACGCCCGTCGGCCCGCTGCCCCAGCCCGAATCGTCGAACCCGTCACACGCCTGCCACGTCGAACCGAGCACGTCGCTCGTCGGTACGTGCCACCGGCACGCCGCACCCGTCGGGATCAGGTTCGTCGATTCCGTCTGCGCGCCCACACCGTACGAGACGTCCGGGATCTGCCGGGGATACGGATTGAATTCCGAGACCGGTGTGTCGTCGGGCTCCAACAGCGCCAGATACTCGCCGTCGATCGCCAGTTGGAAGTCCGTGTGCAGCTCCGAACCCGCCGCCGCGCGGTCCTTGCCCGACGCAAACACCACCAGGTACTCGCCGGCCGAGACGTTCGTCGCCGGAAATGTCCACGTGTTGCCGCTCGCCTTCAGCTTCCAGCTGTCAAGATCGACGGGACTCGTCCCGGCGTTGTACAACCCGATCCAGTCCGAACAGTCCCCGTCCTCGTCCGTCTCGCCCGTGTCGTTCGCCGCCATGAACTCGGTGATGAGCAGGCCCGCACACGCCGGCCGCACGCCGGCAGGCAGCCACACAAACAGGAGTACGAGAATCGATGGCAGAATGCGCAGGAACTTGCGGTTCATGGCCGGCTCTTCCCCCACGGTTTGGACTTATCCGACGGCATACCCCCCCACGGGTTGCCTGCCCGGCTACTGTTCGGTTCGAGTGCCAAACCGTGCACACATTGAAAGAGCAATAATCGTGCCATCCTGAACCGGCCGTTTCCTCGCCCCCCATTTCCTCTCACCCTCAAGAAACAACGCAACATATAGTGGTTCCATGTGTGCATGGGCAGAGCGGCGGAGCGGGGGTCGCAAGAGTGAGAAGCAGGTTTTAGAAAGTGAGAAAGGATAGGGCTGGGGGAGCGTGAAGGGGATTGCCCCCTTTCCCCGGTCCTGATGGCATTCGCAGTCGCCTATCTTGGGGGCGGAGACTCTGGTGTCCGGGTTTCGTGTTGTAGGGCCGCTCGCAGAGCGGCCCCACAACGGTTCGGCGGGCACCCGGATTCCTTGGCCAACTCGGGAGACTTTCACTCGGCTGCCAGCCAGACGCGCACGCGGCAGTGGAGCGGCTCCGTGCTGTTCGGCAGATCGGCGCAGGTGACGGTCTGCCCCGCCCCGAGGATATCGACGTATCCGTCGACGGGGCACCAGGTCCCGGTTATGCCGAGCCGTCGTTCGAGTGCGTAGTGCCGCGTGAGTCCTTCGTAGGCTGTGCCGGTTGCTGCGCGTGTCGCGAATGAGACGGCGGGCGCACCGTTCAGGATCGCGATCGTGACGTTCAGATACTCGTCACCGGCGTTCGGGTCGGTGCCGGCCACGTACTCTTCCCAGTTGCTCATCCCGTCGCCGTCCCGGTCATCGTCGGCGCCGCCCTGGTTCGCGGCCGTGCCGCCGAAGTGGCTCTGCTCCCAGGCGTCGGACATGCCGTCGGTATCGCCGTCGTCCTTCGGGTGGGCCTGCGGTTCGACCTTACGCAGCCTGAGTGCCGTCAGATAGACGGCGCGCTGCGCGACGGTGGCGGTCAGGACGGCTTTGCCTTCGGCGCCGGGCAACACATTCACGAAACGGGCCACGTAGCCGTTCGCCGTGTTCTCACCGTTGCAGATCGTCACGGCCGGATCGTCCGGGCCGGAGAATGTCGCGCCGGGCGTTGACGCATTCTCGAACGCGTCGACGCCGGACAGCGTGGCGGTCGTCAGCCGGTCGAGATAGCCGCCCGCGCGATTGCCGAACAGGACGATCTCGTACGCGTGTTTCGGGTCCAGCCCGGCGAATTCCAGCACGATCGGGTCCTGCGAGGAGCTGATGAACCCGTTGCAGTCGAGCTTGCCGGCGAACAGCGCATAGGCCTCGGTGCCGGGTGCCGGGTTCGACTCGTTCCAGTGGCCCACGGCGCCGCCGGACGTGATGTTCAGCGTGATGCCCATGCCCCGGCCTGTCGCGTAGTCGACCAGTTCCGTGCTGCCGGCGGGGATGGTGGTGATATTGGCGCTGGGCTGCCCGTCCATCCAGCCGAGATCGTGGTAGGCGACCCATTCGCGCGGCGCGGTGTCGGACGGGGTGTTCGCGTAGGCCACGGCGCTGTAGGCCGACTGGCCGGCGGCATTGTAGGCTTTCGCCTTGTAGTAGAAGGTGGTGTTCGCGGTCACGCCGGAGTCGGTATGCTCCGTGGTGTCCGAGCCGGCGGTGACGATGCGCACCCACTCGCTCGTGCCGCTCTGGCGCCGGTCGATCTTGAAGCCCTGCTCGTTGTCGCTGTTGTCGGCCCAGGTCAACCGGACACGGGAGAAGGAGAGCGCGGTCGCCGTCATGGCGGACGGCGCGGCGGGCGGCGTGGGCAGGGCCGGCGTTGTGACGGAGGCCAGCTCGGAGTAGGCGGAATCGCCGGCTGGGTTGTAGGCGCGGACCTGGTAACGGTATTCCGTTTCGGGCGCCGCGCTCGTGTCGGCATAAGCCGTGGCGTTGGCACCGGCAACGGCGAGCTGGGCCCATGTGCCGCCGCTGACGCGCCGCTCGATTTTGAACCCGTCCTCGTTGCCGCTGTTGTCCGTCCAGGCCAGGCGCACCTCCGTGGGGCCTTCGGCCTGCGCGGTGAGCCCGCTCGGCGCGGCGGGCGGCACGAGGTTGGAGAGGGTCGTGACGGCGACGGTAGCGGAGTAGGCGGAACTGCCCGCCCCGTTGTAGGCGTTGAGCTTGTAGTAGTAGTCCGTCAGCGGCGTGAGCCCGGTATCGCTGTGCGTGGTGGCGTTGGCGGCGGCCGTCGCCACGCGCACCCAGACGGTCTCGCCGCTCATGCGCCGGTCGATTCGGAATCCGCTCTCGTTGCCGCTGTTGTCGCGCCAGCTCAAGTCGACGCGGGTGCCCGAGACCGCGACGGCCGCCGGCGCGCTCGGCGCCGCCGGCGGGGTGGGGGCCAGGTCGTTGGCGCGGCCCGGCGTGCCGCCGTTCCCGCCCGCTGCCCAGTTCACGGGGTCGTTGCCGTAGGAGCCGGCCGATATCTTCTCCAGCGCGGGTCCGTTGCCGGCCGGCTCGGGCGGCCAGGGCGCTTTGTTGTCGTAGCGCACTTCGTCGACCAGCACGTAGGGGACCAGCCCGCCGGCCTCCGGGTCGGGTGCGTCCGGCTTGCGCAGCCGCACGCTCTCGCCCGCGTTGTCCAGCGCGCCGAGCCACGGGCCGAACACCTGCACGCTGGCCGGGATCCCGCACGCCGCCCGCAGCACCGTCGGATGCACGCCGCCCACCACCGCATACGCGCCCGCGCCCAGCTCGGCGCCTGCGGGAAAGACGTAGTCCGCCGCGCCCGTCAGCTTCCACCGGTTCGCCGGATTGGCGGGATCGTACAGGTTCACGGTCGACCCTGAAATGTTGCGCAGTTCGACGAACTCGTAGCCGTCGCCGGCCGGGTTGTACATGATCTCGTTGATGACGATCGGACCGATCTTCGGCCCGCTGTTCGCTTTGCCCGCGCCCGTGCGGAATTGCGCCAGCGAGGTCGGGTTGTCGACGCCAAACGTCCGGCTGCTCATGGCCGGGTAGTCCACCTGCCCGTCGCTGCGCACGTAGCGGCCGAACGACACGCCGTTGTCCGCCGCGCCGAACTCGGCGAACGCGCGGTAGCCCGTCAGGTTCCCGGCCGCATCCGCGGCGCAGAGCCACAGCTTCTCGCCGTGCGAGCTGAGCGCGAAACAGGACGGGTTGTTCGTGTCGGCGTTGAACTGATACTCGTAGAAGACCTTGTAGCCGCCCGCCGCAATGGCCGTGCCGTTCGGAATGCGGTACTTCTTCAGGTTCGTCAGTTCGTCGCTGAGGTACCAGCCCCCGATATCGACGGATGCGCTCTTGGTATTGCGCAGTTCGATTGCGTCTTCCAGCGGCGGGTCGGTGTGCGTGAGCACCTCGTTGATCACCACGCCCAGGTCCACGTCGTCCTTGCCGGGCGAGCCGGCGTAGGTGTAGCTCGCGCGCCACGAGGCCTTGTCTTCCCAGTGCGCGTTGTCGTGCGGGGCCGGGTCCTTGATCACGAGCGAGAACCCGTCGCCGTCCGTCCCGGCGTACCAGCCGTCCCGGTACTCGAACGAGAGGATCTTCTCGTTGCACGCGTCGCGCAGCTCCAGCCGCTCGCCGCCGTTGTCGAGCGCGCCGGCGTACTGGCCGGCGACCCGAACGCCCGTGCCGTACAGCGCCTGGAAGGCGGGCAGGTTGTGCACCACCACGATGTACTCGCCCGCCGCCAGCTTCGTGCCGGCCGGGAAGGTGAAGGTGATCCCGTCGACGAACGAGACGTTGCCGATGTCGAGCGTGCCGCTCGCCGTGTTCTGCAATTCGATGAATTCGTAGTCCTCGCCGGCGTCGGGGTTGTACATGATCTCGGTGATCCGCAGATAGCGCTGTGCGGCGCTGGGGTTGCCCGGATAGGCGAGCGTCGCCGCGCGCGTGCCGTTTCGGCGCCACAGCTCGATCGTCTCGCCCCAGGCGGAAAGCTGGCCCTTGTAGGCGCCCTGCACGAAGCGCCCTTCGCCCGCTTTCGGGCTCGTGGTTCGCGCGCGGAACGCCACCACGTTCGGCGAGACGTACATCGAGCTGTTCGCCCGGATCACGACGCCCGCCTGGAACGTGTGCTCGACCGCGTTCGACAGGCACCACCCGGAGATATCGACCGCGTACGCGTTCGGATTCACCAGCTCGATGTACTCCTGGTCCTGGTTGTGGCTGGCCGGGTTGAATTCGACGGTGCCGAAATCGACGGCCGGGTTGGCCGGCTGAGAGGCCGGCACCAGGTCGTGGGCGTCCAGGTAAGCGGGCCGTTTCGCGAGGTAGCCGTTCGCGTTGTTCGTGAAGAATTTCAAATCCCAGCCGTTGTGCCACCTGTCATAGGACAGCGCGCCGTCGTCAATCAGGACCTTGGCCCAGTAGTCCACGCGGTCCTGAATGACCCGTGACGGGGCGAGGAACTCATCGCGGACCGAGCGCAGCCGGCGCAGGTACATCTCGCTCGTCTCCGGCGTGTGGTAGATCGCCGAATAGAACCGGTTGTAATTGTTGGTTTGGCTCTCGCCCTGCGGGTGCCAGAAGTCGCCGAAGAACGGATGCCCGCCGTACTTGTGGTCTGCCTGTGCCTCCCGCAGCGCGTCGTCCGTGTCCCACGGCAGGAGACCGAACTCGCCGTTGCCGTGCGTGTCGCGGTAGACGTAGTAGTTCTTGTACGTGCGGTCCGTGTAGCCGACCACGCTGGCCATCGCGATCCAGTTGACCACCTCCGCGACGTTGACGTTGTCGAAAAGGAAGTCCCGTCTGGCCGTACCCGACAGTTGCAGACCGTTGGCCAGTGTGCGCAGGTGGGACCAGTCGTTCAGTTCCTTCTCCAGTCTGGACTTGATCTGGAACCCGGCCGTGCTGGCCAGACACGCGCTGGGCGAGTTCTTCGCCTTGTAGAGCGCGCCGTCCGGGTCCAGTCCGTTGCGGTCGAGATAGCGCCAGTCGAGCTGTTCCAGGAACACGCCCAGATCCCAGAACGCGCCGTTCATGCGAACGTGGATGGGAAAGCAAATGGAGCCGGCGCCGTTCTTTCTGAACATCTCGTAGGCGACCGGCTCATCGATGTAGCTGCGGCCGAGGTTGAATTCGTCGACGCGCCGATGCTCCGGCGCGAAGGCGAAGTAGTGCCCGTCCTTGAACTCGATCTTCAGCTTCTTGCGGTTGCAGTACGAGGAATTCAACGTCACCCCGCCGCGGCCGCGGGAGCGGATGTTGTCGTAGAACTCGCCGTTGTAGTAGAAGCAGCCCGTCTGCCAGGTCCGGTTCCCCACGCACTCGCTGTTCATGTACCACTGCGGGTTCTTGAAGAAGAGGTGATAGACCGGCAGCGGCGTCGCGATGGCCGGGTTCTCGATGACCGTGCCTAGATAGTCGATCGTGTCGTCCTCGAGCGGGAAGCGGCCCGTATGCCCGGCGCCGTCTTTGGCCTCGACATAGTAGCGCACCATCTGCCCGGGCGTCGAAACGCTCGCGGGAATGCGCGCGCCGTACGTGCCGTCGCCCGCTGCGCCGTCGTCGTGCGCGCCGTCGTCGTACATCGCCGCGCTGCCCGCCGTGCTCCACATGACCAGATAGCGCAGCGTGACCGAAGAAATCCCGTCGCCGGTGTCCAGCACGCGGGCCGAGACCAGGATGTCATCGCTGTCCGAAGGCAGGCGGGGGGTATGCCCGACATCCTTGATCGCCGGGCCCAGGTCCGTCGAGCCCGTCCCGTTCACGGCGCCGGGCGTCGGCACGTTGAAGTAGCCGTACTCGGCGCGTGCCGCCGTGCCGAGCGCCGCCTCGAGTTGCGGCAGGATCAGGAAATCGGAGCTGCCCGTCGCGTCGTTCAGCCCGTGGATCGCCAGGATGTTCTCGCCCGCCACGACATACTCGAGTTCCGCCGAGATGTCGTAGGCTTCGAAGACCACGGCCTGTTCGTCGGGATGCGAAGCCGTGGCCGCCGCGTTCCAGGCCGGGGGCTGGCCGGATGCGTTCTCACGCATGATCTCGTTGCCGTTCAGATACGCGACGAACCCGTCGTCGTACTTTATCTTCAGAATCAGCGAGTTGATCTGATCCGGGTCCGCCACGGTGAATGGGATACGGATATAGACCGACGTATTCTTGCCCGCCATCGCCGCCCGCGTGTCCGCGCCGATCAGCGCCTCGTAACCGCTGCCCGTCTCGTAGCCGACGCCCGTCACGCCCGATTGCCACGAGCCGTCGGCGAACCCCTCGCGCGCCGTCCAGCTCGTGCCCAACGCGCCGTCGACCGGTACGTGCCACTTGCACGCCGCACCCGGCCCCAGCAGCACGGCCATCTCCGCGTCCGTCCGCACCCCGTACGAAATGTCCGGCGCCTGCGCCGGATAGGCGGGCGCAAACTTCGTGGCGATGCTGCCCTCCGGGTCAACGAGCGCCAGGTATTCCCCGTCGCCGTCCAATCTGAAATCCGTGTGCAGCCGCCGGCCCACCGTCGCGCGGTCCTTGCCCGAGGCAAAAACCAGAAGATAGGCGCCCGCGGCCAGGTTCGTGGCCGGAAACGTCCAGCGGTCCGCACTGTCGCGCAACTCCCAACCGGCCAGATTGACCGGTGCCCCGCCCGCGTTGTACAGCTCGACCCAGTCCGTATAGTCTCCGTCTTCGTCTTGCAGCGTCGTGTCGTTCGACGCCATGAACTCGTTGATGACGACCGTCGGCGCCGACAGGACGGTGGTCGGCAGCGAAAAGACGAACAGACAGATGGCCAGCCCGCAGATGACGTGTGGCAGCGTGTTCCTCATGACTTGTTTCCCCCCGCGGCTCGATTTATCCTCGAACGCCGATTCCCATGCTTCCAACCCCCGTTGACCATTCAGACGGGAAGTCGAAACGTGCACACCGCAAAATGCGGTTCGGGCGCGGGAGAGATCAGGTTGGAAACCGCTTTGCATGCTCTGGGGGTCCCTTCTGAGTTAGCCGCCATCCCCACTATGGGCAAGTATCGTGCCAGTTTTCGGATGCCTCTTCTTGCCTCTCCGTTCTCGATTTCAAGAAGACCATACACGATATAGTGTGTCGGGTTCGGCGAAGCTGGCGGGGGCCGCGCGCAGGGCGGTGGTGCAGCCGAGGATGCGGGGGGGGCGGCAGGCCAATCGGTCGTTTCCCCGGCGCACCATCGAGCAAGCTGTCTCGGCGGTTGTGTATTGACCGATAGGCCGGGATGGCCTAGGCTCTCGAAAGCCATGGCCAAGTCACGCGAGACAACCCGAAACGCCGCTATGCGCTCGATGTTTCGGCTTCTCGCGCTTTTCCTTCTTCTCGCGTCCGGATGCGCCCGCCCGCCGCGCGACAAGAACGGCAATCGGCCGCGCGACATCGCCAGAGCCTTTCTCGACGCCGTTCAGAGAGGCGACCGCACAACGGTCACGAATTACTGGAGTACGGGTAGCATCGAGTACCTGGAGGAGCATGAGGGAAAGAGCTTTCGGGAGGCCTGCGATGATTTGTTCGAATGCGACAGCTACGAATTGAAGCGGACCTTCGCTGTGCCTCCGTACTTCGTCGTGCCGTTTCTGGGCTCGGTCAAAGCTGGCCCCCCGAAAGCCTGGCCGTTCATGTGCGCGATGGAGGCGGGCGAATGGAAGCTGCATCACCAACCTTCTCCGCCCTGACCGAGACTTCCCCGAGTTTCCTGAGGAATTCGGGTGTCGGCTGAACCGTTGCGGGGCCGCTCTGCGAGCGGCCCTGCAACGGTCTTGTGCTTTTCATTCGGCAATCAGCCCCCCGCCCCGGGCGAATCTCCGACTCGCGCGGGGCGAATCCCCGACATTCAGCATTCACCGTTCTCTTCGGAGCCACGCCGGCTGGGCGGGCAGGGCGGGTTCCATGTCGCGGGCCAGGTTGTAGTAGAAGGCAGCTCTGTCGGGCTCGCCCGTTTCCGCGAAGGTCTGCGCTGTCTTCACGTAGGCTTGGTACGGCTTGTCGACCTGCCCGGCCGCGTACGTGTGCAGCGTGGCAAGCGCCTCGGTCCGCTTGCCCTGCTTCTCCTGCGCGCAGAACAGGGCGATATGCACAACCGGAGCGTTCGGCTTGAGTCGCAGCGCGGCCAACGCGTTGGACTCTGCGGCGGCGTAGTTGTCGAGTCGCAGCTCGATATTGGCCAACTCGCCGTAGAGCACGAAGGTTTCTTCGTTGTTGTCGATCAGGCTTCGAAGCACCTCCCGCGCTTCCTGCAGCTTGCCCTGCGCCGCAAGCATCTTGACTTCCTGCAGACCGACCGCGGGATTGTGTGGTTCAATCTGCTGCGCCGCACGAATGGCTGCAACGCGCTCGGCGGCGCTACGGGCGAGGATCGCGCGGAAATGTTGCACGATCACCGCATCGGGGTGTTTCTCGAGCATTTTCTGCGTCAGCGTCCTTGCCCGCGCGCGTGCGGGCTCGGCAGGCGTGCGTGCAGTGAGCAGATACGACATCGTGCCCAGATACCGTTTCTCCCACGTCGGGCCGGTATAGACGAATTTCGGGCCAGCCAGAAAGAATCCGAGGGCCCCGGTCAGGATAAGTGTCAGGCCGGTAACTGCCGCCCTGACGGCCATGCGGGCCAGCAGCCTGTCGATCAGACCGCCAGCCAGAATGATCATCGGAACGAGCGTGGCGTTTGCCCACCAGAAGTTGTTCCATGGCACGGACCGATGCACGACCGACACGATCAGGCCGACGGCCAGTGCACAGAGGA
Organism: Kiritimatiellia bacterium; assembly: GCA_016929905.1. Classification (GTDB taxonomy): domain Bacteria; phylum Verrucomicrobiota; class Kiritimatiellia; order JAFGHX01; family JAFGHX01; genus JAFGHX01. The sequence goes on from JAFGHX010000311.1 coordinate 19,848, forward strand.
TCAGCAGTTGGCGTTTGCTGTCTCGCACCCATCTCAGCGAGTACGTCCACGCGCCCAGGTAGATCAGGCCCGCCAGCCAATGACAAGGGATGCTCATCGGCAGATACATGTCGTTGCCCTTCGCGAGCAGAATCCAGGTGGCAGTCTTGAGGTTCACCAGCAGGTCGCCGAACAGCAGCAAGAAGAATCTGGGCGTGAGCCCTATGTTTGATGCTACTCGTCCGATATACCCGACGTTCGTGGCCTGGTTGCGCAAGTCCCATACGAGACTGGGCAGAATCAGTGCGGTCATGACGGCGCCGCAGAGATAGACCGCACGGTTCCGGAGCAGGCCCCGCAGCTTGCCTTGCAGCATGGCGTATGCGCCGAGCGGCAGGAGCAGCAGCAGGAATATTTCATAGAAGAGGTAGGCCGCTCCGAACATGGCGCCGAGCAACAGCCACTGCCCGCCGCGCTTCTCCGTGAGCGCGCGGTATCCCGTCAGGATCAACCATGGCACGAGGAAAAGGCCTGCCGGCTCTGTGAACACGGGGGCATGTGCGACGAGGTAGCGGTCGATCGCCGCCAACCCCAGTGCCAGCACGGCCGCACGCAGACCAGAAAGCGTCTCCGCAAGCCGGAACAGGCCGTACAGCCCGACAATGCTGAGCGCTGTGAACAGGACCCGAACGGCCAGAACCGAACCGCCGCCGAGCCACAGGCCGACGGCTGTCAGGTATGCGGTCATCAGCGGGTGCAGGGTGATATGGCTGCCCAGCGGCACGTGGAAAGTCGACGGCCGAAGCGAGCACTGCCTGGCGATGTGCAGGATCTTCTGCTCGTCCGGGTTGAGCGGCAGGTCCCAGGCGTAGATGAGCCGAAGAACAGAGGCCAGTATCAGCAGCCCGGTCAACCAGTGCCTCCTGCGCAAGCTCGACGCCGGTTCCGCGGCCTGCAGTCCGGAGGCGTCCGGTGCAGCGGCGGCTGGAGTCCGGTGCGTATTCTCTTGGTTAGGGTCTGCCTTTCTCACGCCGGCTTATCTCCCTTCGGCCGAGACTATGCAGAATCCCGAGGCAAAGGGCAAGCGCGAGCGGCCTGGACACCTCGAACGCTGTACGGTATTATACGGCGCGAGGTGACGGAATGGACGGCGGCGCACAGGCATCTGCGCGGCAAGCGGAGCAGCCGACGGTTACGGTGGTTCTGCCTGCTCTGAACGAGGAAGAGAACATCGGCACGGCGCTCGGCTCGGCCGTGGCCGCATTGCAGGCGCTGACGCCCGACTTCGAGATCGTCGTTGTGGATGACGGCAGCACGGATCGGACGGCGGAGGTCGCCGAGCGGGTTGCTCAGGCGCACCGCGCCCAGATCCGTGTGCTGCGGCTGGGCCGCAATCTGGGGTACGGCGCGGCCTTGCGCGCCGGTTTCGCCGCGGCGTGCAAGGAATGGATTTTCTACACGGACACCGACAACCAGTTCGACATCCGGCAATTGGCCGAATTCCTTGCGGATGCACACGACTTCGATCTGGTGGTGGGCTACAGAGCGCCGCGCCACGATCCGGCGCTGCGACGGTTTGTCGGGAAGGGATACAACCTGATGGCGCGCCTGCTGTTCGGCGTGCCTGTTCGCGATGTCGACTGCTCGTTCAAGCTGTTGCGGAACGACGCGCTGCAGCGGCTGGGGCTCGAGAGTTCCGATTTCCTGATCGACCTGGAAATCTTGGTCAAGGCGAAGCGTGCCAGGTTGCGCATACAGGAACGGTCGGCCCGCCATTTTCCCCGGGCGGCCGGGGCATCCAAAGTCCGCCTCTCCTACATATGGCCGACGCTTCGCGGCATGATTTGGCTGCTGAGGAGCGCCCAAGCAGACGTCAATACGTGAACCGGTGGACCCCACCGATCATCGAAGAGACGAAGCCTTCCCGCTTGGGGGGGTTCAAGCACAGTTGCCTCAGATAGTAACCGATGAACTTCCTGTCGACCCGACGGCCGGCCTGGACATCGACGATATCGATATACCCGGAGCACATGCTTGCCGCTGCGAGGATCGCGTTCGCCTCGTCGTAGGCCAGAAACCGGGCGCCGAACCCAACCGGGATTCTGCGGACAGGCTCCAACTCGGGCAGTCGGTAGACCAGAATCTGTCTGTCCATCGGCAGCGCGAGATAGAGCTCTTTCCGCTTTTCAGACAACGCGAGTCCTCCCTGCCATTCAGCGGCGGGCACTTTGCGGATCTCGGGGGCGCCAGGCGAGAGTACTTGCATCGTGTGGTATTCGTGGAAGTACGAAATTACGTATGTGCCGCTGAACCGGTCGAAGACCACGTCCTCGCTCATTCTGCCGATGTTCAGCCGTCTGCGAGGCGTGAGGCTGTCCATGTCGACGAGCCACATCAGGTCGTTTTCCCACGCCACGACGATCGTTCCGGAACCGTTGTCGAACCCGATCCTGGAGCTGCCGCTGCCGTTGAGGACCCGGCGAGACTGCCGTTTGAGGCGGAGCGTACGAACATCGAAGGCGAGCAACGCTTTGGTGCGCCTGTCGGCGTGATACAACTCACCCCGCTCCGTGTTGATCGCGATCTCCTGGAGTTCGCCTGTCGGGATCCTGACCACAGTCGGCGTCACCCTCAGATTGGCGAGGTCGAAGACGGAGACGGTCTTGTCCGCGACGTTACAAGCGAACAGCCGGTTGGCTTGCTCGTCGATCTGGATCCCGTAGTAGTTGCCAGTGAGCAGTTGTTCGCCGTCGTCCGTGCGCGATGGCTCCGGCATCGTTCTGGCAAAGGCATAGAATGCTGCCGCGCACGCGAGCAGATTGGCGCCCACCCACACGCCCGCATGGACGGCGCATCTGTCCCACCTCGGGCCAGCGACGCTTGCCGCGATCCTGGCCCGTACGTTGCGGACAAAGCCGAGCGCCGCGGCGGGGAGCAGTAGTTCCGGGGCAAACGGAACCAGCGCTGCGGCGCCGAGCGCCCATCGGGCAAGGCGCGGACGTCGGTCGGCGGCTCTGCCCAGAATGCGTTGCCAGTCGAACGCATTCAACTCCGAGCAGACTCCGTATAGGATAAAGAAAAGCATGAGATAGGCGACCGGGAGCGGCGCGAGCAAAATGCGGAACACCAGATACGCGGTTCCCGCCAGCAGGCAGGCGCGCAATTCCCTGCGTGCTTTGCCGCCGACAGCGTTCGCCACCCAGCATACGACGGCGGAGCAGACGAACAGTGCGGCGGCAACGTGCAGATTGCGGACGATCCGAAAGAGCGCAATTGCACGGAAAATGGCGTCTTTGCTCGGCCGCATGCCCAGGCTCTCAGCCAGCGCGCCAGCGCGCGCGGGCGAGATCCACAACAACAGCAACACCCCGACGACGGCCGAGGCGGCCATTATTCGAGAGCCGGCTGCCAGGTGCAGCACCCAGCCGGGAAACAGTCCCGGCGTGCGCGGTTCGGTCTGCGAGTGTGCGTTTGTCATGAACCGTTCAGCCTAGAGGTCCTCGCTGTGAATGCAGGGCCTCTCGGATCCCGTACGTTCTCAGGCCGTGTGTGCGGATAGCCGATTCCACACAGGGGTTCGACGTAAGATACAGGACATATACACAGAACTCGGCGTCGAGCGGGACCTCGATGATCTTGGCGCTGCGAGGCAGTGCCCCGAGCCACAGTTGAGGGATACCGAAGCACTCGAACTCGACCAGGGAAAGGTCCTTTTCCGCGGCCGGGCGGCGGGCCGTGACCTGCGGAGGCCCGATCACCAAATGCGCGCGTCGGCCGAGCAGATAGTCGAACGTGGCCCGTCTCTGGTGTCCAGGCGGCATGCGCGGCATCCTGTGCCCATGCCGCGCCACCCATCGATCGTTCTGACCGAGCATATCCACTGTCGGCAACCGGGAATAGTAGGGAATCGCACCGGCCGGCGATACCGCAACGAGTACGTCGGATTCGGCAGGAAACAGCTTGCCGAGCGCCTTGCCCACGCCGGCCCAGTTCTCGTTCCGGTTCGTAATGTGGCCCTGCAACCTGGCGACTGACTCGATCCCTGGCGCCCCTTTGAAGGTAACCGCGTGGTGAACGGACCCCGAGATGATTGCCAGCACGAGCGCCACCCGTATGCCGGCCACGCGGACGAGGCGGTCGACAAAGCCGTAAAGCAACCATGTTACCAGCAGGACCAGGAACGGGAGGCTCGGCACGAGGAACCGGAATTCCATGAAATCGCCCCCGACACTCGCAACGTATGTCCACCAGATCAGCAGCAACAGGCATACAATCCGAATGCCCGGCGCGGCCGATTTCAGGATCCTGCCCGACGCCAGCGGCACGATCAGCACAAGCGGCAGCAGCCAGTAGCAGCGCAGGAAGGTGAAGCAGTAGAAGAGTCCCCGCGGCAACGCCGCCGGGCTGGGCCCTTTGTTGTAGTAGGTATTCGGCAGAATATCGCCGTAATAGGTAATCTTCCAGACCAGCCAGGCCCCGACGATCAGAGCCAGAGGCAGCCCGAACGCGGCAGCGCGGACGATCCCTTCCCGGCCGGGCATTCGTCCCCGCAGCAGATGCACGAGCAGCACGAGAGAAACCACCCCAACGCAGAGCCCGGAGTCCAGGCGCGTCAACATGGCAGCGGCGCAGAGGACGCCCAGCAGCATCCATGGCCGTCTACCGGCGGAGTCCGTTCGAACGACGCGGAGCAGCTGATAGATCGAGGCCGTGAACAGACATGCCTGAAGCTGGGTTTCCATGCCGCCGGTCGCGTACGCGCTGAACGTGTAGTTCGTGCCCAGAAGCACTGCGCTCACCATGCCCGCACGCCGGGAGCCCAGGACCAAACACGCCAGTTTCCACGTCAACCATAGCGTGCCCGCGAATAGAGCGAGTCCGACTGTGTAGGAAAAGGCGACAGGGCCGATGCCGAGCAGCTCCGGCACCGTCATGATCAGCGTCCACAGGAAATTCGTGTAACCCTCGATCCGGTCGCCTGGGTTCCAGGTGAGCCCTTGCCCGGCGGCAAGATTCGCCGCATAGCGGAATGAGATGAAGGCGTCGTCCTGGATGAAGCGGTTGCGCCAGGCCAGCAAGGTCAAGAGCGCAATGGCGACGGGCAGCACCCATTGGCTGCCGGTAAGACGGGGCTGCGGGACGGAGTTTGCCATCGGGGGTCGCTCCTGCTTGTGGGAATCGTATCTTGCACGGAGCCAATGCCCAAGTCAAGGGCGGGCCTGCGCTGTTGGCGGGGAATGTCCGGGCGTGTACAGTGCTACGGCATCCGATGAGAGCGGCACCAAATGGCGCAGCAGACGCGGCGCTGTCTCTCTGATTCAACCGAAGCCCATCCTTCGATGTCGAGTTCGCCAAGGACCTGGTGCCATTGGCTGGTCTTGCAGTGGTCCGTCAGCCTCTTCTTCACCAATGGATGGAACCCGCCGTCGGTTGGTGTCCGGTCCGGAACCTTGTGGTGAAGCGAGCACAAAACCCGTTCTCGAGGGGTCATGGCTTTCCTTAGATTGCGCTGAAAAACCATTGCGGCCGGCACGTCGAAGGCGCCCGCGGCGGAGAGGCCGGCCCTCCATTGGATCAACACGCAACATGTTGGGTTCTTGGAGGGCGCGGCTCCGTCCGCGCCGGGTTTTTCAGCGCAATCTCCTTATAGATTCCGTCGAAAAACCCCCGGTTCGCCGAACGGCAACGTGGGGGTTCCAACCCTGTGCATATAGCGGTATGGGATATTCTCTGGTTCAGTCCTGCGCGTTTGGTGCCAACGGGCGCTGCGCGCTCTGACTCCCGACACCGCCATACTCATTCCGTCGCCAGCCAGACGCGCGCTCGGTAGAGCGTCGTACCGGCGTGCGCGTCGGGCGGGGCGTACATCACCATTTGCCCCGCCCCGGTAACATCTTCATAGCCGCTATTGGCTCGCCAGTCGCCGCCTTCGCCGCCGGTACAGGACTCCAGCGCGTAGTGGCGGGTGAGCCCCTCATAGCCGGGCCCGCCCGCCGCCACGGTCGGGAACGAGAGCTGGAGCTCGCCCCCGACGAGTCCCACACCAACCGCGAATAGAGAGCCGTTCCGCCTGGGATCGGTGCCGGCGATGTACTCCGCCAGATTCGAGAGGCCGTCGCCGTCCGGGTCGGCGTCGGACAGCTCGGACCCGTCGGACAGGTCGGACAAATGTGTGGCTTCCCAGGCGTCGGGCATGGCGTCCTGATCGGCATCCTCGCGGATTGACAATTGACTATTGACGATTGACAAGTGCGCATGGAAGAGCAGGTCGCTGCTGCCGAGCGAGCCGTTGAACACCTGCACGGCCACGATGTTCGTGGCGCGCAGCGCGGGCAGAGCAGAGCCGGTCAGCGTCGCCGACCACGCGGTCGGCTCCGTGCTGGAAGCGGCCAGCGCGTCATAGGGCGCCGGCGTGCCGGGCGCCCCGCCCACATTGACGCGCGCGGCCTCCTCGCCGTTGATCCACAGGATGAACCCGTCGTCGCAGACGCCCGCCACCTGCAGCTCGCTGACCCGCGCGGGATTGTCGACCGCGAACACATTACGCAGGAACAGGCAGGTGTAGCTGTTGCGCATGTCGCTGAGCGTCGTGCCGAACGGGCCTTCGGCGGGGTCGGAGCTGTAGCCGAACGGCGCGGGGCCGCTCGGCCAGCCGGAATCGTCGAAGCCGACACCGCGC
>JAFGHX010000312.1 GCA_016929905.1 Kiritimatiellia bacterium
CACCGACCCGCCGGTCAGTGCGGCCACGCCGGCCGATGCGGCCATCCCCAACGGCGCCGTTTGGCGCTATCGCAAGGGCACGGCCGAGGCGTCCGTGCCGGCGGGCGCCTGGCGCCGGCCCGGCTTCGACGACAGCGCCTGGCCCGCCGGCCCCGCGCCGCTGGGCTACGGCCAGGCCGGCCTGGCCACAACCTTCGCCGATATGCAAAACAGCTACTCCTGCCTGTTCCTCCGCACGGCGTTCAACGTGGCGCACGCCTCGCGTGTGACCGACATGCGGTTGAACGCGCGGTTCGACGACGGGTTCATCCTCTGGATCAACGGCCAGGAGGTCGCGCGCGTCAATGTGCCCGGCCAGCCGGGCGATCCGGTCGCGTTCGACACGTTCACGCTCAGCAATCTGAACAGCCGCGTGGAACTCGCATGGACCGGGGCCGCCTTGCCCATCCTCAACGACGGCGCGAACGTCGCCGCGGTGCAGGTGTTCAACCGCGCGATCCATAGCGGCGATCTATTCCTCGATCTGGAACTGACGCTGAGCGAAGGCGCGCTGCCCGAAGCCGAGGACGCCGACGGCGACGGACTGCCCGATGCGTGGGAAGCGGCCCGACTGGCTGGCATCCCCGACCCCGCGGACCGGTCCGCCACCGCCGACCCGGACGGCGACGGCCTCTCGAATCTGGAGGAGTTCATCGCCGGCACCGATCCCGCCGCCGGCGGAAGCGTCTTCGCCGTCGATCTGGCGCTGGCAGCCCCGTACGGGTTGATCGTTTCTTTCGCCGCCGCCGCCGCGGCGGGCACCGGCTACGACGGGTACGAACGGCACTATACGCTGGAGCAACGCGACGCGGACAACCCCGACGCGAACTGGCTGCCCGTGCCCGGCTGCACCGATGTGCTCGGCGCGGGTCAAACCGTAGCCCACACGAACGCCGCCCCGTCCGACGGCATGCACTATCGCGCCCGGGTTTGGCTGGAGCGGCCGTAGCCAACCCGCCATTGCTCGATTCCGCGCGACATGCTACCCTCCCCACGGTAACAGACGCCTAACCCGGCAAGAAGGTTGGCCATGGCCCGGATTCCCCACAGACATCCGTCGCACGCACGCGTGTCACGCCGGTACGTGCGGGCTTACCGCCGCCGCTACGCGGCGCGCGCTGTCGGCAAGAAGCGCTGGCGGTGGCAATACTCGGCGATGGCGATCGGCGCGCTGATCCTCGTCGGGCTCGGGTTCGTCAAACGGCTCTTCACGATCGACATGCCCGACGTCCCTCTCTCCGTCGCCATGGTTCACGCGGTACGCGCGGACGTGTTTGCCGGCCCCGCACGCCTGAAAGTGCTGGTGGACAAGAAGAAGGAACTGTTTCCCGGCTACGAGGTGGAAACGATCGGCTCCAACGCGCTCGCCGCTATCACCTATCCAGACCTCGCGCGACTCGACATCGAGGGCGAAGGCGTGCTGCGAATCGATCCGCGGCCAGAACCGCCCGCCGAGCGCGCCGGCTCGGAACCGGGGCCGCACCGGCCGGCGGTCCGACGCCTGGGCCGGGCAGTGTTCCTGGCGCACGGCAAGCTGAGCGCCGACATCGTCGCCCAGGAAGCCGCCCCGCCCTTTCACGTCGCCACGCCGCATGCCGACATGCGTGTCGACAGCGCCAAGTTCTCGGTGCTTGCACTGGCCGAGGGCACCCGCGTCGAGGTCGGAAGCGGAGCCGTTCGCATAAACCGCGGGCCTGCCGGGGAGCCGGTCACGCTCGGGCAGGGCGAGACGCTCAGCATCGAGGCGCCACCGCCCCAGACTGAACCCGTCCAGAACGAACCTGCCGCGCCATCCGCCGCCCCGCCGGAATGACGACGCGCCGGCTCCTCCGCCGGAGCCCGGCACGATGCGCCGTCCGTGTCTGCCCGTGTTCGTCCGTGCCCCTCCGTGTCGCTCAGGGGGATCTGAAGCCCGGTTTCCACTTGAGTAACGCTCCCCACTGCGCTATACTTCGCCGTGGCGGAGTAGGGAGCTTTGGGAAGGCGGATAAATTGAGTTGTGTGGTACGGCCGATGAGAAGTGAACGCCGGCTTTGGCCGGTCGCTGCCGCGATGTTGCTGCTCGTCGCCGCGGCGGCTGCATCGGCGCCGGGCCGGTCCGTCACGCTCATTCCCGGGCAGAGCCATTGGAAGTACGACACGCCGGGCACGAACCCCGCTCCCGACTGGCCAGACGGCCCATCCTCCGAAAACAACTGGCCCAGCCTCGGCGCGCCGCTCGGGTTCGGCGACTCCTGGATCTCCAACGCGATCCCCTCCGGGCATATGACCTACTACTTCCGCAAGACGTTCACGCTCGTCGATGACCCGGCCACGATTACGAACCTCACCCTCTCGGCCAACTACGACGACGGGTTCGTAGCCTATCTGAACGGAGCGGAGATCACGCGCCAATTCATGCCGACGGGAACCGTGACCTACAGCACCCAGGCGGACGACCACGAAAGCGGCAGCTATGAGCGGATCGACTTGACGGCACACGTCGGCAAACTCGTGCTCGACCGCAACGTGTTCGCGGTGGAGGTGCATCAGTGCTCCGGTACGAGCAGCGACGTGTGCATGGACATGGCGCTGACCTGCGAGACGACCAACCCCGTGCCGGCGGATGCGGTCGTGGACTGGCTATGGGCCGGAGCCGTCACCACAGACGGCGCGCGGATGGTCGCGCGGCTGCTCGCCGACAGCGCCACCGCGCGCGGCCTGGTCAGCACAAATGCGGATCTCAGTTCACCGGCCTACTCCGGCTATCACACGGCCGACAGCGCCAACGATCGGACCGTCTCGATTGCCTTCACGAATCTCGCGCCTGACACCCTCTACACCTACGCTGTCCAGGCGGACGGCATAACGGACGCGGGCAAGAAGGGCCAGTTCAAGACCGCTCCGGCCGGCCCCGCCTCCTTCTCCTTCGCGTTCTCGTGCGGCGGGCGAACCGCGTGCACCGGCGGGGTGTTCGAGGTGATCCGCGACGCCGACCCCGCCTTCTTCCTGCATACCGGCGACTTGTACTACGAGAACATCTCCGAGAACGTCCAAGACCACTACCGGCACGTCTACGCGACGGTGCTGACCTCCTCGAAACAGGCCGGTCTCTATCGCAACACGGCCGTCGCCTGCATGTGGGACGACCACGACTTCGGCCCGAACGACGCGGACAGCACCTCGCCCGGCCGCGAAGCCGCGCGACTCGCCTATCAGCAGTGCGTTCCGCACTACCCGCTCGTGGCCGGCACGGGCAATGTGCCCATCCACCAGGCGTTTACGTACGGGCGCGTGCGCTTCATCCTCTGCGACCTGCGCTCGGAACGTAACCCCAAGACCGACCCTGACGACGCGTCCAAAAGCATGCTCGGCCCGGACCAGAAAGCGTGGCTGAAACAGGAACTGCTCGACGCCAAAGGCCGCTACCCGCTCATCGTCTGGCTCAGCACCGTCTCCTGGATCGCCTCGTCCGGCGACGACCGATGGGCGGGCTACACCACCGAACGCGCGGAACTCGCCAACTTCGTCAAGACCAACGACATCCCCCCCATCGTCATGCTCTGCGGCGACGCGCATATGTGCGCGATCGACGACGGCACCAACAACGACTATGCCTCCGGCGGCGGGCCATCCTTCCCCGTCGTGCAGAGCGGCTCGCTCGGCCAAAGCGGCTCGGTCAAGGGCGGCCCCTACACGCACGGCACCTATCCGGGCGCGGACCAGTTCTCGATCATGACCGTCACCGACGGCGGCGGCACGAACCTGTCCGTCACGGTCAACTGCCGGTCCAACTACACCGTGCTGGCCACCCACACCTTCGATCTGAACGACGCGCCGGCCGTTTCGAAACCCGTCATCGAACCGGACGGCGGAACGTTCACCAACTCCGTCAGCGTCGCGCTCGCCACGCTCACGCCCGGCGCGAGCATCTTCTACACGACAGACGGCGAAGACCCCGGCACCGGATCCAGCCTGTACAGCGCGCCGATCACGCTGGGCAGCGGCGTGACGACGCTCAAGGCCAAGGCCTGCCTCGACGGCACGGGCTCCCTGATAGAAGACGCCCTGTTCAACGTGGCGACGAACGCCGCGGCCACGCCCGAAATCGCGCCGGGCGGCGGCTGGTTCTGGGAGTCGGTCTGGGTCACGCTCGCCACGGCCACGCCCGGCGCCAGCCTGTTCTACACGACCGACGGCGGCACGCCGTCGACAGGGTCGCGGCCGTACGCGAGTCCGTTCAAGCTCGGCACGGGCACGACCGAGATCAAGGCCAGGGCGTTTCTCGGCGGGGCGGGTTCCGGCACGGCCGCGGCCACGTTCGACGTGCGCGTGCCCGCCCGCACCCGGCTCGCGATACTCGCCGACACGCGCGGCTCGAGCAACGAGGCGTACGTCAACACCAATGCGCTCAACACGATCGTCGAGGCCATCCTCCTGCTCGAGCCCTTGCCCGACGCCGTTCTGGTCGCCGGCGACATGATCCGCACCCCGGACAACGTCGACGGCAGCTACCTGCAGTTCACCAACGCCATGGCCCCGCTGGTCGAGGCCGGCGTTCCCTACTACTGCGCCATCGGCAACCACGAAGTCGACCATAGCCTCTGGTACGAACGCTGGTGTGCCGCGTTCGATTTCCCGACCAACGGGCCCGCCGGCTGGGACGAACTCGTCTACGCCGTCGATGTCGGCTGCGCCCGCATCCTCGCCGTCGACGCCTTCACCCTGGGCGCCGGCTGGCAGCGGGACGCGGAACTCTTCCCGCCGAGCGGGTTCACCTGCAAGGTCGGCCAGGAACAGCGCGACTGGCTCCAGTCCGTTGCCGGCCCCCACTCGCCCGCGCCGTTCGACATCGTCCTCTCCCATGCCGTCGCCTATCCCATCAGCGCCGTGCACCGCGATACCCTCCTGGACTGCCTGGACCAGCACCCGGCGGACCGGGACGCGTTTCTGCAGGCGCTCTCGGCCCTCAAGATCACGGCGAACTTCACGGGGCACGACCACCTGTATATGCGGCGGATGATCGATACGCGCTATTCCGCGAACTTCACCTACGCCGTCCCGCACATCGGGAACATATCGGGCGCCAGTTTCCACACGACGCTCGTCGACACGATCGTGGAGCCGGAGGTGCTTATCGAATCCGTCTACACCTTCACCGTCGTCGATCTCGACCCCGTCAGCCGCACCGGCACGGCCACCGCCTACGCCGACGACGGGCTGACGGTGCTCGATGTCGTGATGCTCACCGGCAAGGACGCCGGCCCGCCCGCCTCCAGCGTGCAGGCCGGCAGCGCGTGGCGATACCGGAAAGGAACCGCCGAGGCGTCGGATCCGCCCGGCGCCTGGCGGCAGCTTGCCTTCGACGACTCGTCCTGGAGTGCCGGCGCCGCGCCGTTCGGTTACACCTCCGATACCAACGAGGGCCCGTTCGGCACGACGCTGGACGACATGCGCTACACCTACACCAGCCTCTTCCTCCGCAAAGCGTTCACGATCGAGTCGCCGCACGCGGTCGCCGAAGCCGTCCTCTTCGCCGAGTATGACGACGGATTCATTGTGTGGGTCAACGGCGAAGAACTCGTCCGGGTCAACGTGCCCGGCGGACCCGGCTCGTTCCTGCCGTATGACGCGACGGCATCGACGGCCATCGAGCCGGTGCCGTGGGCACGCCGGCTGGACTCCGACGCGCTGCCACCGCTCGGCGACGGCAGCAATGTCCTCGCCGTCCAGGCCTTCAACGCCACGCTGGCGAGCAGCGACCTGAAGTTCGATCTCGATCTCGCATTCGCCGAGCACAGCGCCATTCCCGGCGATCACGACGGCGACGGCATGCAGGACGACTGGGAAACCGCCTTCCTGGCCGGCACCAACGCCCCGCTCGGCGAGGCGGACACTGACCGCGACGGCGACGGACTATCCAACATCGAAGAGTTCATCGCCGGCACGCATCCCACCAACCCGGCCAGTCGCTTCGATGTCCAGTTCGCCCTCTCGAGCAACGCCGTCACCGTCTCGTTCGAGGCCCTCGCGGCAACGGGAACCGGGTACAGCGGCTACACCCGCTACTACTCGCTGGAGACCCGACCGGCATTGTTTCAGGGCGCGACCGGCAGTACGGGCGCCTGGCAGACCGTGGCCGGCTACACCCACATGCCCGGCGCGGGCCAACAGGTGGCCTACACCAACGCGGCCCCCGACTCCACCTCCCTGTATCGCGCGCGCGTCTGGCTGCAGCGCTAGCCTGGTCTATTCATGAGCCATCTGCTGCGGGCGCGGATATGGCGGCATCTAAAGGGTTCCGCGCCCCTTGATCTGCCGCCAGCTCCGCGCCCTTCCGCCTTCGCCAAGGCTACGGCGGACAGGCTACGACGACGTTCATGAATAGATCAGGCCAGTGTCGTGTGTCCCCCTCCGCAAACGCGCGCCCGGACAGCTTGCCCGCCGGCCTGAGCGCCACGTGTTCGGGCTGTCGTTCGGGCTTGCCGTGGACCCCGATCCGGTGTATGATGGTAGCGGGAACGTGGGGCGAGGAACCCGCCGTCCTCGCCAGCGCGGAGAGGAAAGGTCCGAATGCGCATCGTGCTGCCAGTGCCGTATCCGGTTGCGGCGTTCGTGTTGCTGTCCGCCTGCGCAGCCGTCAGCACCTGCGGCCGAACCGTAACAGCCATCCGCCAGAATGACGCCTGGAAATACTTCGCGCCGGGCAACGAGCCGGAGCCGGCCTGGCGCGACTGTGTGGCGGAGGACAACAACTGGCCGTCGCTGAGCGCGCCGCTGGGATTCGGCGAGACCTGGATATCGAATACCGTGCCGGCCGGCGACATCACCTACTACTTCCGCAAAACGTTTACCATCCTCGACGACCCCGCCGGCATCACCAACCTGACCCTGAGCGCCAACTACGACGACGGGTTCGTGGCCTACTTGAACGGGGCCGAAGTGCTCCGCGGCGCCATGCCGACCGGCACCGTCGAATACGGCACGCTGGCTTCCTCGCATGAAGGCGGAAGCTACGAAGTATTCGACATCTCCGCTCACGCCGGCGCGTTGCTCCCGAACCGAAACGTACTCGCCGTCGAAGTGCACCAGACAAGTCTGAGCAGCAGCGATGTCGTGATGGACATGACGCTGCGGTACGAAGTCGCAACGGCCATGCCCTCCGATTCGCTCGTCGAATGGGTCTGGGCTGGCGCGGTAACGACCCATTCGGTCACGATCAATGCCAAGTTGCGCGCCGAGAGCGCGACCGTCAGGGCTCTGGCCAGCACCAGCCCCGATCTCAGCGGGGCTGTCGCGTCGGATTTCTGCGCGGCCGACACGGCAAGCAATCGCGTGGTGTCGATCGTGCTGACGGGTCTGGCTCCCGCTACCCGGTACTACTACGGGATCGAATCCGCCGGCACAGTCGACCCGTACAAGACAGGCACGTTCCGCACCTTTCCGAGCGGGCCGGCCTCCTTCACATTCGCCGCCGGATGCGGCGCGCGCACAGCCGCGACAAATGCCGTGTTTGACGTCATCGCCGCCGAGGATCCCGCCTTCTTCATGCATACCGGCGACCTGCACTATGAGAACATCTCGGAAAACAGCGCCGCCGTCTATCGGGCCGCCTACGACACCATCCTGAACTCGTCGGTACAGGCGGCGTGCTACCGCGACGTGCCGGTCGTCTACATGTGGGACGACCACGATTTCGGGCCCAACAACTCCAATCGCACCGCGCCCGGCAGACAGGCGGCGCGCCAGGCCTACCGCGAATGCGTCCCGCACTATCCGCTGGTCGCAGGCGCCGGCAATGCGCCGATCTACCAGGCGTTCACCTGCGGCCGCGTTCGGTTCCTGCTCTGCGATCTGCGCTCGGAACGTCATCCCGAAACCGATCCGGACACCGCGTTCAAGAGCATGCTCGGCGCCGAGCAGAAAGCATGGCTGAAACAGGAACTGCTCGAAGCCAAGGATCGCTATCCGCTCATCGTCCTGCTCAGCACCGTGCCCTGGATCGCCGCCTACCAGAACGATTGCTGGGCCGGCTACACGACGGAGCGCGCCGAACTCGCCGACTTCATCAAGACCAACGGCATTCCCCTCATCTGCATGATTGCCGGCGACGCCCACATGTGCGCGATCGACGACGGATCCCATAACGAGTACGCCGCGGGCGGCGGCCCGTCTTTCCCTGTCGTCCAGGCGGGTTCGCTGGCCCAGTTCGGCTCCGTCAAAGGCGGCCCCTACTCGCACGGCACCTATCCCGGCGCCGACCGGTTCGCACTCGTCGGCGTGACCGACACCGGCGACACCAACATCGACGTCACCGTTACCTGCCGCGAGAACTACACCGTGCTCGCCACGCATACCTTCTCCGCGCCGGCCGCGCCCGTCGCCAAACCGCTCGTCGAGCCTAACGGCGGCGTGTTCGCCCAGACCGTGTCCGTCACCCTCACCACGCTCACGCCGGGGGCCAGCCTCTTCTACACAACCGACGGAGCTGAGCCCTCCACCGCCTCCCTGGCCTATGCGGCCCCCTTCGCGCTCGGTGTCGGCATCACCGCCATCCGGGCGAAGGCGTTCCTGGCCGGCGCCGGTTCGGCCGTCCAGAACGCCTCTTTCGATGTGCGCCCGGATCCGCTTGTGGCGCCCGACATCGCGCCGAACGGCGGGTCGTTCTGGGCCCCCGTGCAGGTCGTGCTCGCGACGCCGACAGCCGGGGCGTCCATCTTCTACACCACCGACGGAACCGAGCCGAGCACGTTCTCCATGCTGTACGAGAACCCCTTCGTGCTGGCGACCGGCACGACGGTCGTCAAAGCCAAGACGTTCCGAGGCGCCGAATCCGATATGACCGCCGCCTCGTTCGACATATTCCCGACAGCGCGGACCCGCATCGTCGCGATCGCCGATACCCGAGGCGACAGCGACGAAGCCTACGTCAACACCAACGTGCTGAACGCGATCGTCACCCGGATCCTGAGCCTCGATCCCCTGCCGGACGCCGTCACCGTCTCCGGCAATCTGGTCGTCTCGCCGGACAATGCCGACGGCGGCTATCTGCTGTTCACCAACTGCATGGCGCCCCTGGCCGAGGCGGGCATCCCGTACTACTGCGCCATCGGCCAAGACGACATTCGCGACGCCTTGTGGTACAGCAAGTGGACCGCCACGTTCGCGTTCCCCACCAACGGGCCGGCGGGTTGGGAGAGGATCGTCTACTACGCCGACGCCGGCTGCGCTCGAATCGTGGCGCTTGACCCGTTCACCTACGGCTGCGACTGGGCGCCCGGCGACGAGTACACCCGCGCCATCGGCGCCGAACAACGCGACTGGCTGCGCAGCATTGCGGGCACCAATGCCGCGCTCCCCTTCGACATCGTCTTCTCGGAGGGCGTCGCCTTTCCTATCACCTATGACCACAAGAATCGGCTTTTCGACTGCCTCGACCAGAACCCGCTGGAACGCGATGTCTTCCTGCAAACGCTCTCCGAGATCAAGGCCACGGCGCATCTGATCGGACACGAACACCTCTACGTGCGCCGGAATATGGACGCGCGGTACAGCCCCGCCCTCTCGCACAGCGTGCCCCACATCGGTGTCGTCTCCGGCGCGCCGTTCGACACCAGCCTCGTCGACGACGTCGTCGATCCCGACATCATCGCCCGCTCGACTTACGGCTTCCTCGTCCTCGATCTGGACCCGGTATCGCATCTGGGCACCGCGACCGCGTATGCGGAGGACGGAACGAATGTGCTCGATGTCGTCACGCTCTGGGGCAAGAAGGCCGGCCAGCCCGATGTAACGGTGCCCCGGGGCTCGACGTGGAAGTATTTGAAAGGAACCGCCGAAGCGTCCGACCCGCCAACCGCCTGGCTCGGCGCGGCGTTCGACGACTCCGCCTGGAGCGCCGGGGCGGCCCAATTCGGCTATAGCCTGGGCTCCGAGGAGGGCCCGTTCGGCACGACGTTGGACGACATGAAAGGCGGCTACAACTCCCTGTACCTCCGCAAGGCCTTCAACGTGAACCAGCCGGCGCTGGCCGGCGGCGCTGTCTTCTGGGTCAGGTACGACGACGGGTTCATCCTGTGGCTCAACGGCCGGGAAGTCGCCCGCGTCAACGTGCCCGGCGAGCCAGGTTCCACCCTCGCATTCGATGCGCTGGCAACCAGCCAGATCGACGTGAGTGCGTGGACCCTGCAGCTCACAGGCTCGCAGATCCCGAAGTTGGAATGCGGCACGAACGTCCTCGCGATCCACGCGTTCAACGGCAAGCGGACCAGCAGCGATATGGTCATCGACGCGGAACTCGTGCTCACCCAGCGCAGCGGCGTGCCCGGCGATCACGACGCCGACGGCATGACGGACGACTGGGAGACAAGGTTCCTCGGCGGCGCGCAGACGCCTGACGGCGAGCCTGACGCCGACCCCGACGGAGACGGCGTGCCGAATCTCGATGAGTTCGTCTCGGGTACCGATCCGACCAACCCGCGGAGCTGCTTCCTGCTCCACGTCGCCACATCGAACGGAGAGGTCTGCGTGACGTTTGACGCCCTGCCGGCCAACGGGACCGGCTACGACGGCTACATGCGCCGCTACAGCCTGGAACAGAAGGGTTGGCCGCTCGGCGGCCCCGCCGCCAGCACCGCGCAGTGGACCAGCGTGGCGGGCTACACGAATATCCTCGGCGGCGGCCAACAGACGGCCTACACCAATTCCCTGCCCGACCCGCCGGTCTTCTATCGCGCCCGCGCCTGGCTCGAACGGTGACAGACGCGTGTCTGTGTCAGCGGCTTGAAGGGCCGGCCTCTCCGCCACGGCGGATCTCCGACGTGCCGGCCGCTCTCCCTTTTTTCAGTTGTGCCCGTGCGGATTATGCCCGATAATCGACAGCGGGGGCGGAACACGGCAATCCGCCGCGTACAGTCAAAGGAAATCACCGCATGATACACTCGCGCACATGGGCCCTCGTCCTCTTCTCGGCCCTGCTCCCCGGCGCGAGCCAGGCTCAGGTCGTGATCAACGAGATCATGTACCGGCCGGGGACCGGCCCTCAGGCGCGCGATACGGAGTACATCGAGCTGCTCAATCCCGGCCCGTCCGTCGTGGACCTGACCCCGTACCGTTTCGAAGAGGGCATCCAGTACGAATTTCCGCAGGGCACCCAGCTCGCCCCGGGCCAGTACCTCGTGCTGTGCCGCAACAAGAACGACTTTGCCGCCGCACATCCGCGCGTCACCAATATGCTGGGCCCCTACGCAGGCAGCCTGGACAACAACGGCGAAAAGCTGACCTTGGTCCGGCTCTACTACGGCAACAAGACCGTCGTCGATTCCGTCGAGTATAACGACCGCGGCGAATGGCCGAAAGCGCCCGACGGCAACGGCCCGTCTTTGGAACTTGTGCATCCGGGCTTCGACAACCAGTACCCCGAAGCCTGGGCGCCGTCCGCGCCCGGCGGCACGCCGGGCGCGGACAACAGCGTGTTCCAGAAGGATCCGGCTCCCCTCATCACCGACGTGCTGCACGTGCCCGCCCTGCCCCAGCCGCTCTCGGCGCTGACCATTATTGCACGCGTGCTCGGGCACGATGCGCGCCCGATCAACGTCACGCTCAAGTACCGCGAGGACAAGGAACGGCCGCAGGACTACATCAGCATGCGCATGGACGACGACGGCGCGCACGGCGACGCGCGGCCGCGCGACGGCATCTACGGCGCACGGGTCCGCGGGCTCGGCGACGGCGGCGTCCTCGATTTCCAGATCGAGGCCGTGCGCGCAGCCGGCGGCTCCGCCGTGCTCGCGCCGCCCGGCGTCCCCCAGCAGACTTTCCTGTGCTGTTTCGGCCGGCCGCTCGACCCGCGCCGCGAATACCCCGAGTACCATATCCTGCTCACCCACGCCAACCGCAAGGAACTCGAAACCCGCGACGTGCGCTCCCGCGACCCGCTCGACGGCACGCTCATTACCTCCGAACAACAGGTCTTCTACAACTGCGGCGTCCGCTATCGCGGATCGAGCGCCCGCGTGCACTATGCCGGCCCGAAAAGCTTCCGGGTCAATATCCGGCAGGGCGGCGACATCGACGGCACCGACAAGCTCAACTTCAACGCCGTCAACCCGCTGCTCCAGCATCTCGGCATGGAACTCATGCGCACCAACGGCGTGCCCGCGCCCGACACCCAGCTCTGCCGCGTCTGGCTCAACGGCGACCTGCTCACCCAGAAGGGCGAAAAGTGGCTCAATGACGCCAAGGGCGGAATCTACGTCCGCATGGAACGGGTCGACGACGACTTCCTCCGCAAACACTATCCCGACCAGGACATCGGGAACCTCTATGAGGGGGCCAGCCGCGACAGCGACCTGCGCTGGCTGGGCAACAGCGCCGAATCCTACACCAGCGCCGGCTACGAGCGGCACACGAACGCCGGGACGAACGACTGGCAGGACCTCGCCGAACTCGCCACGCGGCTGAACGACACGTCGAATCCCAACTATGCCGCCAACCTGGCCGCGCGCGTCAACGTCATGGAATGGGTCAGCTTCTTCGCCACCCACATCCTCCTCAACAACAACGAAACATGCATCGCCACCAGCAACGGCGACGATTACTTCCTGTACTGCCAGCCGACGAACGGCCTGTTCGACCTGATTCCGTGGGACTTGGATTCCGTCATCGACCTGTCCGGCAACGGCGCGCTGGACAAGCAGGCCAAGCCTTTCGCGCGCACGACCAACCAGTCCATCTGGATGACCCGGCCGCAGACCCCGCGCGGCTTCATCCGCCACCCCCAGATCGCGCCGCTGTTCGTGAACCGTATCCTGGAGATACTCGACACCGCCTATTCCCCAAGGGAAATGGGACCGCGCCTCGCCGCGCTCGGCAGCGCCCTGAGCATGGGCTACAGGAAGGAACTCGAGAAAAGCATTCTGGCCCGGCACGAATTCATCCGCAAACAGATCAACTACCGGCTCACCGCCAAGGTCAACGGCAGCCCCGTCAGGCCCGGCGGCGTGGCCAACGCCAACGGGCTCAGCGCCTCGCTCACCGGCACCGCACCGCAGCCGAACGTGTTCCGCGTCATGCTCAATGACGCGCCGGCACAATGGAACCCGGCACAGGCCACCTGGTCACGCCGCGACTTCCCGCTGGAACCCGGTATCAACAGAATCACGATCCGCGCGCTCGACGCCGACGGCAACCCCGTCAAGGACATGCAGATCACCATCACCGCCAGAGGCGCCCGCGACAAGACCGTGCAGACACGGTGAGGTCGAAGGTCGAAGGAAAGAGCATCGCCGGGCAGGGGCACACGTCAACCCGGCGCTCCCCAACAAGATCCTCCGCGCCGCTCGATCCGTTCTTCGGACTTTCGACTTTCGACCTTCCGACCTTCGACCCTCCACCATTCAGCACGCAGCGCGCCTCTCAAACCCACTCCTCGCCCAACACATCACCCCGAATCCCGATCGTGACGCACTTGACCGGCACCTTCCTCGTGGCCTGGGCGGCTGCCTGCTGCGCCAGCCGTAGCAGCCCGCCGCAGCACGGCACTTCCATGATCATCACCGTGAGCGTGTTGATCTTCGCCTCGTCGATCAAGGCCCGGATCTTCGCCAGATAGCGATCCTGTCCCTCGTCGAGTTTGGGGCAGGCAATGGCCAGCGCCCTGCCCTTCAGGTGTTTCGCGTGGAAGGCGCCGAGCGCGTAGGCCACGCAGTCGGCGGCCAACAGCACGTCGGCGCCCTGATACGGCGGCGCCTGCGGCGACATCAAGTGCAGCTGCACCGGCCAATGCGTGAGTTGCGACGGCTGTTCGCCCCCAGCGGCCGGCGCCGGCGCCGCCTGCTCAAACCGCATCGAACGGCTGCCGGGGCACCCCCCATGCATGGCCTCGTGCAGCGGGTGCGGCTGGCCCGCTTCCGCGCCGCGCGCCAAAGGGTTCTGCTCTCCTGCCCGTTCGAGGCACGCAATCGCCGTTTCGAGATAGGCCTGTTGGCCATGCCCCTTCAAATGTTCCAGGTGCGCCTTGATCACGTTCGGACCCTGTTTGATGATGTTGGTCATGACCTTTTCCTCGTCGTAGGGTTCCGCCTCGCGTTCCTCAATGGTGATCGCCCCCTCGGGGCAGTGTCCCAGACAGGCGCCGAGCCCGTCGCAGAACAGATCGCTCACCAGCCGTGCCTTGCCGTCGATCAGCTGGATGGCGCCCTCCGGACAGTTCGGGATGCAAAGCCCACACCCGGTGCACGTCTGCTCATCGATTGTTATGATCTTCCGTCTCACGCGCTCGCCCTCCTTCTCCTGCTTCATGAACGCACGGCATTGCGCCGCGCGCGCACACCATTCCAGACAACCACGGTCCAGACGCGGGTTCGGGCAGTCCCGGCCACAGGCCGGGCAGCGGCGCCTCGGGTCGTCCTTGAAGAACTCGACTGCCGCCCCGCAGTGGCGGCAGGCGGCCTCGAAAATGTCGGTCGGCTTCCAGAACCGCATCTCCTGCCCCGGGCATCTGAACATCGTCACGCGTGCGCCCCTTTTCACCGGATCAGGATCAACAGCATCTTGAACCGTTCCTCCGCACGCACGTCATGCGGCACGTTCGCCGGCATGATCACCAACGCGCCGGCCGAGGCGTTCATCGCCTTGCCCCCGATCGTCAGCGTGGCGCGTCCGTCCAGAATGAGCACGGTCGCGTCGTAGGGAGAGGTGTGCTCGCTCAAGCCCTGCCCGGCGTCGAAGGCGAACAGCGTCAGTGTGCCGGCCTTCTTCTCGAGCAACGTCTTGCTCACAATACCCCCGTCCGCGTATTCCACGCGCCGGGCCAAATCCAGCGGCTTCCCCTTCAGTTCGTCGATGTCGCGCATCGCCTGGTCCTCCTGCTCGTTCACCTACTGTCTGTCGCGAGTATGCCACACGGCTTGCCGCGCATCCTTGACCCGCATCAAGAAAAGTCGCTTTTTTCGGCTCGCCTCCAACAGCCCGCAAGCGCTAGGCTATCCCCACGCCGGCGCGCCAGCCGGCCGTTGCGGGTCCGCTCGGCGAGCGGCCGGGCCGGGCGGGACGCCCGGCCGACCCGGAAACGCGCCACACCCGAGAAGACGAGCAAGACGCGGCCCGAACAAGGCGTCCGCCGCACCGCCTATGAGCGAACTGATCCAGACCTTCCTGCGCCAGTGCCCGTACTTCAAGGGCCTGTCCCCCGCCAACATCGCGGCACTGGCCGGCGTCTGCCGCGTGGCACGAGTCCGCAAACGCGACCCGCTCTTCCACGAAGGCACGAAAGGCAACGCGCTCTTCCTCCTGCTGGCCGGCAGCGTCCAGCTCCTGAAGACCTCCGAAGACGGGCAAGAGGTCGTCATCAAGACCGTCACGCCCGGCGAGGTGTTCGCCGAGGTCGTGCTCTTCGAACAGGACGCCTATCCCGTCACCGCGCTGGCAACCGACCGCGCGGAAGTCTGCCGCATTCCGCGCCGCGAATTCCGGCGGCTGCTCAACAGGGAGGATTTCCGCGACAACTTCGTCGCCGGCCTCATGCAGCGTATGCGGTACCTCGCCAACCGCATCCTCTACCTCACCGCCTACGACGCCGAGGAGCGGTTCTTCCGGTTCCTCGCCGAGCAGTACGGCGAGAAGGAACTTTATCGCCTCAACCTCGCCAAGAAGGACATCGCCGCCGCGATCGGAACAAGTCCCGAAACGCTTTCCCGTCTCAAGGAACGACTGACGGCCGGAAAGAAGATCCAGTGGGACGGCCGCATCATCCGACTCCCGCCCGGCTTCTGGAGCCGGCGGCGATGAGGAGTCGGGCCATCCGAGCTTGACTCTCTCCTCCGGCTCCGGCATGGTTTCCCCGGAGGCGGCAAACCAGGAGTACGCTCATGCCCTCGAAAATACTCCATCTCTTCCTCACGATCAGCCTGCTGGCCGTATCGACCGTTGCCGGAAAGGACTTCGAAATGGACACCCTGCAAACGTCACAAGGCGACCTGAAGATCACCTTCATCGGGCACGGCACTCTGATGTTCGAGTGGAGCGGCAAGATCATCCACGTCGATCCCTGGACGCAACTGGCGGATTACGCGCCACTGCCGAAAGCGGACCTGATTCTGATCACCCACGAGCACCGCGATCACCTCGACCCCAAGGCCATCGAGACCCTGAAGAAGCCGGGCACGCAGGTTGTGGCCAACCCCACGGCCGGTATGCAGGTGCAGAACGCCGTCATCCTCCGAAACGGAGAATCCCGGACGCTGCAGGGCGTCCCGATCCAAGCGGTGCCGGCCTACAACATCCTGCACATGCGCCAGAACAACGTCCCGTTCCATCCCAAGGGCTTCGGAAACGGCTATGTCCTGACCTTTGCCGACAAACGCGTCTACGTGGCCGGCGACACAGAGAACATCCCCGAAATGAAGAACCTGGGTAAGATCGACTGCGCATTCCTGCCCATGAACCTGCCCTACACGATGACGCCCGAAATGGTCGCCGACGCCGCACACATCATCAAACCGGCGATCCTCTACCCCTATCACTTCGGGGAAACCGACACCGCCAGGCTCACGGCGTTGCTGAAGGACAGCGGGATCGACGTCCGCATCCGCCAGATGAAGTAGCCGCGCCGCCATATCCGCCACGCCGGCCATATCCACCACTCCGGCAAGACCGTGGATTCATATCCCGTCTTGACATGAATCTTTATTTCGCCTACAATGCAGGCATGAAACGCATACAATACACTATTCGTGGTGTGTCTGAGCGGATGGATGAGGTGCTGCGCAAACACGCGGTCAGGGAAGGAAAGAGCCTGAATTCCGCCCTGGTCGACGCACTCCGAAAAGGGCTCGGCATGACTGCGGAGCCCCCGGCTCGGTACCGGGACCTGGACGATCTGGCGGGCACGTGGGTCGAGGACCCGGAATTCGACCGTGCCATCGCGGCGATGGACAAAGTCGACGAGGCTATGTGGAAATGAGGATCGCCATCGACACCAATCGTTACAGGGACTTCTGCGCCGGAGTTCAGGAGGCTGTCGACTGCCTGGCAGCCGCCGACGAAATCCACGTGCCATTCGTAACGCTGGCGGAGCTGCGCGCCGGCTTTCAGGCGGGGACCCTGGCGCGCAAGAACGAGAACACGTTGATCCGGTTTCTCAACCGATCCCGCGTACACCTGCTCTTTCCCGACGAAGACACCACCCACCACTACGCCCGGATTTTCACGCAGCTTCGCGCCCAAGGCACGCCGATCCCATCGAACGACATGTGGACCGCAGCATTGGTGATTCAGCACGACCTCCTTCTCTATTCCCGCGACGCTCATTTCGACGCTCTGTCCCAGGTGCCGCGGGTCGATTGATGCGGGCTTCGCCCGCAACCCGGAGGTCAGAGGCCGGAGGTCATGGGTCAGCGGCCCTTCCCAGTAACCGTCAAGCCAAGGGGATTGTCGAGACGGCGGTCCCGCATCACCATGCTGTTGCGAGAAGCGGCTCGCGAGGACGCTCGCCAATGGGTTCATCCCCGCCCTTGGGCGTACGACTGGAGGGCGAGCGTCCTCGCGAGCCGCCTGCCTACGCCGACTGGCCTGCGAATGGCGGGCAGAGTCAACACGAGCGTCACGGTTACGCTTCCCGGGGGCCGATTGGACTCCAGCCAAGTTCCTGACTCGACATCCCGCCGGATGGCGGTATGCTTCGGGCATGCTTTCTGGACTGGAACTTCTCACCAGCCCGTCGTGGCGCGATTACGAACTGCTGGACAGCGGTGGCGGCCGGAAGCTGGAGCGGTTCGGGCCGCACATCTTCGTTCGCCCGGAACATCAGGCCGTGTGGCAACGCACACTGCCCGAGGCGCGGTGGCAGGCGGCGCAGGGCGTCTTCGAGCCCGGCGGCGGCGATGAGATGGGCGGCAAGTGGCAGTTCCGGCAAAAGGTGGCGCCCGCCTGGGAGATGACCTACGGCGCGCTTCGGTTCAAGGCACAGATGTCCACCTCCCGGCACATGGGCGTCTTTCCGGAGCAAGCCGCACACTGGGAGTGGATGGCCGAACGTATTCGAACCGCCAACGGCCCGGTGAACGTGCTGAATCTCTTCGGATACACCGGGCTGGCGACGCTGGCCTGCGCCGCGGCCGGCGCGAAGGTGACTCACGTAGACGCGTCGAAGAAGGCTGTAGGCTGGGCGCGCGAGAATCAGGCGCTCTCCGCGTTGGGCGAACGGCCGATCCGCTGGATCGTCGATGACGCGCTGAAATTCGTCCTGCGCGAAAACCGCCGCCGCGTGTCGTACGATGCGATCGTGCTGGACCCACCCAAGTTCGGACGCGGGCCCAAGGGCGAAATATGGGATTGCCTCCAGATGCTGCCGGAACTGCTGGCGGCGTGCCGGGCCGTTCTGTCGCCACGCCCGCTATTCGTCG
Source organism: Kiritimatiellia bacterium (assembly GCA_016929905.1). GTDB lineage: Bacteria > Verrucomicrobiota > Kiritimatiellia > JAFGHX01 > JAFGHX01 > JAFGHX01. Next base: position 18,423 of record JAFGHX010000312.1, read on the forward strand.
TCCTGACGGCCTATGCCATACGGGCTTCGGCCGCCAGCCTGTATTTCGCGCTCCAGGAAATGACCGCCGGGCTGGGCGGCAGCGCCGCCGCCGGCGAATTGGCCACCATCGAGAAGAGCGCCGGGCGAGTCTTGTCGAATGCCATCTTCGCGCGGTGGCGCAGCGCGTGACAATACCGCGGCAACGCCGCGCGGGGGCTCCCCTGACCTGAAACTTGGCGAGTTTCCTCGAGAACCCGCCTTCGCGCGGCGCTACGGCGGGCGCGGCTTACTCGAGAACTTTCGGCCTGAGGCCGATCAGCCTATGGCTGAACTCGAGAACCCCCGCCGCAGCGGCGGGCTCGACCCACCTTCGCGCAGCGCTTCGGCGGGCGCAGCACGACTACGCCCAGGGCTTCCGCCGTCGCTCTACGAGCTATGGCGGACAA
>JAFGHX010000313.1 GCA_016929905.1 Kiritimatiellia bacterium
CTATCGCGGCCGCGTCTGGCTGGAGTAGGCCCGGGGGCGGGGCAGAACACGGACTCACACGGACTGACACAGACCCACACGGACAGGCCGGGGGCGGGGCCATACGGCCCCGCCCGGCCGACGCGACCGCCCCGCGGCCCTGCAAACCCACGCCCGGAATACGGGCCGCCCCACACCCACCCACGGCCCGGCCCGTGTTCGTCCGTGTGGGTCCGTGTTCGTCCGTGTTCTGCCCGTGTCCATCGCGCATTTTTCGGGCACAAGAATGTGACGCTCCGACACCCGCACGACATATCTCTTGTGTAACGGGGGGAAGGGAACCTGTCGGCATTTTCCCCCTGCGCGCTTGGGTAAACCAAAGGAATAGGAGACCGCCAGATGACGCACCCGAAGACGTCGACAACCCCCGCCGCCCTGCCCTCCGCCGTTGCGCTGCTGCTGGCCGTTCTCGTGGCGGCGCCGTTTGGCGCGGCGGCCGATACCATCCTGCCGGTCGGCGCGGTTGAGGTCCCGTGGGGCAAACACCCGGACACGGCCGTTGCCGCGGACGAAGCGCGCGGAATCATTCACTTCGTGTACCGGAACAATCAGGACCTCTACTACATGAACACGACCGACGGCGGCCAGAGCTGGTCGAGCCCGCAAGCGCTGGGCAACGGCCGCGCGCAGCGGCTGGCGTTGGACAGCGCCGGTGTGCTGCACATGGCGTACGGGTGCGGGACCGACTCGGACCTGGCGACGAATGTCTGCTACCGCGCCCGGTCGGTTTCGGGGAACTGGGGCTCGATCTGGGCGATGCCCTATCCGCCGAGCACGACCAAGATCGTGGCCCCGCGCATTGCGATGGACGGCAACGACAACGTGCACATCATCGGTTGGAAGTTCGGGGTCACGCCGGCAGGCGCCGATTGGAAGCAGTACATTCGGGTCTGCTACACGCGCAAGCGGGCCGGCGACTCGAGTTTCGAGGCGGTCCAGGAATTCCAGCACAACAAGACGGGGCCGGGCGGCGGCGGCGGCGCGGATGCGCTGGTGACCGATTCGAACGGCGACGTCCACATCCTGTACCGCAGCTGGAAGGGCCCGTGGCGGACGACGCACTTCATGCGCAAGAAGGACGGCAGCTGGGGAAGCTGGGTCCGCGTGCATGAGTTTGCGATGGCCGATTTCGGCATGGACGTGGCGTCGGACAGCAGCGGGAACCTGCACGTGGCCGGCGCCTACATCAACAGCAGCCCGGTGAAATGGACCTACTTCAACAACACGGCCGATCCCGCGCAGTTCGTGCTGAAGAAGAGTATCGACGACGACTGGGACCCGTGGGCGCGGATCATGGTGACGCCGGCGGGTGACGTCTGGATGACCTATGCCAACAAAAACGCGGCGGCGCCGCTCTGCCCGTTGCGCGGGATGTACATGTACCGCGAGGCGTCGTCCGGCGCATGGCACGGGCCCACGGATCTGTCGCCGACTTCCGGCGGGTACCGCAACGTGGACCAGCGTCATGAGCAGACCCCGAAGCCGGTCTATTACCGCGGCAAGCCGCGCATCTTCTACGCCGAAAACGTGAACACCGGCAAGTTCAAGTTCTACCAGCGCGTCTTCGACGGCAGTGCGCCGCCCGCCCCGCCGGCGCAGCCCGGCGGCCTGTCCGCCACGGGCGTGTCCGCCTCCGAGATCCGGCTGACCTGGACCGACACCAGCGACGACGAGACGCAGTTCAAGATCCGGCGCAGCACGGACGGAACCGACTGGTCCACGTTGAGCCCCGTCTATCCGCCGGCCAATGCGACCGCCTACACGGACACCGGCCTGGCGCCGGCCACAACGTACTACTACAAGATTCGATCCGAAAATGATGCGGGCGTCTCGGCCTACACCGATCCGCCGGCAACGGCGACCACGCTTTCCGGCGCGAGTGTACCGGCCGCCCCGTCGGGGCTGACGGCGACCGCATTCTCGGCCTCCGCCATCCGGCTCACGTGGACGGACAACAGCGATGACGAGACCGGCTTCAAGATCGACCGCCGCCGGAGCGGGACCGACATCTGGGAACGGATCGCCGAGCCGGGCGCGAACACGACCGGCTACACGGATTCCGGCCTGCCGGCCGACACCAAGTTCTATTACATGGTGAAGGCTTACAACGGCGCCGGCAACTCGGCCTATTCGGCGAGCGCCGACGCCACGACCCCGTCGGCACTCACCGTTCCCGCGGCACCGTCGGGCCTGACGGCCGCGGCGACGTCCGCTACGGAGATCGAGTTGACCTGGACGGACAACGCGGATAACGAAGAGATCTATAAAGTGTACCGCAGTCCCGACGGCGTCACGGATTGGGTGCGGGTCGACCCCGATCCGGGCCTGCCGCCGAACACGACGAGCTTCCGCGATGCGGGGCTCGCGCCGGCCACCGCCTACCACTATCGGGTCCGCTGCCAGAACGCGGCCGGCAACTCCGCCTACACGGCGGCGGCAACCGCGGTGACGCAGGCCGGCACGACCACCGAAACCGTCATCGCCAGGGGCGCGACGTGGCGGTACCGCAAGGGCACGGCGGAAGCAACGGCGGCTCCGGCAGTCTGGCGCAGCGTGCGCTTCGACGATTCCGGCTGGCTGACGGGCCCCGCCCCGATCGGCTACGGCGGCAGCCAGGCCACCACCCTGGAGGACATGTACGGCAGCTACTCCTGCCTGTTCCTGCGCAAGCGGTTCACCATCGAGCAGCCGGTAACCGTCACCGCACTCGAACTGAACGCCGATTACGACGACGGGTTCATCATCTGGCTCAACGGCCAGGAAATCGCGCGAGTGAACGTCGCGGGCAACCCGGGCGAGTTCGTCGCTCACGACGCGTTGGCCGCCTCCAACCTGAACGCGAGCTGGTCGAATGCCTTCTCGGGAGCCAGCATGCCCGCGCTGCTGGAAACCAACGTGCTCGCTGTGCAGGTGTTCAACCGCTCGCTCACCAGCGGCGACCTAGCGTTCGACGCTCAATTGTCAATCGCCAATAGCCAATTGTCAATCCAGGCGGACGCCGACCAGGACGGGATGCCCGACAGCTGGGAGGCGACCCATCTGGCCGCTCTGCCCGACCCGGCCGACCGAGCGGGCGACGCCGATCCGGACGGCGACGGGCTTTCCAACATGGAAGAGTACATTGCCGGCACCGGTCCTGCCAGCGCCGGGGAGTGCCTGGCGGTCGAGGCCGGCCTGGCCGGCGGCCACCTACGCGTGTCGTTCGCCACGATTGTGGCGGCGGGCGCCGGCTACGAAGGGCTGGTACGCGGCTATACCCTGGAGCAGTGCAGCGCGATCAACGGCGGCGACTGGCAGCCCGTCCCCGGCTATGAGACGATCGCGGCAACGGGCGGAACGCTCACCTACACCCCGGCCGATGCCGGCGGCATGGCGCTCTACCGCGTCCGGGTCTGGCTCGAAGCGCTGTGAGCCGTCACCCGGCTCCGCCAACTTGCTCGAGAACTTACTCGGGAACTTGCTCGAAAGGCCCTCTCGCGTTGCGGGTTGTGAGTTGTCACGCCTCGTGCCTCCGATCGAGGCAAGTTTCCGAGTGAGCCGCGCCCGACGAAGCCAGGAGGCACGACGGCGAAGGCGGGTTCTCGAGTAAGTTCCTGCAAATGCCACCCGGCATCTTCGTGCTCGAAGATGGCGTGCGGTATGGTACGCTTCCCCATGGAGGACACACATGGCAAAGGTCGCGATTAATCCGTTTCGGCCTGTCTATCCCACGCCCGCCGCGTTGATCACGTCGGTGGCCGCGGACGGCAAGCCGAACATCGTCACGCTTGGCGAAGTGTTCAACCTGAGCTTGCGTACGCCACCCGTCGTGGGGATCGCCATCCGAAAAGCCACGTACTCGCACGGGCTGCTTATGGAATGCGGCGAGTACGTGGTCAACATGCCGACCGTCAAACTGATGACGGCGGTTGACGGGTGCGGCAGCGTTTCCGGGCGGGAGGTCGACAAATTCGCGCGGTTCGGGCTAACGCCCGTGCCGGCAAGCCGGGTGAAGCCGCCGCTCATCGCCGAGTGCCCGGTCAACATCGAATGCCGGATCATCGGCACCGAAGAGATCGGCGACCACGACCTGTTCAAGGGCGAAGTCGTCGCCGCGCATGCCGATGCGGAACTGCTCGACGGCGGGGGCCGCGTCTGCGCGGACCGGCTGGATCCGTTGTGCTTCCTGTACAACCTCGGGTGCAAAGGGGAGTACTGGTCGCTGGGCAGGAAGCTGGGCAGCGCGTGGGCAGCGAAGAAGAAATAGGCGGGAGGACCGGGGTTGTACGGACCCTGTCCCGCATCAGCCTTCCCGGATCCAGACGAGCATCTCGCCGGCGTTGCGGTTGGCCCAGAGGAAATAGGGCACCGCTCGAATTCGGGCCGGCCTGCGTTTCGAGCCTGCAGGCCGGTACAAGTCACCGTGCCACTCCGCGGCGTTGCGCCGCCAGGCCCGGCCGGTGACGACGGGTACCCCGCCGAACAAAGCCCTGTCGAGCCGGGCGCTCAGCTTTGCGGCGCGCGGCAGCGTGATGTCGTTGAGGTCCTGGCCGTTGTCGACTTCCTCCAGGCAGTACACGACCGGCCCGCGCTGAAGGGCGACGCGCCCGCAGTCCTGCCGCACGTGCGGGTTGGCTTCAACGCGTTCGACGGGCATCGGCAGCGTCAGCTCGATGCGGTCGCCGTTCCGCCAGGTCCGCCGGATCGCCGCGTAACCCTTTCGCATGCAGCCGGCAAGCCCGACCCGGCTGCCGTTCACCTTCACGCTCGCCCGCCGGCACCAGCCGGGCACGCGCAGGGCGAGGGCAAAGCGCGCGGGTTCACCGCAGCGGACCGTGAGCTGAACGCGGTCGGTCCAGGGGTAGCCGGTCTTCTGCTCGATGAGGACCGGCCGCCCGTCCAGCTCGACCGACGCGCTGCCGGCGACATAGAGGTGCACGTAGAGTGCACGCCGGCCCGCGGAATAGACGTACGCGCCGAGCGAGGCGATAAACCGCGCGATGTTCGGCGGACAGCACGCACACCCGAACCATTCCTGCCGGCCTGCGGGTTTCTGCCGGTTGAACGCCGGGGCCCGCGGGTGGACGGCGAGCAGGTTGTCATAGAAGAAGCGTGTCCCATCAAGCGAGACCCCGCTCAGCACGCCGTTATAGATCGCGCGTTCCATGACGTCCGCGTATCGGCTGTCCGCCTCGATCTGCAGCATGCGATGCGCGAAGAAGACCAGCGCGATGTTCGCGCACGTCTCGGCGTAAGCCGTCTCGTTGGGCAGGTCATAGTCGAACGTGAACCGCTCGCCGAACCGGGATGAGCCGACGGCGCCGGTGACGTACAGGCGGCGCTCGGTGATGTTGCGCCAGATCGCACGGCACGCCGCCAGCAAGCCCTTGTCGCCGGTCTCCGCCGCGACGTCCGCCATGCCGGCGTAGAGGTAGCACGCGCGTACCGCGTGCCCTTCGGCCGTCTTCTGCACGCGCACGGGAAGATGCGCCTGGTTGTAGTCGTAGCACGCGCGACCCCGGGCGCTCCGTGCTTCCCCGCGCGCCGCGGCCTCGCGGTCGAAGTAGTGCGGCTCGCGGCCGCGTTCGTCGACGAAATAGCTGGCCAGGCGCAGGTAGCGTCTCTCGCCCGTGGCGCGGTACAGCTTCACCAGCGCCAGCTCGATCTCTTCGTGGCCCGGGTAGCCGCGCTTCTGGCCGCGGCGCGGGCCGAAGGTGCGGGCGATGTGGTCGGCGTAGCGGCAGAGGACGTCGAGCAACTTCCGCCGGCCGGTGGCGGCGTAGTACGCCACGGCCGCCTCCATGAGGTGGCCGGCACAGTACAGTTCGTGCATGTGACACAGGTTCGTCCAACGCGCATCGGGTGCGACCGTGGTGAAGTAGGTGTTCAGATAGCCGTCTTCCTGCTGCCCGTTCGCGAGCAGATCCACCACCGCATCGACGCGCCGCCGCAGCTTCGGATCCGGGTGCGTGCTGAGGCTGTAGGCGGCCGCCTCGATCCACTTGGCAATGTCGGAATCCCAGAAGTGGTGCGGCTGGTTCCGCGCGCCGGGCCGCCAGGTCCGCTTCAGAGCCTCGAGTCGCCGGGTCTTGCGGCACTGTTCATACTCGAGCGGCAGGGTGACCGTACGGTTCGTTTCGAGCCTGGGCCCCCAGAAGCCGCCTTCCACGGCCACGCGTTTGAACGGTACGGGCACGAGCACACGTGCGGGTCGGCTGGTCATGCGGAGTTCCTCCTGACGGCGGAGTCGGTTTTCCGGCTCATTCTAGCGTACGCGCAGGTGTGCATCTCGGCCAACGGGTCAATTTCCGCGAAGAAGGGGACGATTCCGACCGGGCCGGCATCCGGCGCCGCGCGTGGCGCCAAAAACCTTCTTTACAGCGCGGCGCTGCACCACCTACGATCTGCGCACCATGGCGCGCGCAGAGCGTATCGAGATCGGGCCGCTGGTGGCAGGGGACGCGAGAGCGTGGGACGCCTTCGTGGCCCGCTTCACCGCCGTGGTCTACTCGGCCGTGGGCAAGACGCTGCGCACGCACGCGGGCGCGGCCGACGAATGGGTCATCGAGGAACTTGTCCAGGACGTGTTCACGCGCCTGGTCAAGTACGACTGCCGCCTGCTCGCATCCTACGACCCGGCGAAATCCTCGCTCGTGACCTGGCTGACCATCGTCGCGCGCAGCACGGCCATCGACTTCCTGCGCAGGCGCCGGCTCCAGACGGTGCCGCTCGAGGACCAACTGGACGACGTTCCCGCCCCCGAACCGGCCGCGTCCGCGCCGCAGAGCCTGGCGCTGCCGCCGGACCTCCTCTCCCCACGCCAGGAGCTGGTCCTGCGCATGATGTTCGAGAAAGACATGGATGTGCCGCAGATCGCGCACGTTCTTAACGTGAACGAGCAGACCGTGCGCAGCACGAAACACAAGGGCATCGACAAGTTGCGCCGCTATTTCCAGGATCAGAGCGGAGACACGTAGAGTTCGGGTCGGCCTCGGAAGGCCGACCCGAACGAGACTTGAGACTCGAAACTCGAGATGCACCAGGACTGAGGGAAAGGAAAAAAGCAGGGCCACACGGGGATGCACGTGGTTTCGGGCTCGTATAACGCGATGAAGGCGGAAGAACCATGACCGACGAACAGCATACAGCGGAAGAAAGGGCGATCTGGGAGCGGTACCGCGCGGCCGCCGGCGGCGATTTCCGGGCCGATTGCCCGGGCTGGAATGCGGTCGCCGCCTACCTGGAAGGCCGCGCCGAGGAGGCCGCGACGTCCGAAATCGAGCGCCACGCTGCCCGGTGCCCCACCTGCCTCGAGGCGATGACCGAATTGCGCGCGATTCTTGCCGATGCGCCCGAACAGGCGCCTGAAGGCCTTGCCCGGCGCGTGCGCGATGCGGTGGAAATCGAACTTGCCGCGCGGCAGGCGGCCTTGCCGCTGCCACGCGAGGGCCGCAAGCCGATGCGCAAGCCAACGACCGCCCCCTACCCGTCGCGGCGGACGCCGGCTGTGCCGGCACGGGGCCGGGGCTGGTGGATGACGGCCGTTGCGGCATCGCTCCTGGTTGCACTCGGGTTCGCGCTGAACTGGCAGTGGAGCAAGATCGGCCCCGTCGGCCGGCAACAGTGGGTGGCCGAAGTCCAGAGCGTGCAGGGGCAGGTGCGGTGCCTGGCGCGCGGGCAGGAGCGGCCTTTGGCGACCGGTACCCGCCTGGCCGCCGGCGATAATGTGCGCACGGCCGATGCCGTCAGTTCCGTGGTGATTCGGTACCCCGATCAGACCCAGTTGACGCTGGTGGGCGACACCGCCATGGCGATCCAACGCACAACCGAGGAGCCGGGCGCCACCGTGGCGATCAGCCGCGGCAAACACGTCTACCTGGCCGCGGGCACGCTGCGCGCGAGCGCCGCCGCGCAACCCGCCGACGCGCCCATGCGGTTCCTCACCCCGCACGGCGAAGCCATCGTGCGCGGGACCGCGCTGGACCTGGCCGTCACCCCCGCTTCCACACATGTCCGCGTGCTGGAGGGGTGCGTGGAAGTGCTCAACAAGACCGACGGTAAGAGCGCCATGCTGCAGAACGGCTATTCCGCCGTCATGGGCCACACGCTCGTCGTGTCGGCCAAACCCACGCTCGGCCGGCCCGAGACCGGCCCCGCCACGCGCGTAACGGCCGGAACCCAGGTCCTCTATACCTTTCATGAAGGAGCCGGAACAACCGTCCATGACACGGCCGGCGTCGGACGCCCGCTCGATCTGCGAATCCGCGATGAGCAGGCGGTGCGCTGGATCCCGACCGGCGGGCTCTCGCTGCGCGCCCCGACGGTCCTGGCCAATATCGGCCGGCCGGCCAAGCTCGTGGAGGCCTGCCAGGCCAGCAACGAAATCACGATCGAAGCCTGGATCCGGCCCGCTTTCGTCAGCCAGACCGGCCCGGCCCGGATCGTCAACTTCTCCCGCGACATGGGCGCACAGAACTTCATGGTCGGAATCGGCAACCTTAACCGCAGGTCGCCGCAAGGCCAGTACATGATTCGGCTGCGCACAACGGCAACCAGCCAGATCGGCCTGCCGGGGGTCGATACCGGCCTCGGCTCGGTCCGCACGGAGCTGCAGCACCTCGTCTTCACCCGCACCCGGTCCGGCGAGGCGCGCGCGTTTGTCGACGGCAGACAGGTCGCACAGGGCACGTCTGAAGGCGAGTTCTCGAATTGGGACAGAAACTTCGTCTTTCGGCTCGGGAACGAAACGAACGACGCCTGGCCATGGCTCGGCGACTATTTCCTCGTCGCGCTCTACAACCGCGCCTTGGCGCCACAGGAAGTCGCCCAGAACTTCCGGGCAGGTCTACCGCAACAGGGATCCCTCCGCAAGGCCGCCGTCCGCTGAACGTGTGGCACGTGACACCGTTCGGCCCCGACGGCGGCCTGCTTCTTTTCCCGGGACTGCGCCTGCGGCGCATCCCGCGAAGAAAGTGCGGCCTGCGGCCGCAGGCGGACGGGCCACCACCCCGCCTCGCACCAGACGACCACAATATGATGTGGGGCACACAGGCATTTTGGCCGGTTGAGGCAAGACAGAACTTTTTACCCCTGCCCGGGGATGTCGGCCCACCCACCCCCGTATAACCCTGTAGACCGACGCGCTATCTGTGTTGTTTACGGGCTTTAAGTCAAGAAGAAGGAGCTGAGTCATGCATCGTCTGAAGAAACTGGTCGTTGTTGCCGCACTCGCCGCAGTCGCCGTTGCCGTCACCTCGCAGGCCGCCACAGTGGTCAAACCCACGTTCAGCCAGGCGCACGGGTTCTACAGTTCGTCGTTCAGCGTGAAGATCTCTTCGGCCACCTCCGGCGCGACGATCCGGTACACGACCGACTGCTCAAAGCCGACGGCTTCAAACGGAACCGTGCTGGCGAACGGGGGCTCGGTCACGATCAACAGGACCACCTGCCTGCGTGCCTGCGCGGCCAAGAGCGGGATGACGACCAGCTACCCCTTCACGCAGACCTACATCTTCGTCAACGACGTCGTCACGCTGAGCACGCAGCCTGCCGGTTACCCGTCGCTGTGGCGGGTGGAAAGCGGCGAGACCAAAGACGCCGACTACGAGATGGACCCCAACGTCGTCAACGACTCCCTGTACAGCAGCCGGATCAAGAACGATCTCAAGGCGATCCCTTCGCTCTCGCTGGTGGTGCCCAAGGACGTGATGTTCGGCTCTGGCACCCGGGTCGGACTCTACAGTTTCGGCGGCTATTACGGCGGCCAGAACACCCTGGAGGTCGAATGCTCGGCTGAACTCATCACTCCCGGCCGGTCCGGCTTTCAGATCGACTGCGGGCTCAAAGGCCATTCGGGCACGAACCACAAGCGCTCCATGCGGCTGCTGTTCAAGAGCAACTACGGCGGCCCGGCCAAACTGAACTATCCGCTCTTCGAGGACACGCCGTTCAAGAACACGGGTTCGGTCAACAGTTTCGGCAAGATCTTCATGCGGATGGGGCACAACGATTCCTGGTGCGCGTTCTGGCTGGACCAGACGGCCTTGCGGAACCGCACCTACCTGCGCGACCCGTGGATCCGGCTCTCGATGCTCGAAATGAACGGGTTCGGCACGCGCGGGCTGCCCATGCACCTGTACATTAACGGGATGTACTGGGGCCTCTACGACGCCCAGGAGCGGCCCGACGCGCGCATGGCCGCGGACTACCAGGGCGGGAGCAAGTCCGACTGGTACGCGGTCAACCACGCGGGCACGGTCAGCGGCAGCGCGACCCGCTACAACTACTTGCACGACACACTGGTGCCGGGCGGCGGCTTCGCCAACGCGTCGAAGTACAATACGGTCAAGCAATACCTCGACGTCGAGCGCTATGCCGACTATGTCATGCTCGGCTGGTACGCCGGCACCTCCGACTGGGGCAACAACAATTTCTACGCGGTCTGCCGCAACAACCCGGCGGGGCCCGTGCAATACATGGTCTGGGACCAGGACTGGTCGTTGACGGCCGGCACGAACCCGGGCGCGTGGGTGAACCCGGCCTTCCTGACCGACAACAGCAAACTGTGCAAGCTGTGGCGCGCATTGGACGACAACACCGACTTCATGATGATGTTCGCCGACCGCGTCTATAAGCATTGCTTCAACGGCGGCCCGCTGACGGACGCCAACGCAAAGGCACGCTGGGACAAGCTGGTCAACTACCTCGATTCCGGCGTCGTGTGCGAATCGGCGCGCTGGGGCGACCGCTGCGAGGACAACGGCAAAGCGGTCGGTCTGCTGAAGCACTCGCACTGGGTGACGGCCTGCGGCGATGTGCGCAACAACATGCTCAACGGCAACGCGAACCGGTTCATCAGCGCGCTGCGCGCAAAGAACTACTATCCGAGCATCAACCCGCCCGCCTACAGCACCCACGGCGGCACCGTTGCCGCCGGGTTCAAGCTCACGATCAGCCGCTCCAGCAGCGGGACGATCTACTACCGGACCGACGGCGCCGACCCGCGCGTGGCGGGCGGCGGCATCAATTCCGGCTCGTCCGCCAGCACCGCCAGCGCGGTGCTCACGCTCAACAGCACGACCACCGTCCAGGCGCGCCTCAAGAACGGGAGCTCCTGGAGCGCGCTGGCCGACGCCACGTTCACCGTCACCGGCGGCCCCACGATCCCGGCCGCGCCCGGCACGTTGGCGGCAAGCGCGCAGTCCGCCAGCCAGATTCGGGTCAGCTGGACCGACAACAGCTCCAACGAGGCCGGCTTCAAACTCGAGCGCAGCCTCAACGGCTCCACCTGGAGCCAGATCACGCAGCCCGGCGCCAA
>JAFGHX010000314.1 GCA_016929905.1 Kiritimatiellia bacterium
CCCAGCCCCCCCCCCCCCAAGCACACCCGGCCGCCCGGCGCCAGGCGACGGTGCCCGGGGACTGCCCGGGGACTGCCCGGGGACAGACCCTGCGCCTACCCTGCGCCTTACTCGACCACAACATATGGCACCAAAGCCGTCCTACAGCGGCCGCGCAAGCGCGCTCCGGCAAAAAAAGTTGCGTCTTTTTTCGGCAAATCGCCTTCCTCGTTTCTTCAAGTATATAGGGACCACTGACTTACGGATGCTAAGCCATGCCCCAAGAACCCGAGAAAACCAAGAAACAGGGGGAGAATTAGGCTATGAGGCGACCACGCATCAAGGATGATGGGACGGCACATTACCACTGCATATCGAGAGCTATCGAAAAGAAGCCCCTGTTCGGCCAGCAGGAGAAAGCGAGATTCCATAGGCTTATGCGTATGCTCGAAGACTTCTGCGGCGTGCGTATTCTGACCTATGCCATTATGCAGACGCATTTTCATCTCCTGCTCGAGGTCCCGGAGCCTCGACACGTCTGCGACGACGAACTGGTCCGTCGGGTAGGCATCCTCTACGGAAACGCCGCCGCACAACGGCTGACGGCACGACTGACGCGAATGCGGAATGAAGGGCAAGACGCCGAGGCCGAGAGGCTGAGAGCGCGCTTCACCTATCGCATGTACGACCTGTCTGAGTTCATGAAAACGCTCAAGCAACGCTTCTCTCAATGGTACAATCGACGCGAGGGACGCCATGGACCGCTGTGGGATGACCGTTTCAAAAGCCTCTTGATCCAGGCTCCTACCCGCAGACGTTCGTGGGCACCCGGTACCGGGGATGGGCTTTGCTTCGTAGCAGCCTACATTGATCTGAACCCCGTCCGTGCGAGGGTGGTGCAAGATCCCAAAGACTACCACTATTGCGGGTACGGGGAAGCGCTCGGCGGTTCCAGACGCGCGCGAGAAGGGCTGCTGATCATCACAAGAGCCATGGGAACGCCTGCAGTGTGGACTCAGGCGCGGGACGTCTATCGGCAATTTCTGTTCTTGCGAGGTGAGCGGAAGGGGATCCGCTCGGACGGAAGGACTGTTCCACCTGTGTTCTCTGAGGAGCAGGTGGCGACCGTCCTGGCGGCCAAAGGCAAGCTTTCCGCTTACGAGTTGCTGCGTTGCCGAATACGGTACTTCTCGCACGGGTTGGCGTTGGGCAGCGAGGCGTTCATCAAGGAAGTCTGCGAAAGATACCAGAAGGCGCCGTGGGCCCAGCGTGATCCACGTCCGCATCCGATGAAGCATGGCGATTGGGGCGGGCTGTGCACAATGCAGAAACTGCGAATGCAGCCCGTGAGCGTCACCACGTCCTGAGCCGAATCGCGCCCACAGAAGAGCCCATCAAGCTCCCGCTATTCTGCGTCTGTTCGCTGGCGCGTCTCGTGGCAAGGCCGACGGCGGAGGTGATTTCGCCGATTTCAGAGACTGACCGCATCCGTGATGCGGGAGCAGTGCAAAGGCCACCCCCTCCACAGGCCGAGACACGCCACACTCAACACCTCTGATGCTCACGCCCTTGGCCGCCCTCGGGGTCTGCCTGCGGACCGCCCTCGGCGCCCTCGGGGTCTGTCCCCACACAATGCTGACCGCTCGCCGTGCAGACGCAAGGGTCTGTCCCTCTACACTCTATACAGAAGCGTGAGGACACCGTGGCGGCCCAGCGGCAGGGCTTCTTCGACGAGGACGGCATCCTGCCATTCCCCACGCTCGATGCCGGGGAACCAGGCTGAGGCGACGGTCCCGGCCTGGAAATAGCCGGTTTCGGGCGGCTGCTGGCGGCTGATCGCCCGCCGTGTCGGGGAATCTTCGGCGAGATCCTTTGGGGCCTCGAACGTCTTGCGAAACGGGCCCCGGAACGCAGACGAGCTCAAGTGCTTCCACGCATAGCCGTGACAGTCCCATTTGATGACGGCGCAGGGCGCAAGATCGAGCGCGACGTAGCGTATGGCAGATGCGGTCAGAGATGTTCCGAATCTGTCGGCCAACCGTCGCGCACCCTCGACGCCGACGGGAACCGTCCGCGCAGCGGCCCGAAACCGGGCGGCCGGCATCAGGAGATGGGCGGCGAAGTGGTCGGCCTCCTGCTCGGCCAGCAGCGCGCATTCGTACTCACACAGGGACAAATGCGGTGCGACCCGGCCGCTTGCCAGCGCGCGGCGGTGTTCGTCGATGTAATAGTGCCCCAATTCATGTGCGAGCGTGAAACGCGCACGAGGCGACGTGCTTTGCCCGAGCCGGTCCAGATTGCAGAAGATGTGGAACCGGTCCTGTTTCCATTCCAGCATGCCGTCAAAGGCTTCGCCGTACGCGCCGAAACTGATTGTGATGCGCTTTGCCCGCGCGATGCATTCCGGTTCCGTTCGCTCGCCGGGGCAGTGTTCCTCTGCCACCGACTCCGCCAACTCGGCTATTTCGTGCCGGCGCTCCTGTTCCTCGGTTCGACCGCCGGGCACTCGGGTGGCACACCGGCCGAAACGTTTTCGAAATTCGCGGCTGAGCCGCCTGTCGAAATCTCTAGCACGCATCGTTCCGAGTGTCCCGCTCATCGAACTCCACCTCGGCCGCCTCCCGATCGCGGCGCATGGTTGCCTCGATCTCTGGCGAGACACACCCCCGCTCACGGGCGGCTCTGGCCAACGTCCGATCGACATCGGGCGACGCCGGCAACTCCAGTTTCGGCTCGACGCCGCGCGCAGGGCGGCCGCCCCGCGCCCAAGCCGACGCGGGCTCGTTCAAAGCGGGAGGCAGCGGCAATGCCTTGCCGCTCAACCGTTCTTCGGCGTGTGCCACCTCCTCCTCGCATTGCGGAACGGCCCACGCGGCGCTCTGCAGTGCCGCCCGGATGACTCCGTCAATGTTGGTGCTTTCGTCGTCCGATTCGTTCTTCTCTTCACGGGGTTTCACGGGTTGTCTCCAGGTACGCGCGAATCTTCTTCATGGCGCGGCGGCGGATCTGCCGCAAGTTCTCCGGGGTTGTCTGCAGAGCGGCCGCCAGCTCGGCGGCGACGTCGTTCGGCAACCTCTGGTGTTCGCGTCCGGGTTGATGCCACTGGAACGTCACCCGAACCACGGTCTGTTCTTTCTCGGAGAGCTGTGCCAAAGCGTCTTGAACACGCGCGATCTGTCTTGGATCCGCCGGTTCCCGCTCGGGTTCCGACGCGATCTGCTCCCACATTTCGGGGTTCAGGTGCACGGTCCGCAACCGCGCACGCTCTCTCAAGGCATCCTGAAACAGGCGCTGAGCGATTCGGCCGAGCCAGGCTCGTGTCCGCCGGCGGAGCCGGTCCGGCTCCTCGATACCGTCCGCATCGAACGTACGGGCATTGTCGTAGGCCCGTTTAAAGGTATCGGCCACGAGGTCACAGACCCCCGCTTCGCCGCCCAGCATGGACGCGTAGGCACTCATGCAGACGTTATAGAGGTAGGACGCGTGGCGCGTATAGAACTCGCCCCATGCCGCTCGCGCCCCGGCGGGGTCCTCACGAGCCATCACCATGTAGGCCATGAGATCCGCGTCGGTTTCCGCGCAGAACCCGGCCACGGCGTCCAAGGCGGGCTCGCCCCGTTCCGGCATGTCCTCACCTGTCTGCAAGCTTGCCTCTCTCGATCCTCGTCTATGTGTACGCGAATGCGTGACAGCGCGTGTGGGCGGATCAAGTGTCGACGGTTGCCAAGCGCATGTCAAGGTGTGTGTTGCCTCCGTCTTGGGGCCCCGGGCGCCGTTGCTGCCCTGTCGAGAATCGGCGTGAATCCGACCGACAGATATGGTACAGTCGCTTCGCAGGCGGTTTTCATACGCGGAGGTGGATGATGTACAAGCGACGATCCCGGATTGTCCAAGAGGCGGCGGCTACCGTTCTTTTTGCGGCGGCTGTCGCGTGTGTGGCCGACAACATGACGCCCCCGGGTCCGCCCGGTTCGGAGATCGCGAACATGCGGACATTGAACGAAGTGCAGCCGCATCATCCGATATCAGACATCCCTTACGACATCACGAATTCGGGCGCCTTCTACCTGACCGACAATCTGGTAGGCGAGGTCAACACGAACGGCATCACCATTCTCGCCGACAACGTCAGGCTGGATCTGAATGGATTTGCGCTGATCGGGGTGAGCGGATCCAAGCATGGTGTGGCGGTGCAAGGCACCCAGCACAACGTCACGGTCCGCAACGGCGTGGTTCGCGACTGGGGCAGCGACGGGGTATCGGCGACGGAGGCGGTGGAGAGCACGCTGCGCGGAATCATTACCTACAACAACGTCGGCATGGGCATGACGATCGGGCAGAACGCGTTAGTCATGGAATGCGGAGCCTACAAGAACGGGGATGAAGGAATCCGGACGCAGAACGGCAGCACGGTGACGCGCTGCAAGGCTTCGGACAACACCTCGAACGGGTTTGCCTGTTTCATGGCCACGCGCATCGACCACTGTACGGCCGCTCGCAACGGGGACAACGGCATCTGGGTGAAAGACAACTGCGACGTGAGGCAGTGCACGTCGACATGGAACACGAACGCGGGGATCATAGCCACGCACAACTGCTCGGTGGTCGACAACCACTGCGGCGAGAACGGGGGTGCCGGCGTCCACATTGTAGGGACAGGCTGCCGGGTTGACGGCAACAATCTGGTCGGCAATCTTCACGGCGTGCAGGTGTCGGGAGACGGACAGGCGAATCTGATCATACGCAACAGCGCCGGCGGCAGCATCAGCAACGGGTTCGTCACGTCGCAAAGCGGCGACTATTTCGGCATCGTCCTGACGCCGGGCGACATGGGCAGTAATGGCTTTCAGATCTCCCACCCATGGGCGAATTTCGAGTACTGAGGTGTTGTGGGGCACACAGGCGATCCGCGCCTCGTCCTCGCCCGGACGCCACGCGGCGCGCTACGGCCCGGCCCATTTCACGTCATAGATGTAGAGGATCCCCTTCTGGTCGATGAGGTAGAGTTGGGACCGGTCGGGCGAAAACGCAATACCTTCGGGCAGGCCGGCAGGAATCGGATGTTTGGAGAGTACAGCGCCCTCCATATCCGTCTCGACGATCACTTCGCTCTCGTCGCTCAGGAAGAACAGGTGCCGGCTGACGCGGTCATAGGTTAGATCGAGCAGGTCTCTACAATGCCCGGCGAGCTTTTTCTTGGCGTCAAAGAGCGTTGAGATCTCGGCGGTCCCTTCGGCGAGGACGACCTTGTACACGGCCAACGGCCCTTCGTTCACGACGTAGAAGCACTTGTTGTCCGGGTCACTGGTGATCCCTTCCAGTCCGTTGTTGGCCGAGTCCGGCAGATCCAGCGGGTAGGTCTTGCCCGAGGCCTTCGTGATCTTCGGGGTCATCGCGGTAATGGTGAGCAGCGTAATCTCGCGGTCCTTCTCGTCGATGGCGGCGAACGTGTTGCCCGACACGTGGACGAGCCCTTCCATATCGGGAAAGCCCTGCGTGGGCATGGTGCGTTTGTAGCGCCCGTCCAAGCTGAGCACATCGATGGTCTTCCGCCCGTGATTATCCACGACGAGCAGTTCGTGCGCAGAGGGCATAACAACGCAATCGGCGTGTCCGAGGCTTTCCTTGGCTTTGACAATTTCGCGGACCGTCGTCTTCAGGGTGAGCGTCTCGACATGGGGCGCGCCGGTCTTAGCCGCCTCGGAACCACTCCCTTGGGCCACGGCCGGCGAACGGAGCGCCAGCATCCCGATGCCGGCCAGGACGCAGCCGGCGCGAAGGGTTATACTCGTCATCTGAATTGTCTCCTCCCGCTTCGATTGACAGCGGGGAATAGTGCCATGCGGCGGCGCGGGGGGAAAGGAAAAACGCAGTCTGCGGGCGGTGCACGCTTCCATCGCAATCTTGCCACGGGGCACAATTTGTGGTATACGTAAGGCGTTGCGGGGGTTGCGCATCACGCCACCGTTACGTCAGAAGAAGCGACAGTCGACATGCGCATGAATCAACTACTGCTTACGGCCCTCTTCGCTCTGAGCGGCTGGTCCGCACAGGTGTTTTCGGCGCCGGGCCCCGCCGTCCCGGAAGCGGATTTGGACGTGAGGCGTCATCCCAAGGGGCTACTGCTGCCGACGCCGGACCGCCAGGCGTGGCGTGCACAGCACATGATCCCCACGCGGAACGTGCGCCCGAACGCGTTCGGGCTGCGCCGGATGAACGAAGCCCGGCGCAAGCGCGGGCTCGATCCGCTCGACGCCCGGTTCATGCGCGGGGACTCGGCTTTCTCGGTTCCGCGCATGGACGCCGTGCGTTTGGAGCCGGTCACGGGCGGCACGGAAACGGATCCGTCGGCAGGGGGCGCATACGCCGCCGAAGCGCCGTCCGACGCGCCCGGGATTCTCCCTTGCGCCAACCCGACAAACATGCCGGTCGCGATTGACAACAGCGAACTCGCCGCCTTTCCGCCGATCCGCACTCAGGCGGGCGGTTCGTGCACGGCCTGGGCGTGCACGTACTACCAGATGACCTACATGGTTGCCCTGCAGCGGGGCTGGGACGCGAAGAACGGGGGCGACTCGCGTCGTTTTTCACCGCGCTGGACGTACAACCTGATCAACGACGGCGCCGACACGGGCTCATTCGCGTCCGACGCTTTGCGGCTGATGCAAGAGCACGGCGCGATCCCGTACGACCGGTTTTACGAGGGCGTCTCGCCGCGCGACACGGCCTGGCCGCTGGACTCCCAGCTCTGGCGCGACGCGCTCGCGTATCGCATGGGTGATTCCGGCACGGTGCCCGACGTGGACACGGAAGCGGGGCTGAACGACCTGAAACAGATGCTGGTCAACGGCTACGTCCTGACCTACTCCACCTACCAGAACTCCTGGAAGGGCTTATACGTTCGCGACGATCCCGGCACGACGGACGACGACCCGCACGTGGGCGAGCAGGCCTGCTACTACGTCACGGACAGCGCTGAAGGCGCGCACCGGATGACGGTGATCGGCTACAACGACGCGATCTGGATCGACATCAACCGGGACGGCACGATCGGTACGGGCGAGCGGGGCGCGCTGAAAGTCGCGAATTCCTGGGGGACCGACTGGGGCAACGACGGGTTCCTCTGGCTGGCCTACGATGCGCTGAAGCCGGTTTCCGGGGTATCGGGCGCACCCTCACAGCGCGACGGCGCGTTCACGGGCGAGGACGCCGACTGGCTGGCGCCGCGCGCCTTCTACGCGCCGAAGCTGCTGGCCGAATGCACGCTGAACACGGTCCGCCGCGAGGACGTACGGATCAATCTGGTCCGCGCCGAGCTTGGGGCCCTTCCGCCCTACGCCGGGCAGCCGAACCGAAACGGCCAATTGTTCCGGGACAGCACGTACAGCGGCGGGGATCTCGGATTCGACGGGCTGGACCACTCGACCAATCCCGGCGCCGCGCCGGACTGCACGTTCTTTTTCGACTACACGGATCTGGCGCCGGACGACCAGGCGAACTGGCGTTACGTCGTGAAGTTCTGGAACACGGACGCGGCCTACACGAGCGCGATCAAGTCGCTGAAGTTGGTGGACGTCACCGACGGGGACGCCGGCCCGTCGGCCGGCGGTCTGCCGCAGACCTCCATTACGAACGAGATGGTCTACGCCTCCGTGGAGTACGTGTTCAGCCACACGAACACGCCGCCTACGCTCACAGCCATTGCGGACGCGGGCATTGACGAGGACACGTCCACGGCCGCGCTGCCGTTCACGGTCGGCGACGCGGAGACGGCGGCTGACGCGCTCTCGGTCGTAGCCGATTCGGACAACCACCAACTGGTACCCGGCCCGGCGATTACGCTGGGCGGCAGCGGCAGCAATCGGACGGTGACGGTCACGCCTGCGGCGGACCGGCATGGGACGGCGGCGATCGTCCTGACGGTTGCGGACGGCTATCTCTCGGCGACGCAGTCGTTCACGCTGACGGTCAGTTCCGTGAACGACGCGCCCGTCGCCCCGGCCCAGTACGTGCTGGTGGCCACGAACACGGGCCGCCAGCTCGAGCTGGCGGCGACGGACGCGGACGGCGACGCACTGACGTTTCACGTCACGGCCGACCCGACGAACGGGGTTCTGTCCGGCACGCCGCCGGCCCTCACCTACGTGCCGGGCACCGACTTCGCGGGCGGCGACGCGTTCACGTTCGAAGCGTGCGACGCCGTCTCGACGAGCGCGCCCGCCACCGTCTGGATCGAGGTGCGCGAACATGACATTGCGGCGGACCTGCTCGGGCACTGGCGCCTGGACGCCGGCGCCGGTGACACGGCCGTTGACGCCTCGGGCCATGCGCGGCACGGCGAGCTGTGCAACGAGCCCGCCTGGACGAACGGGCGCCTGGCGAACGCGTTGAGTTTCGACGAGGCAGACGACTATGTGGCGATCCCCGACTTCGCGTTCGGGCCCGAATTCACCGTCTCATTCTGGTACAGCCATCCGGACAACGCCGGCAGCGTATACCAGTACATGTACAGCCACGGCAACGTGAACGATTCGAACAGCCTGAACATCTGGATCGGCGAACAGGACTGCGCGTACGGATCGGGCTTCATCATGACGGCCCTGCGCGACAGCAACGACCCGCAGGAATACGGCACGCTCGCCATTCCGGCGGGTCCGCCGGACGGCACTTGGCACCTGTACACGCTGACGGTGCGGCCCGATGCCGGCGCCACCCTCTACTTCGACGGCGTAGCGGCCGCGAGCAGTGCGGCGGGCGGCGACAGCTTCAACCCGGCCGGGACCCTCTATTTCGGCGGGCGCCAGGACCTGAGCAGCACGCGGTTCTACGGCGGCCGGCTGGACGACCTGCGCATATACGGGCGCGCGCTGCTGCCCGAGGAGGTGCAGCAACTCTATCAGGCCGACTACGGCAACCTGGCGCCGGCCGTCTTTGCCGGGGCGGACCAGACCATCAGTTTGAGCACGGGCACCGCGGACCTGGCCGGCGGCGCCTGGGACGACGGACTGCCCGCCGGCACGCTGGAGACGACGTGGACAAACGTGAGCGGGCCCGCCTCCGTCTCGTTTGGCAGCCCAACGAATCTACAGACCACGGCCACGTTTACGCAGGCGGGCGATTACATATTGCGCCTGAGCGCGAACGACGGCGCGCTGTCGGGTTCCGACGAGCTCAGCGTGACCGTGACGCAACCTGCGGGTGCGTTCACCGCCTACAACGATCTGGCGTGGGCGACGGGGCAGCTTGGCGCCAACATCACGGCCTATACGCGGGGCGAGAGCGGATTGCTGGTCGACTACCATACGGGTACGGTGTGCGCGGTGACGCTCACGATCGACGACGGCGGGTCCGGCCCGGACTCCGCGCAGGGCACCAACGCGCTGCCCGGCACCGACGCCTATGATGTGTTTGCGGGAATCGTCGACTGCGCGGGCCTCATCAGTTACGGGTCCAACCTCACGTTCACCTTCTCGGGTATGAACGCGGAATACCGGTACGAATTCGCCCTGTTCGGCAACCGCGACGAACCCGCCTACACCGACCGGCGGACGACCGTCACGATTTCGGACGTCGACGCGTTCCTCAACGCGAGCAGTTCCGGCGCCGAGTTCGGCGGCCCGACCGACGCCTCCACCGGACTGGTCAACGGCTACAACACGACGAACGGCCACGTCGCGCGCTTCACGACGATCGACCCGGGCACGAACGGGACGATGCTCGTCACGGTCTCCAGCCAAGCGACCAACTTCTACGTCAACGCCCTGATGCTGCGCTGCGAGACCAACACGCCGTTGCCCGAGTTGGCGTTCGACGCCGCATGGTCCGAGGGCGCCGAATCCAACACCGCCGCGGCGGTGGGTGTCAGTCTCAACCGGGCATGGCCGCAGCTCGTGACGGTTGCCTACAACAGCGCGGGCGGCACGGCCCAATCGGGCGCGGACTACGCCTCCGCCAACGGCGTGCTGACGTTTCCTGCGGGCCAGACGGCGATCGAGCTGCCGCTCGCCATTCTGGACGACGACCTGCTGGAAGACCCCGAAACCGTGGTTCTGACCCTTTCCAACCCTTCGAATGCCACGCTGGCGGCCGGCGCCCAACACACCGTCATCATTGCGGACGACGACGAGAACTCGCGTTCAACGGCATTCGTTGCCTATAACGATCTGCTCTGGGCGGCCGGGCAGACGGACACGAACCTCACCGTTTTTTCGGGCTACTGGCCCGAGTACGCAACGAACGGAGTGCTGGTGGATCTTGACACCGGCGCACCGCTGCCCGTGACACTCAGCGTCGCCACCGACGGGAGCTGGAGCTCGAACTACGCCACGCAGGGCACGAACGCCCATGCCGACACGGACGCCTTCGCCGTGTTCAACGGCAAGTTGGACTGCACCGGCAACATGGGCGCGGGCCAGACCACACTGGCGTTCGCCGGGCTGGATCCCGGCCTGCGCTACACGCTCGTGCTCTTCGCGAACCGCGACAACGTCACCTATACGGACCGGCTGACATCCTTCACGTTGAGCGGCGCGGTCTGTTTCCGGAACCGGAGTTCGTCGGGCAGTGCGATCGGTACCGCCGCCGCTCCGCAGGACACGACCACGGTCGTCAGCGGCTACAACACGGAAAGCGGGCACGTGGCGCGGTTCGAAGCGATCGACGCCGGCGACGACGGCGCCCTGTGCGTGAGCGTAGGCGAGCATGGCTACCTCAACGCGCTGATGCTCGAAGGCGTACGCCGCTACGGCCTGCGCGAGACCGTCCGGGTGCCGGGCGGCGCCGAATGGAGATACGCGCGCGGCACCGGCGAGGCATCAAGCCCGGCCTACGCGTGGCGATGTATCGCCTTCGACGACAGCGGGTGGAGCGCGGGCGCCGCGCCGATCGGCTACAGCAGCCAGCAGGAAGAAGGGCCGTTCGGCACGACGCTGGACGACATGGCAGACAGCTACTCCTCCGTATTCCTGCGCCGGACGTTCACGCTCGACGACCCGTGGCTCGTGCGGCGGCTCACGGCCCAGGCCGTTTACGACGACGGGTTCATCCTCTGGCTCAACGGCGAGGAAATCGCCCGGATCAACATACCCGGCGGCGCGGGCGATTTTGTGGCCTTCGACAGTTTCGCGGCTTCAACCATCGAACCCGCGGCATGGACTGCGGTTCTGAGCACGAACGACGTGCCGGCCTTGCACGGCGGCACGAACGTGGTGGCCGTTCAGGTCTTCAACAGCACGTTGAGCAGCAGCGACCTGGTGTTCGACCTGGCGCTTTCGGTCGTTGAGGGGACGACGGCGAGCGGCGACCAGGACGGGGACGGGTTGCCGGATGCCTGGGAGAACGCGGTCCTGGCCGGAACGTCGGGTTCCGGCGCGGACGATTTCGACAACGACGGCGTGTCGAATCTCGGCGAATACATCGCCGGCACCGCGGCAGACGGGACGAACGACTGGTTCGCGGTCGAGGTCGTCCTGGAGGCGGGCATGCCCGTGGTGCGTTTCGCCACCGTCCAGGCGGCTGGGACCGGGTACGAGGGTTTGACCCGATACTACATGCTCGAGCAGGCCGACGGCGGACCGACCGGCCCGTGGAACGGCGTTGACGGCTACAGCCGGCTGCCGGGCACCAACCAGGTAATCGTGTTCGACCCGCCTGCCGCCCCACCCGACCAGCCGCGCTGCTTCCGCGCGCGGGTCTGGCTGGAAGAGTGACGCCGTGTGATCGGCGAATTCGGATTGCAGACCTCAGGTGAACGAGCCCCACCCGAGCTGTTCGAACAGACTGGCCATTTCTTCGGGCAGCGGCGCCCGGATGAGAAGGTCGTTGCCGGTCGCGGGGTGTTTAAGGGCGAGGCCCTGCGCGAAGAGGAGCAGGCGGTAGCAGTTGAATCGATCGCGGAAGAGGCGGTTGTGGCGCCCGTCCCCGTACTGGGTATCGCCGATGACGGGGTGCGCAACGTGCTTGAAATGGCGCCGGATCTGGTGCATGCGGCCGGTCTGCGGGTGCGCCTCGACGAGCGAGCAGCGCGCCGAGGGATTCGGGCCGACCGGTTCCGCGAGTTCCGCGGTGGCCAGGCGCCGGTACTCGGTGACGGCTTCCTGCCGCGCGTCGCTGTCTTGCTCGCGCAGCGGGTAATCGATCACGCCCTGTTCCTCGGTGAACCCGCGCACGACGCCCAGGTAGGTTTTGGTCACCTCGCGCGCCGAGAACTGCGCACCCAGCCGGGAGGCGGTTTCCGGCTCCAGCGCAAACAGCAGCACACCCGACGTGGGCCGGTCGAGCCTGTGGACCGGATAGACGAACCGGCCAAGCTGATCGCGCAGCAACTGCAGCGCGACCGTATGGTCGCGCGCGATCCGGGTGCGATGCACCAACAGCCCGCACGGCTTGTCGATCGCAACCAGCGTCTCGTCCTGGTAGAGTATCCTGAGAAGGCCCATTGAACGCACCGATCGTGCACTCGTTCCGGCCGAGTTCAGCAATTCTCATTATGGCGGCACCCCGGTGAAATCCGTTCGTAGTCAAGCCCGTAAGGGCTGTCCGCACACGCCTTTTGCCCCGGGAACACCCCTCACGGGGCTTCCACCACAGGCGGATCTTCGACACTACAAACGGACGCAACGCCATAATGAGAATTGCTGGCCGAGTTTGACACATCGGGCCGCTTTTGTAAAAGTTGGATTGATCGGTCGAACGGGGTCCGCGCGCGAGCGATGAGCAGTCAAGCGCACAATCTGTTGCCCATCTACGAGCTGAAGCCGCCGCTGCTTGAAGCGATGCGGGAGGGGAACCGCGCGATCGTGCAAGCCCCGACGGGCTCGGGCAAATCCACGCAGGTGCCGCAGATGCTGCTGGATGCGGGTCTGGCGGGCGCGGGTCAGATCGTTGTGTTGCAGCCCCGGCGGCTGGCGGCGCGCATGCTGGCGGCGCGGGTGGCATGGGAGCGCGGCGTGCCGCTGGGCGCCGAGGTGGGTTACCAGGTACGCTTCGAGCGGCAGTGCGGCGCCGAGACGCGGATCCGCTACGTGACCGACGGCGTCCTGCTTCGGCAACTGGTGGACGATCCGCGCCTGAGCCAGGCGGCCATTCTGATCTTCGACGAATTTCACGAGCGGCGCCTGTACACGGACGTCATGCTGGGCCGCGCGGTTCAACTGCAGCACGGCGCGCGGCCGGACCTGAAGATCGTCGTGATGTCGGCGACATTGGACTCACCAACGCTCGGCTTCTACCTGGCCCCCTGCCCCGTCCTGGAGTCGGAAGGCCGGGTCTATCCGGTTTCGATCAGCTACCTTGAGAAGGCGGTCGACACGGACCGCACGCCGGTCTGGGACGTGGCGGCGCGCGAGTTCGAGCGCGGCGTACGGAACGAGCGCGAGGGCGACGTGCTCGTGTTCATGCCGGGCGCCTACGAGATCCGGCGCACGATCGAGGCCATCGCCCGCACGCGTGCGGGGAAGGCATTCACGGTTCTGCCGCTGCACGGCGATCTGCCGCCGGGCGAACAGGACGCGGCGGTCGCCCCGAGCGCGCGGCGCAAGGTGGTCGTGGCGACGAACGTAGCGGAGACCTCGCTGACGATCGACGGGGTGCGGCTGGTGATCGACAGCGGGTTGGCGCGCAAGGCGCGGTTCGATCCGTACCGCGGGATCAACACGCTGCTGATCGAGAAGATCAGCCGCGCGTCGGCGGACCAGCGCGCGGGCCGGGCCGGGCGCACGGCGCAGGGCGCCTGCCTGCGGCTGTGGACGGAGCGCGAGCACAGGGACCGGCCCGCTCAGGAACTGCCGGAAGTGCAGCGCGTGGATCTGGCCGAGACGGTCCTGCTGCTGAAAGCGTGCGGGCAGGCGGATGTGGCGCGGTTCCCGTGGATCGACCCGCCGCCGGAGAAGGCGCTGGCGCACGCGCTGGGCCTGCTCACGGATCTCGGCGGCCTGCATGCATCGACGGGCAGCCTCACGGGACTGGGCCGGCGCATGCTTTCGTTCCCGGCGCATCCGCGTTATGCCCGCATGCTGATCGCGGCGGAGCATTTCGGCTGCGTGCCGACCGCGGCGCTGATCGCGGCGCTCACGCAGGAACGCAACCTGCTCCTGCGCCGTCAGGGGCTGGATGTCCGCGAGCAGCGGGAATCGGTGCTGGGCGAGGAATCGGAATCCGACCTGCTGCTGCTCATGCGCGCGTGGCGGCACGCGGCCGCGCACCGGTTCGATGTCGCCGCATGCCGGCAAGTGGGCATCCACGCGCAGACGGCGCGGCAAGTGGGCCGGATCGTGGACCAGTTCCTCCAGATCGCCGAGCAGCAGGGCCTGGACATGTTCGAACAGAACCCGCCGTCCTCCTCGGTGCGCCGCTGCATTCTGAGCGGGTTCTCCGACCAGCTTGCGCGCCGGTTGAGCAGCGGCTCGACGCGCTACGAGGTGGTGCACCGGCGCCGGGGCAACCTGGACAAGGAGAGTGTCGTGCGCGACAGCGCGCTGATCGTGGCGGCTGAGGTGCAGGAAATCGGGAGCAGCCGGGGTGACGTGGACGTGCGGCTCGCGCTGGTGACGGCTATCGACCAGGCGTGGCTGGCCGAGATGTTTCCGGAGGAAACGCGGGAGCAGCGCCATGTCGCATTCGACCCGGCCACGCGCCGCGTTCGCGCGGAGCAGCAGTGGTGGTTTCGCGACCTCCTGCTCGACAGCCGGCAGGCGGGCGAACCGACCGCGGACGAAGCGGCCGTTGCACTGGCGCAGGAGGTGCATGCGGGCCGGCTCACACTCAAGCAGTGGAACCACGGGGTGGAACAATGGATCCTGCGGCTGAACAGCCTGGCCGGGTGGTGTCCGGAGCTCGGCTTGCCGCCGATCCGGGATGAAGACCGCCTCGCGCTGCTGGAGCAGGTCTGCCACGGGGCGACAGGCTACAAAGACATCAAGGACAAGCCGGTGCAGCCGGTCGTGAAGGCCTGGCTCGCGCCGGCACAGCAGGCGCTGTTGGAGAAACACGCGCCGGAGCGGGTGAAATTGTCCAATGGGCGGACGCCGAAGGTCACCTACGAGACGGGCAGGCCCCCGCACCTCTCGCTCCGGATCCAGGAACTCTACGACGTGACCGCGCCTGTCACCATCGCCATGGGCCGCGTGCGGGTGGTCGTGGAGATCCTGGCGCCCAATCACCGGCCTGTCCAGGTGACGGACGACCTGGCCTCGTTCTGGACCACGCACTATCCGAAGGTGAAGAAGGAACTCCAGCGCCGCTACCCCAAACACGAATGGCGCTGAAATTCCGGGGCCGGGGCGTGGCCCGGCCCCGGAATTTCAGGTGTTCTCGCCCTGCGGGCGAGAACGGGATGCACGGGTTCGTCAATACGTTGCAGAAACGGCTTTCGTTGAATGGCAGGGCAGCCGCTTACAACGAGGAGCGACCGGGGAATAGGACCCGTTGGCGACGAGACCGTTCGGCGGAGTCCGATCAGCTCCCTTCTTGCTTGATTAACATGTTAAAGACCTGACCCCGTGTGCCCGTAGACAATCTGCCACCAGTCACCCACAATGTCAGTCACGGCGCCCTTGACGGCCGGGATAATCGCATCCGACCATGAATACTGCTCAGGGTGTCCTTCGGGCAACTCGGCCCGACGCTCTCTCTCCCGTTCATACGTAGCCGCGGCATCCTGGGCATGAATGCCCAATGTCAAAAAAGCCCACCATACGCCGCCACCGACGGTCCTAACCGGCTGAGGTATCTCTCGCCAATACTCCTGTATACCCCTAAAGAAGCACGTCTCGCCGTAGATTGCCTTCTTCAGCTTCGGCCACCCGCGTTTGTGTTGCCGAATCAGGTGCTCAATGTAAAGCCGGTCAAGCTGCGGAGGCATATGAATCGGACCACCCGGAGGGATCCACCAAGGCCTCTCATCTTCATTCTGTCTCATCCCGTACGGATCCCGCCAATTCACGGGACTGCTATCACAGAAAACATACTGGTTCAACCCGCCGCTGATGCCAATCGGATCCTTCGAGAGCCACCTGCCCGTAACCGGATCATACCATCTCGCCCTGAAGAAATAGAATCCCGTCTCCCACGAATACCACCGCCCTGGAACAGGTAGTGGTTGCCGATGGCCGACTCATCAAGGGGATCGCCGTTGCTGTCATAAACACCCAAGACTCGTCCCAAGGCATCCTAACGGATGTCAGTGGCGGCCATTTGCGCCGCTATGCGGCCCCGGCGCCGCACCCGTGTTCGAACGGCCGACGGAGCGATTTTCAAAGAGCATCAGCAACACGGAAAGCCTACCAAGAAGCGGTCCGCCACTGAAGCACAAACGGCTGTCGTTGAATGGTACGACGCCAGCTTGCCACAAGGAGCGACCAGGGAATATGGCCCGCTGCCAACGAGACAGTTCGGCGGAATCCGATCAACTCTCTTCCTGCTAAATTAACATGTTAAAGACCCCGTCCGCCCCCTGAAGTCGACGGGATAATCTTCTCCCGTCGATGGTCGACGACTGATTTCCCAGGCATCAACCCTTCCCCTCCCGACGGTCGTCGCTCACAGGCGATTCTAGACCCTGTCTTTTTCGGTGCCTCTGACGGTGTGCGCAAGATGTTGCGCTGAGGTGTCGGTCGCCTCCACTCTTGGCGACCAATCTATCCGGCCAGGCCCAGCGGCGTCACACACTCTTGCCGAAGGGACACGGAAGTCGGCAGGGAGAATAGGAGTTCCGGGAAAAATTGCGCTACAGATATTGAAGGGAAGAATGAGGGGCAATCGACCGCATACCTTTCTGGCGGCATGGTGTTGTTCTTGGGGGGGGGGGGGCCAGGGGCTGGCAGGCAGGGCTTGCAGATGAGAATCCAGAACTAGCGAAAACACTGTTTCGTAGCAGCCAAACTGATTTCCCGCAACTATCAAAGGCTAGTCAACCCAGTATTCACATACCTTATCCGAAACAAATCCTCCTTGGTCAATCTTGTAGGCCCTCGGACGTATAGCTGAAGCGGGAAGCCTCTCCGGTCGTTTTGCCTGCGGGAAGTATGGCGTTCGTCCCGCATGC